>CAYNZS010000302.1:0-4696 GCA_964401695.1 uncultured Nitrospirales bacterium
GGAGCGCTCCCGGCATCCATCTATTTCGCCGCTCCCTACTCCTCCTACCAGCGGGACACCAACGAGAGTAGCAATGGACTCATTCGCCGCTAGCTGCCCAAAGGCACACCCTTCCGAGGCCTGACCGACCAGCAGATACGTCAAATATAGGAGGACCTAAACAACCGGCCAAGAAAAATACTCGGATACCAGACACCATAGGAAGTCTTTCTAGAACAACGAGAAGAACACCGTGTTGCACTTAGATCTTGAATTCAGGCGGCCCTGCCTTTGCGTTCTCCGAGCGCGATACGCTATCGTCTGATGCCGCCTAGCCTGGATATCTCACCGTCTCGCTGCGAAAAGCGGTGAGATAACCAGGCCCGGATTCCGTTACAGGGAGGACGAACATGGCTGAAGACTGTCTCTTCTGCAAGATAGCCGCCGGGGAAATCCACTCGGATGAAGTTTATTCGGACGAGGCCTACTACGCGTTTCGGGATATTGACCCAGCCGCGCCTACGCACATCTTGCTGATTCCGCGCAAACACATTGCGCGTGTCACAGACGCGGAAGAGGGGGACCGCGACACGATGGGTGGGCTTCTGTTCGCGGCCAACGAAATCGCGCGGCGGGAGGGCCTGGTGGGGGAAGGGCTGCGTTACGTTATTAATACGAACGGCGGTGGCGGGCAGACTGTGTACCACATCCATTTGCACATTCTCGGTGGCCGTCAAATGACCTGGCCCCCAGGCTAGGCGGACCCCGGCACTCTATGCCTATGATAGACGCGGACACACGGCTTTGCGCCGTTATCGGACACCCGGTTGGCCATTCGCTGTCGCCGGCCATTCACAACGCGGCCTATGAAGCGCTCGACCTGAATTTCGCCTACTTGGCTTTTCGCGTTGAAGATGTGGGGGCCTTTCTGGCGGGCATGAAATCGGTCGCCACCTTTCGCGGAGCGAGTGTCACGCTGCCCCACAAGCTGGCCGTTATTGAACACTTGGATTTCATCGATCCGATGGCAGAAAAGGTCGGGAGCGTCAACACGATCACTCACGAAGATGGGCGCCTCATCGGCTCTACCACGGACGGTCCGGGCACGTTGCGCGCGTTCGAGGAAGCCGGGGTCAACCTCGCTGGCAAGCGCGTGCTTTTTCTCGGAGCGGGCGGCGCGGTTCGCGCGGTGGCCTTCGCCGTCGCCGAGGTGGGTTCACCCGGCCGCATCACCCTCCTTGGTCGAAATCCTGAACGCGTCGCTCCGCTTGCAGACGACCTGCGCGCCAAGACCAGTGTTCCGGTGGCGCAGGGCTCACTCGCCGTCGATGTGGAAGAGGGCCTCGAAGAACACGACATCATCATCCAGGGCACACCGGTCGGGATGGCGCCCGGCTGCGAGGGCGAGACCTGTGTCCCCGCCGACGCGTTGCGACCGGACCACGTGGTTTTCGATATGGTGTACAAGCCCCTCAAGACCCGCCTCGTCCAAGACGCCGAAGAGGCCGGGTGCGCGGTCATCAGCGGGCTCGAAATGCTTATTCAACAGGGGGCGCTCCAATTCGAGCGCTGGACCGGGCAGCGCGCCCCGGTCGAGGCGATGCGAAGGGCCGCGCTCGACGCGCTGGAGCGATGAATTGAGGCCGATGAAGTCGTTGGGCGCGGCGATCGTTGGCTGGCATTTGTGCACGGTCGCGTCCGGTTGTTACACTAAGCGCCGGGCCGCGCCGGTTGGGGTATCCGCGCGGCGTCTATTCAAGCGGCACCCCCGCAATTGTTGAAGGATGTAGACTCCATGCTCATCACGAAGTTCATCGCGAAAAGTTGTATCGTCGCAGAGATTAACTCGAAGAATAAGTCCGACGCGCTCAAGGAATTGACGCATCTCCTCTACGAAAAAAAGCGGATGAACAATGTGGGGCCTGCCCTCGATCAGATCGTCGCGCGTGAAGCTACCGAGAGCACCGGGATTGGAAATGGTATCGCCGTGCCGCACGCGCGCATTCCGAGGATGAAGAATCTTTCGTGCGCGGTTGGACGCATTTCGGCGGGGATGGATTTCATGGCCGTGGACCGCAAGCCGGTCCGGATCGTATTCCTGATCTGCTACCCGCCCTCCCAACAGACGACTTACCTGAATTTCGTGGCAACCATCGCGCGGCTCTTGAGCGACAAGGAGAATATGGACGCCGTGATGAATGCCAAGACGAACGAAGAGGTCTTCGCGGTGCTCGAGAGCGCCTCGGAATCGTTTGCGGAGGCGCACGAGCGGGCGGTCAAGGGAGTAAAGACCGACCCGGCGATCTCGAAAATGAAGGATAGCCATGCGGATTTGATCGTGTTGGCCCGGCTTCAGCTTCATCAGGAAATGATGGAAACCGCGAAGAGCGGAAAGACCCGGATCAAGGCCCGCATCGAGGATATGCGGGGGCTCGTCGATCCTCGGATCTTGAAACATTACGACAAACTGATGAAGGGGCGCGCCCCGGCGCTGGTGCCCGTGGAAGGCGACACGTGTCAGGGATGTTTTATCAAGCTTCCGACGAAGTTTGTGCAACAGGTTCGGCAAGACATGGAACACATTCACACTTGTTCGAATTGTAGCCGCTACATCTACGTGGTGTAATGCCGGCAGGTTTCGAAGGAGGATACGGCGCGTGGAAGAGAACTTAGCCAAGTATCAGAAACTTGTGGACCATGTGGATATCTTTCACGGGCTCAGGCCCGCTGATGTACACAAGATCTTCCAGAAGGGCATGACGGTGCGCGTCACTAAAGGCGAAACCGTCTTTTACAAAGAGACCGAAGGCAACCAGATGTACGTCATCTTGGGAGGCAAGGTGGGTGTATTCGACGGCCCGAAGATGCTCGCCAAACTGACGGTGGGGATGACCTTCGGCGAAATATCCCTCCTCAATAACGAGCCGCGCACCGCAACCATTGTCGCGCTCGAGGCGACGAACCTGCTCATGCTGAGCGAGGAGGTGTTCCAAAAACTTCTCACGAAGCGCGTCGCCGTGCAAATTCTCCTGAACATGTCGCGCATGATGGGAAAGCGGCTCGCGGCCTCGAACCTAATGGTGCGAGAGCAGGAGGGGCGTTAGCCTCTCTTTGCCACCGTGAATTCGTCGATGGCGCGCCGCGTTCTAGTCATCGGCCTCGATTGCGCTACACCACGGTTCGTATTCGGCGATCGCGGTTTTAGCCTCCCCACACTCGCGCGCCTCATGTCCGAAGGCGCCTGGGGCCGGCTCCGAAGTTGCGACCCGCCGATCACCGTCCCCGCGTGGTCGTGCATGATGTCCGGGCGCGATCCCGGCCGGCTCGGGCTCTACGGTTTCCGGAACCGCCCCGGCCACAGCTATGAAGCCGCGCGAATTTCGACGGGACACGACGTGCGCGAGCCTCGGCTTTGGGAGACTCTGTCGGAGGTCGGCAAACAATCCATTCTCCTGGGCGTTCCGCAAACGTATCCGCCCCGGCCCTTGCGTGGGTGCATGGTGTCAGGCCTGTTGACCCCGGATCTCTCCGCGGACTTCACCTATCCTCAAGAACTGAAGGCGGAACTTCTCGACAATCTGGGCGAGTACATCATCGACGCGGAAAGTTTCCGAAGCGATGACAAGGCGGGCTTGCTCGAGCGGATTCATGCGCTGATGGAGAATCGGTTTGACGCGGCGGCGTACTTGGCGAAACATAAGCCCTGGGATTTCTTCATGATGGTGGAGATGGGCGTTGACCGGCTTCACCACGGGTTCTGGCAGTATTGCGATCCCCGCCACCCGTTCCACGAACCGGGAAATCCCTTCGAGGGAGCGATTCGCGATTTCTATGAAGCGCTGGACCGGCGCGTAGGCGAACTGGTGGCGCTTGCGGGCCCGGAGACGGCCGTCGCGATTATCTCGGACCATGGCGCGCAGGCCCTCAAGGGCGGCTTTCGCATTAACCAGTGGCTCATTCACGAAGGTTATTTGGTGTTGAAGCGGGCGCTGCCGGACACGGCGACGCCGCTTGATCACGCGATGGTGGACTGGACTCGCACCCGTGCGTGGGCCTGGGGCGGGTATTATGGCCGGGTTTTCCTGAACGTAGAGAATCGCGAGCCGAACGGCATTGTGGCGGCGGACGATTACGACCATTTGCGCGACGACCTCGTTGCGAAGTTTGCAGGTTTGCCTGGACCCGATGGCGAGCCCATGGAAAACCGCGCATTGAAACCGGAAGAGTTGTATTCCGAAGTGAGGGGAGTGGCGCCGGATTTGCTGGTTTACTTCGGAGAACTGGCGTTTCGCGCGGTGGGGACTGTGGGCGGCGGCGATCTGTTTACCGTGAGGAATGACACGGGGCCAGACGGCGCGAATCACGATTTCGACGGCGTGTTCATTTTGAGCGGAGACGGGCTGGAGCCACAGGGGGAAGTTTTTGGATCGACCATCTATGATGTCGCTCCGACGTTGCTCGAACTTCTGGGGGTGGAAGGGCCAAATGATTTTGTCGGCAGGAGCTTGATTGCTCCGCGGCGTTGAGCGCACCTTTTGAAGGGCGCTTCTCGCTCGATACGCAAGGCGTAACGCCGGAGCTATGGTAGAATTGGCGAGAGGAAGGCCAAAGCGCGCGTCGATGAAAGGGCTGTTGATGGGGACCAGAACATTTCATCAATCACCTAGCCTAGAGTTTTGCGGTTTCTCTACCGTATTTTATTGCAAATGGTGGGCCG
>CAYNZS010000303.1:0-4674 GCA_964401695.1 uncultured Nitrospirales bacterium
AACGCTTCTGGGACGAGGAAACGAACGGCTTCTATTTCACGTCGGACGACCACAAGAATCTCATCGTGCGGACGCGCCCCACGCAGGACGGCGCGACGCCTTCGGGGAATTCCATGGCCGCGCTGGGCATGTTGCGCCTGGCAAAATTGCTCGACCGCGCAGACTACTACGACAAGGCGAAGACGCTCATGGAAGGGAACCACGAGTTACTCGCCAGGGCGCCCCGCGCATTCCTCAAGATGCTCGGCACGGTGGATTTCCTTCTGTACCCCCCCAAGGAAATCGCCATCGCCGGAACGCCCGGAAGCGAGGACGTGAACGCCTTCTTATCGGCCCTTCACGCCCGATTCGTACCGAACAAGGTTATAGCTCTTATCGATCCTTCCGCTCCTAACGCGGAATCAATTGGCGAACAAATACCGTTATTGATGGGCAAGACCCTCATTTCGGGCGAGGCCGCGGCATATGTGTGCGAAAATTACGCGTGCAAGCGGCCGGTCACGACGCCCGAGGCGTTTCTTAAACAACTTGGAGAATAACGGTGATCGGCAACAGTTTATCGCGCAACGCATATCGAATACTCGCACCGCGAAGAAACACTCGCGCCATGTGGGTGGCACCTTCAAACTTGTTTGGAGGTGGTAGCGCAACGGAAAAGATCCCAACCCCAAACAAGTTTGAGGGTGCCACCCGGGACAAGTCGAAATTTTTTCAGCGATTCGCTCTCGAAGGGAGTCTGAGGCTCGTAACGGCCGCGTTAGTTGTCTTTACGGCAACCGCCTCCGCGCAACGCCCGGATCCCTCCGGGCTCACGATCGAGATGATCATTCAATCCCCGTCGCTCCACGCGGGAGGAACCGCTCGTGTAGCCTTGCGGATCAGTATGAAAGAAAAGTTTCACATCAATTCCAACACGCCGCGGGATGAGTATCTCATTCCCACGGTGTTGACCTTCAATCCGCCCGAGGGCATCACGCTCGACGAAGTCGCCTATCCCGAACATATCCTGCTGAAGACGGGCGGATTGGACGAAGACTTGGCAGTCTACGAGAACGCCTTCGCCATGGGCGCCGCGCTTTCGCTGGACGGCGGCTTGGCCGAAGGGGATTACACGATTCCCGGTTCGCTGCGCTATCAGGCCTGCAACGAGAAGGCCTGCTTCATGCCCCGGAACATGGCCGTCGAATTTGCGGTTTCGGTCGTACCCGAGTCGCAGGCCTTGGAATTGACCGAACCCGAACTGTTCGCCTCGATAGACTTCAAGCGCGGGTCTGCCCCGGCGTCGGAGGTCGTGGAAGACAAAGCGGTCAAAGCAGTCGAGTGTGGTGGCTCGTTGGATGTACTCGTCAAGCTTGACGGCTTCGACATTCTCGGAACGAAAGGCGGCCTCATGAAAAGCGACGGATTTGCCGCATTCATAGACGCCGCCGAATCGGGCGAGGAACAAGCCGGGATGCTTGACGGATACGGCGTTTTCGGCATCATCATCGCCGTGCTGATCGGCGGTCTAACCCTCAACCTTACGCCCTGCGTATTACCCATGATCCCCATCAATCTCGCCATCATCGGGGCCGGGTCACAGGCTGGCTCACGCGCGCGTGGCGCGGCCCTCGGCGGAGCCTACGGCGTGGCCATGGCGCTGGTCTACGGCACGCTCGGGTTGATCGTTGTGCTGACAGACAGCACCTTTGGCGCGATAAACCAATCGCCTTGGTTCAACTTCGGCATCGCGCTTATCTTCTTTCCGCTCGCGCTCGCCATGTTCGACATCATCAATATCGACTTCTCGAAACTGCAGGCGAAGCTGAACTTTGGCCGTAAGGGCAAGGGAACTTTCATACTCGCATTCGGCATGGGTGGCGTGGCCGCCTTATTGGCCGGAGCTTGCGTTGCACCCGCCGTGATTGCCGTGGTTGTCTTCTCCGCCGACTTGTACGCCAAGGGAAACCCCATCGCGCTGGCGTTGCCGTTCTTGCTGGGCATAGGCATGGCGCTGCCGTGGCCGGTTGCCGGCGCGGGGTTGTCCTTCATGCCTAAGCCCGGCGCGTGGATGGTTCGCGTCAAACAGGCCTTCGGCTTGTTCATCCTGGGCTTCGCTGGGTACTACGGCTACCTAGGCTACGAGATTCTCTCCGTGAACCAAGAAGAAGTTGCCAGTGGCGTAGAAGGTCTGCTCGAAGAGGGGTGGTACGCCTCGATGGAAGACGGACTCGACGCAGCCGTGGCGGAAGACAAACTCGTCCTTGTCGATATGTGGGCGAAATGGTGCAAGAACTGTTTGGTTATGGACAAGACGACCTTCCAGGACAAGGAAATTCTCGCGAAACTGGACGACTACGTGAAGATCAAGTATCAAGCGGAGCAAACCGCCAAGTCGCCCGCAAAAGATGTTCTGGAAAGGTTCGACGGCCTTGGCTTGCCGCATTACGCGATCCTCAGGCCGAAGTCCTAGCCCGGATACCAAAGGGGAGGGAGGGCGTCCCGCCCTCCGGTGGCGTGATTTGGCCTGATGGGAGATTATCTTCGGCTGCAGTTCTGATGCTACTTGAAATAAGCCCGTTTTACACTAACGTCAGCGGTAGCATCAGAACTGCACCCTTATCTTCTCACTTGAATGTGGGCTATGAATCGCCTATTAATGTTGAGTCTTCCGCTCAAAGAGATCCCTCTTTTCGTTCCCACGGTCCTCCGTGGGAACGCATACGGGAACTGTCCGGCGATCGCATCGCTGCGGATTTCTTCGCTAGACCGAGAGTTTTTGGAATGCCGGAAAGCTCGATCCTCCCCCAATCCTCCCTAAACCACGGAGGGGGGTAAGCCTCGCTGGGGTTACTCCTTCAGCGCGATGAGCGACAGATCGTACTCTTCCGGCTTCTCGTAGCCCAGTAGATTGATTAGCGTCGCGGCCACGTTGCTCAACGCAACGGGCGTATCCATTTCCGCATCCATGAGCACCCAGCGGTTCGCGTCCGAGTAGTCCTTGATTATGCAAGGCACCGGATTGAGCGTGTGGGCGACCATAGGTTCTCGGTTCCCTTTCACCTCGGTGAACATGAGATCCGCGTTGCCGTGATCCGCCAGGATGACGACTGCCCCGCCCGCCGCTTCAAGTGCGGCCAGCAACCGGGCCAGTCCGAGATCGAGCGCCTCGACGGCCACGCGGATGGCGGCGCGCACACCCGTATGCCCCACCATGTCGCCGTTGGCGTAGTTGAGCCGAATGAACTGGTACGCACCTCCCTCGATAGCAGCAACGGCTGCGTCCGTAATCTCCGCGGCCTTCATCCAAGGCCGTTCGTCGAACATGACTTTGTCCGAAGGGATCTCGACGTATTCCTCCAACGTTTCGTCGATATACCCGGACTTGTTCCCATTCCAGAAGTAGGTGACGTGCCCATACTTCTGCGTCTCGGAAACCGCGTAAGAGGTGAGACCCGTCCCGCAAAGGTACTCGCCCATACTCCCCGAAACGGCGGGAGACGCCACCAGAAAATTGGCGGGCGTCTTCGCGTCGCCATCGTATTGCATCATGCCGCAATAGAAGGCATCCGGCTTGCGTTGGCGGTCGAAGCGGTCGAATTCCTCCGCTTCAAAGGCCTGGCTCAGTTCGATAGCGCGGTCGCCGCGAAAGTTGAAACACACGACACCGTCGCCGTCCTCAATGGCGCCCACCGCTTTGCCGCCTTCCACGACGACGAAACTGTCGAGATACTGGTCGGATACGTTCGGATCTTCTTCATAGAATGCCTGCACGGCCTCCGTAGCCGAACCGAAGCCTCTCGCGTCACCCAGAACATGAGCCTTCCAACCGCGTTCAACAACGGACCAATCGGCATTGTAGCGATCCATTGTCGTGATCATCCGCCCGCCGCCCGAAGCGATTCGGTAGTCGCAGCCATCGGCACTGAGGCCGGACAACTTGAGTTCCAGCGGCTCCAGGTAAGTAAGCGCCGTGCGCGCGCCGACGTCCCGGCCGTCCAGCAACGCGTGAATTCGGACGCGTTCGACACTCGCCGCCGCGCACGCGTCCAGCAGCGCGAAGAGGTGATCGATGTGGCTGTGGACATTGCCATCCGACAGGAGGCCAATAAAGTGAAGCGTAGCGCCGCCGCGTCCGATCTCAATCAACTTCTTCCACGTTTCGCCCTCGAATAGCCTATCCGACGTGAGCGCTTCCTGGACCAGCTTCGCCCCTTGCGCGATGATCCGCCCCAAACCGAGTGCGTTGTGGCCCACTTCCGAATTGCCCATGTCACCATCGCTGGGCATCCCGACCGCGGTGCCGTGGGCCTTCAATTGGGTAAACAGAGTATCGCAGAAAAGTCGGTCCAGCGTCGGCGTGTGGGCCATGTGGACCCCGTCGGACTCGTCGCGCAACCCAATGCCCACGCCATCCATGACGACGCATGCTACGGGACCCGGAATCGGCTGGTAACCCTTCAGTCTCTGTAGAACGTAGTTGCTCATGAAAATCTTTCCACGCCGTGCGGCGGCACGTTCTCCCGCTAAATTGCCAGATCCAATTTTACCATGAAGACTGAGCTGCTGGCACGTCCAGGCTTGCTGCATCTGTTTCCACCGAGGAGCGCGGAAACGAGAAGGGGAACGGTGGCGCCTCTTAGTCCCTTAGGGGTTGAGTTTGGTTCAAAGTGGCGTGAAAATCAATCTTCATTG
>CAYNZS010000304.1:0-4596 GCA_964401695.1 uncultured Nitrospirales bacterium
TTTCTAGAACAACGAGAAGAACACCGTGTTGCACTTGGAGCTTGAATCCAGGCATGGGCTCCCAGCCCATGAATCGCGAACAGGATGCCCGTCACCACTAGGCTGACTTGAAATCCGATAAGGCATTCTGGAATAAAGCCTCATTTCTCGTTCCCACGGCCCGTATGCATATCCACGCCGGAGCGTGTGAACAAGGGGAAGTCAAGGAGAGCGACCGAAACGAGGCATGGGAAAGATGCCCATGCCACTAGCCTCATTCACTCTGCCTCTTCGCAGGTAATCGCGAAACCGCGACCAACACGAACGCCCACATGACGATGGAGAGCCACCCGAACGGCCCCCCAAAGTCCAAGCGGCGCAGCGGAAAAATAGTATCAATCGTTCCAACGGTCTGCGAGAAAAACGTTCCGGCAAATACGGCACACATCGTCGCGTTCCCGCCGATCCTGAGTATCTCGCCGGATATGGCCCCCAATATCGCGACGATCAGCAGCACACGCGCAGCGGCGATAGGTGGATGCGCGATGTAAATGACCTCCGAGAAGACGATTGGAACGAAACATACGCCGCTGAGCAGGCCGGTGATCGCATAGGCCTTCAGCCTCCCGAGCGATTTCAAGCGGCCTTGAAAATGTACGCGCCAGCCGTACTCGTAGGCCAAAAATATTGGGCTATAGACGGCCGCCATCAACACAAAATCCAGCATGATAGCGAGGGTGAGTAAGGAGGAAGGAGGGATCTCTGAACCCTCGGGCATCTGCGTGACGACTCGCTCGAAGGACAAGTCGAGCGAGGTCCAGCCGAGCGCCGCCTCCACGACATTGGTCACCAGACAGACGGCAGGCACGCCCACCGCAATAAGCCAAAACATCTTCCATGAAAGGGGCCAGTAGTCGGGACGGCTCTCGTTGGTGTCGCCGGCACACCTTCGGGAGAGCAGTGCGGCGAGGGATGGCACAACAAACAGGAGCGCGAACAGTATGTATCTGACTTTCGAGGAGGAATCCCTGTCGAGCGCCCCGGAGAGATAGGCCGCCAATTCAATTAAAAAGACCGCTCCGACAGCGACTGCTACATACACCGTGACGCTTTTCATGTCCAGATCATTGTTTCCACTGCTCATTTTAGGAGTTCTCCCTGCATTTCGTCATCGCGGCAACGGTTCGTACAATACTTGGCCGTTTACCGCGAGCTTGGCAACCATCCAAAAGTCCCGCAGCGGCCCCGCTGTGTGGAAGAAATACTCTTCCTCCTGAAAGGGACCAACGAACACGGGGGTCCGCCGTGGACTGGCCGTGGTTATACCAGGACCGCCGTTGCCGCGCCAGTGTCCGAAGGGGACGATCAGTTCGAGATACCCTTCGGCGGGGGCGCGCCCTGGTTCGATACAACCGCCCGAATCTCGTCGCCACTGCGCGAGACCGACAGCGCCATGGCGGCCTTGCCCGTCGTCAACAGGTCTTGATACATGCGGCCTTGGTACTCCGTGCGCGCAACAATACTCCCTTCGCTGTCGCCGCCCTGCTCTCGCAAGACAATTACTTCGGTCTCCAGAAACTCCCCAGCGCGAAGCTCATAGCCGAAATGGGACGGCACCATGTTCCAACCGGTGGGCGCGCTCAAGAACACCGACCCTGCGATCATGGTATCAGTCAAATTGTTCGCGACCACGGCCCGTATTGCGCCTGTGTCCGAATCGAGATAGCCTTCCAGCAAAATAGAAAGCGCCTGATTCCTGCGGGGGCCGCCCCAAAGTTTTGACGCCAATAGCGGGTGTAGGTTGGCACGCCGGCGGGTGCGGGAACATCGAGGTAGAGCGGTTTGCCAGGGCGAAAAGTCGAATTAGGTTGGAGCCACACAGTCGCTATGCCCGATGCCTCCGGCGGAAGATGGCCTGAATCCGCGTCACGCGCTACGAGGCCCCAGGCCGCCCGACAACCGACGACATGCCGCCTTAGTCGAGATTCGTAAAGAAAGTGAGCCGCAGATTCGTTCGCGGTGTTGAAACCGCGGGTCCGTAGGCCCGTTTGGGGACCTTCCGGCAAGCCTGACATCGCGCCCGGATTTGTCTTTTCTGGAAACACGCTCGTAAGGAGGAAGTCATCCGGCTCGACAGTCAGGAAACTCATCTCTGCCGGGTAGTTTCCGCTATGCGTATCGGTGAGGAGCGAGGCCAAGGGCGCGTTGAACGCAAGCCCAACCTTCTGGACTTCCGCGTCGCGCCATGTCCGAAATAAGGAAGAAGCGCGTACTCGAATCGCTGCTCCGTCTGCATAAGTCCAAACGCCCGCGCGAAAAGAGATAATAAATCGGTCGACACCGGCCCGCGTGACAGGCACGGGATAGACCTCTCGCAGCGGAAAACCATTCAGATGCGCGCGCGCCAAGGGGGGTCTGTAAATCGGCATACATCTCGCGGGGGGCGCCGCATTCCACGTAGAAGGCAGCATAGGAAACACCCTCCACATCGTTCGAAAAGAAAGGAGATAGATCGAGCAAGGCGTCGTTCGCGCGCGCCCGTCGCCAGAACGTGGTCTTCCGCTCCGACCGGATTTCCATAAGCGCCTGAGGGCGAATCCGTGCGATACCGCCTTCTGGCGCCATGTAGTCCTTCGAGCCCAGCGGCCGTCGATCATCCGAAACAGCGGCGATGATTCCGCCCGGCGCGTCCGGCTCAAATGGCCCGCATACGAGCCAGTTCGCGACATACCCGCGTTCGAGTAATGTATCTACGGATTCCTGAGATTCGCCCGAATCGCAACACAACGCGCAAGCGACCGCAAGGAGGCCCAGCAACCGATATTTCGCGGAAGCGTTCATGGCGCTATCGCCTCGGGCAAATCGCCTCCCTCGGACCGGACAACCACCGTCAACGTTTCCTCCGTGATCGATTCCGCGCGGGCCGTCAACTCGCCGTATTCCTCGACGCCCCCGGCAACCCCCAAAATGTAGGGCCAAAGCAACGTAGCGCGAGGACCCCGCTCGCTATGATTGATTCTTAGCTCAAGTTCGGCATCCTCCCGCGCCTCCCATTGTACATCGAGCCTGCCTGGTAGATCGTAATGCAGCCTCAAGAGGGATTGGTAGGGGACGGCCTGGCTAAATGCCGTGTCGAATCGAATCGACTCCGACAGCATCATAGGCGCGCCGCGGTAATACGCATAGTCTGGCAGAACTCCCAGTACCCCATCGCCCGCGGTATCGCGCCAGACGACGGCCTTCGCTTGAAACGCCTCGACCTCGCGTCCCGCGTGCCGCCACGCGTTGATCGAAGCGATCTGAAGCCCAAAGAACACCAGCGCAAGTATACTCGTCCCGCCGATAACCGAGTGCCGCCACTTCGGATGGTCCATCATCCGCGCGAATACCGAAACCAAGGCAATCGTCAACAGCGCACTGGGAAGCAAGAGCGCACCGCCCCCGATTAGATGGACAGGATCCACGAGAAGGTCTCCCTGAAAAAGACGAGCGCAGGCAGCCGCGCCGATCCCAAAGAGGAACGCCGGATACCGAACCTTGCGCCAAACGAGAACGAGAATGAAACCCACCGTAGCCGCGGCCAACCATCCCGTCCAGGGATGTTCGTGAAAGAGAAAGGCCGTCTCCGGCAGAAAGCCCAGCGGATAGAAGACAAAGTACAGCGGCGCGAACATCCCGCCAACATCCAGTCCCGACACGGCGAACTCTTCGCGGTAAACGTACAAAGCAGCGGCAGTCAGCGCAACTAGTCCAAGCGCCCTGACCGTAAACCCATTCGATTTCGCGCCGCGCAACACCCAGTCATAGAGCAGCGCCGCGGCCGGCAATCCGAGATTCGACGGAAAAAGAAGTGTCCCCGCGCACAGAAGTGCCGCGCTCCGGGCCAACCACATCCGAGACGGACCGCGATGTCGCGTGGCATAGGCGGCAAGCACCGTGAGAGCGGCCAAGGCCGGCAGAAGATCCGTCGCGCTGCTAAGATGCAACACGCCATCGGTGTGGACGGGATTCGCCATGAACAGCGTAGCCGCGAGCGTCCCCAGCCAGACCGGCCGATCAGGCATCACACCGCGCGCCAACCGGTACAAAGCCAACATGCAGCCATAGAGAAGCAGCGAGTTAACCACGTGATAGCCGAAGAAACTCCCGCCGAATAACGCGGTCTCGAGCTCCCAGAAAGAGCGGAGGAGAAACGGAAGGCCCTCGCCGCCCCCGGCAAGCATCTCGAAATCCTTACCCAGCGGATGGAGTCCGAGCGACCAGGCATAGACAATGCTCAAGTAAATCAGAAGCGCCAGCGCATCGAACAAACCGCGGCGGGACCGCTGGAGCCGGTACAGAGCCGAATCGCGCGGGGGCTTCGAGATGGGTACGGTATCGTGCATTGGCGCAAAGTGTAGCCGCCACCGAAAAAGCGTTCAACCGATCCGATTCGCCACGGGCAAATTGTCCGCAGGAAGATCTCCTTGAGGTGGGAGGCGAAGCTACCTGGGCTTCACTTTATATTCGGTCCTGCCGATATTCATTGTGGGACTGGCGCGACACCGCTTCATCTGATCTATACCGACATTTCCCATATGGGCGCCCGTGACCACCACGGGCACGTTATTGAGCATT
>CAYNZS010000305.1:0-4523 GCA_964401695.1 uncultured Nitrospirales bacterium
CATGTATCAAGCATATACCTTTGAACACGACATGTCAATCGTGAAGTGCTCTAGCCCGCGTTGCCGGTTGTGACTGCTTCGTCGAGCGCCGGCGTTTCCGCGACGGCGGTCTCGAACAGGCTTAGCATCTGACCCAACTCGGCCTCGCTCGAGACAAGCGGTGGCCACAGGTAGAGCGAGGGCCCTAAGGGCCGGACGAATAGCCCTAGCTCCATGGCCTTCCTCGCGACTCGTTTCGCGTGGGCGCCGCCGCCCGCTTCCGAGCGGAACGAACACATGCCGATCATTCCAAGCGTTTTTTGGTACTCGACAACATCCCGCGCTCCAATTCGCGCGAACCCGGCCCTCAGGGCTTCTGCGCCCGGCCTCGCGTTCTCGACGACATCTTCGCTTGTGAAGACATCGATCGCCGCCAACGCCGCCGCGCTTGTGATGGGATTGCCGCAATAGGTATGGCCATCATAGAACGTTCGATCGCGAGCGTCGTCCGTGTTCCTAAAGGAATCGTAGACGCGCTCGTTGGCAATGGCGGCGCTCATGGGGAGGTAGCCCGCCGTCAGCGCTTTGCCAACGCAGATGATGTCCGGCACGATGCCCGCGAGGTCGGAGGCGAAGAACTCGCCAATGCGCCCAAAGCCGACGGCGATTTCATCTGCGATGAGGATCAGGCCGTACTTATCGCACAGGCCGCGGACTTGCCGCAGGTAGCCCACGGGATAGATCCAAATGCCCGCAGCGCCTTGGCACAGGGGCTCTAGAATTACGCCCGCCAGTTCCTTGTGATGTTCCTCGACGAGCGTTTGCATGTGGGCGAAGGCTTCGTCGGCGCACTTGTTCTCGCCGTCCAGTGGGCAACACCCGCAATGAGGGGTCTTCGCAGCGTAAGCGCGCACGACGGCCTTTTCGAAAGGCGCGTGAAACGCGGGAACGAAGCCAGCGCCAACGGCTCCCAACGTGTCGCCGTGATACCCCTCTTCGAGCGCGACGAATCGCGTTTTGCCCGTTTCGCCGCGATTCCACCAGTATTGAATCGCCATCTTCATGGCGGATTCGGTAGCGCTGGAACCGTCACAGGCGAAGTAGACGTGATTCAGATCGCCTGGCGTGAGTTGCGCCAGGCGCTGCGCCAGTTCTACGGCTAGAGGATGGCTGAGCCCGCCAAGAATCGAGTGTTGGAGAATGCCTGCCTGCTCGCGAATCGCCTCGACGACCTGCGGATGGCTATGGCCCAACGCCGTCGCCCACCACGAAGAAATCCCGTCGAGCAGCTTTCGGCCGTCACTGGTATGCAGATACACACCCTCGCCGCGCTCGAAACTGGTATAGGGCCCGGTCTCGAACGTCTCGATGTCCGTATACGGATGCCAAAGATGGAGATAATCCATTTCTCGTTGCATGTCGTTCATACCCGCACCTCTCTAAGTCGGTTGAGCAACTCTCCTGCGCTGCATTCAAACGTTGCCCAAGCCGCATCGGGGTCAGACTCCAGTGTTGCCAAGTAATCAATGTCGCCTAGAATGGCAACATCCCCAAATTTCTCGACGGCCCCAACGTTGTCTTTGCGTATGTAGTCGCGCTCGATATCTTCCGACTCATTGAAGACGACACCCAGCAATTCCAGGCCGCGGTTACGTATAGCGTTGATCGATAGCAGCGAATGGTTGATGGTTCCAAGGCCGCGGCGCGCAGTGAGGACCACCGGCAATTTCAGCCGGGCCATGAGGTCGAGCATCGTCTGCGATTCGTCGATAGGACAATACACGCCTCCCGCGCCCTCGACGAGCGCCAGGTCATACCGTTCGACGAGTTGCCGATAGCACGAAACGATCTTTTCCATATCCGGGTATTCGCCGGCCATGCGCCCCGCGAGATGCGGCGAACACTCCGGCTCATAGCAGCACGGCGCCATCACGTCGTATTCCTTCCGCGCCACCTTCATCTCGGCCGCCTTGTGATGGAAGGTGAGGTCGATGGCGTCGAGTCCCCCGGGGCCGGGCAGCGCGCCGGTCTGAATTGGTTTCATGGAACACGCGTTTACGCCCTGCTTCCGAAGCACGCGCAATAGCCCCGCCGTGACAATCGTCTTTCCGATATCGGTATCGGTTCCAGTGATGAAGACACCGGCGTTCATAAGGTCTTTCCTTTGATATTCATCGCTTAGAAGCGAATTGGATGATAGGCGAATGCGCAAACAAATCAGCCACAGAGAGCACAGAGTTCACAGAGCGGCAGAGCCGCAATCAGACCGTAAATGCTCTATACAAGAATAGCGCCTATTCCTGTTATTGCGAGGAGACTCCGCCGACGAAGCAATCTCCTCCAGTCGTAACGACTCCTGCGCTATCACGAAGGTGATGTCATGTCGGAAAAAGATTGCCGCGGTCGCCGAGGCTCCCTGTTAAGGACGCATTTTCTTGCAGCTTTCTGTAAGACCTTATTTCTGCATGCTTTATCTAATTTTATGTCAATCCAGTGGCACGGGCATCCTGCCCGTGTTTCATGGGCTGGAAGCCCATGCCACGTTGCTCCGCGTTCTTATTCCAATTTCCCGTGTAGCGGGTTCTGACTCGCAATGAGAAGTTGGGGACTTAATGAAAAGGGGCAAATCGAATTCAAGATTCTGCCACTAAGTAGTACAGAGCCGCCGGCAGCCCGCGAATTCCTCTGTGGGCTCTGTGCCCTCTGTGGCTGGATCATACCACTAGTCGGTTTTCGCGGGCACGGCCATGTTCGCCACGATGACGTCCGCCACGGTCTCGACATCTGCATTGGTGTGGGAGAGGGTGAGCGACAAGCGCAGTCGGGCCGTCCCGACCGGCACCGTGGGAGGCCGTATGGCGACGGCAAGAATATTCCGTTTACGGAGTGCCGATGACAAACGAACGGCCTGCGCATTCTCGCCCACGACAATAGGGATAATGGGTGATGGGTCGGTCGGCACGCCGAGCCCTGCATCGTTTAATAATTGCCGCAGATAGGCCGCGCGCTTGAGGAGCTCGGACCCTAAGTCTGGGGAAGCTGACACGATCTCAACGGCGCAGCGCGCGGCTTCGGCATTCGCGGGCGAAATCCCGGTCGAAAAAATGAAGGGCCGGGCGATATTGATCAAGACGTCGCGGATCACTTCGCTGGTGGCAACGAATCCGCCGCCGCTCCCCAGGCTCTTTCCAAGTGTCCCCAATGTGATATCCGGAAGTACCCCCTCCTGCCGCGACAGCCCGGCGCCACGACCATGGATGCCGATCGAGTGGGCCTCGTCCACGACGAGCATCGCGCCGTGTACGCGCGCAAGCCTCGCCAATTCGACCATGGGCGCCAAATCGCCGTCCATGCTGAACACAGATTCCGTGAGGATTGCCTTGGGGCCGTCAAGCGAGCGGAGCAATTTCTCGAGCGCCCCGACATCGCGGTGGGGGTAGACATGGACGGCCGCGTCCGAAAGGCGGCATCCGTCAATCAAGCTGGCGTGATTGAGGGCGTCAGAATAGACCGCCCACTCCGCATCGAACAGAGCGCTTACCACAGCCAAGTTCATCTGAAAACCGCTCGGGAACGCCAACGCGGCCGGCTGTTCGACCAGCCCAGCCAGCGCCTGCTCCAGCGCCGCGTGCACCGGCAACTCCCCGGCCATCAGGCGCGAAGACGTCGATCCACACCCGTAGTGCTCCAGCGCGACAACCGCCGCGTCTCGAAGCCGGCGGTCGGTAGCCAGGTTCAGGTAGTCGTTCGACGAGAAATTGAGCAATCTTCCGCTTGGAGAATCGATGATCCCACCCGCGGAGTCCTGCGCACGAAGGGAGCGGCGCCGGCCACTCGCGTAAAGAGCGTCAAGTTTCGCTTTGAAGTAATCTGCGTACTGCATGCAAGCCGATCCCGTATCTTCCCAGCGGAGTGAGCCCATCCTACGCGCGATGAGCAGGGGGCGCCGACCCGGCCAACTGGACATTGGCAGAGTATCATATGGGCAATTCGAAGGGCTAGAACCGAACAGCGCGTTGTGGACGGCCCACAGCCGACCGTTTCTGAGAACGGCGTTCTGGACGCGGCCCTCGTTTGTGGCGATGGTTAAGCTGGTACCTGCCTGAGGGGCCTCGGCGAAAACCGAGTTCCATATCGGCCCGACAGGGAAGGTGGAACTAATGGAAAACAATGGCGCGTTGGCGGGAGCAGAAATCGTAGACATCTCTAGGCTTCCCTCGTTCAGAAAGTCAGCGAACCGGCGGGTGAGCATGAACTAGGTTGTTTCGCCGCCGTCGTAAGCAAGCGCAGCGAGGCACGAGCGACCACGGGAATTACCTCTCATAGTACATAGAGTCGTAAAGCAGTTTGTCGTCCATCTCCTCGCTCCATCCATACTTCTTGAGGACGCCCTCTGTGGCGTCAATGCCGCACCACAAGTAGGCCGTCGTGTCGGCGCGGAAGCGTAGCCAAACATCTAGGTCTCGATTCGCCTGTATGGTTGAGAGTAAGACCCATCTTCTACAGTTGAAAAACTTAACCGGCTGTTTTGCAAGCACTTACGA
>CAYNZS010000306.1:0-4412 GCA_964401695.1 uncultured Nitrospirales bacterium
ACGCGAGGATTTTTTGGTGCCGCTTCGTATCTATAATTTCTTAAAACGCTCTAAAGTAATTATCTCCCGGCTATACCGGGGGATAATTACTTGGAACGGGAGCGGATGAACTCTCAGTTGAGACTACACCATCGCCACGAGACGAAAGTAGCATAGCCCAGAAAACCAAAGCGGATCAGTTCTTGGGAGGCACAGCTACCGACTACCGGCTACTTCCCGCCCTGCTTGACCCCGGGAATAGAGACGCGTACTTTGTAGACGGCCTGGCGCGCGGTGGCATACAGTGTCTTCGCATCCTCACCACCGAAGGCACAGTTGGCGGGTTGCGCGGGGAATTTCACGGTGGCGAGCAGGGTACCGTCCGGGGCGATCACGCGTACGCCGTCCCCGGCCGTGCTCCACACGTTGCCTCGCGTATCCACTTTCATCCCGTCGGGTCCGGGAAGCTCGCAGAGAACGCGGCTCGCGCTCAAGGTGCCGTCCCCGGCCACGTCAAAAGCGCGCAGATGGCCTTCCGCGGTGTCGGCCACGTAGAGGATGTCCTCACCGGGTGAGAAAGCGAGTCCGTTGGGCCGATTGCAATCTTTCACGAGCACTTTCAGTGTGCCATCGGGTGCGATGGCGTAGACGCCGGAGAAGGCCAGCTCGGCGGCGGGGTCTTGCAGGCCGCCCGGCAGGCCATAGGGCGGATCGGTGAAGAACACTGTTCCGTCGGAGCGCACCACGAGGTCATTGGGGCTATTGAGACGCTTTCCCTCGAAACGCTCGGCGAGGACGGTGACGGTTCCGTCCTTCTCGGTCCGCGTCACGCGGCGCGTCTGGTGCTCGGCTGCGAGTAGGCGCCCTTGCGTGTCCAGCGTGAGGCCGTTGGACTGGCCGCTCGGTTCGCGGAACACGGTCTTGTCGGCACGATAGATCCTGTCGGCGGGGATGTCGCTAAAGAGGAGTACACCTTCTGGCAGCCAGACGGGTCCCTCGGTGAACACGAACCCGTCGGCAACGAGTTCGACCTCGCCAACCGTGAGTTCCTCCCCCCCTCCGGGCATTGTCGAGTCAGTCGTCAATATGGATGGCATGACCTCTCCTCCTTGGTTGCTTGCACCGCAACGGTTGCTGGTTATCTAAGCGCCAGCACGCTTATTCTAATCGCGGTCGTACCAAATCGGTGATGTGTAGGCCCGTTCTTGGATTGTCTTAGGTACATCTGGTGGATGCGGAATCCCGGCTATTTTTGCGTTAAACATGCTCCAACGTGGCGTCGGGATTTCGAGAACGCGGATGTAGTAGGCGGCGTTGTGATCAGCCCTGAATTTGGGATCCGTCCAGGAGCCTTTCAGTTCGACCGCGCCAATGGAATTGGAATATTCGAGAGTCTCGAGGTTTACCGTATTGCCTACCGGCGGGAGCTTGCCCGTTTCGGGATTGATGGACCGGTCGCCTGACCATACCGCATCATACACTTGCTCGTGGGTCACGCCACCGTCGGACCAGACCTTCACGACTTGAATGCGATCCAGATTCGCGCTGTCCGGGTCCTTAATGGCCCAGAGCGCGAAGGTGGGCGCGCCGGTAGCGTCGGAAGCCTTTAGCTCGCCGCCCATGGGAACGCCTTTTTCGTAGGCGGCGTCGATCCAGTCGGCCTCGCCGGGTTTCACGCCCGCCATATCGAAGCCCCCGAAGACGCGAACTTGGATGCGCGTTCCCGTCGTGCCCCAGGTTTCCTTGCGTGCGAGCGAATTGTAAATGCTTTCTCGGGTATTCTCTTCGGACCAGACGCCGGCGAGCCCCGACGCGCCGAACTTGCGGACTCTTGGAGAACGCAGCCGACCGCTTGCAGTCTGTACTGGCGTGGCGGCCCGCCCCATCTTGCCGGTGTAGTTGTTTTCCTCAACCGGGACAATGCCCGTATGGCCGTCGGATGCACCGATCAGGCCGAAGCGATAGGGGTTGAATGTCTCCTTGTCTTGAAACTCAAGTCCCGTGCGGTACGCGTCTCGCACGTAGCTGCCATGGAATTTCGTGATAGGCCTATTCTGAGCGACATACAGTTCGAGTATCTCGAAATCCGCGAACTCGTCGTTTGGGCTCAGCGCGGGATGCGTTTCTGAAGTTCCTTTGATTTGAGTCACTTCCACCAGGGGTTCGTTCCGATTCCGCGCTGCCGCGTATTCGGGGGTCAACGGATTGCCGAAACTGTCCACGCGATCAAAGCCGATCCCGTCGGAGAGATTCAAATTGTGAGGAATCGCGAGCACGTTATGGCCTTCCTCGCGCACCCTGTCCATCCACGCCCACAAGTCTTCAGGCTTTGACGAATCAAGAGCGCTGAACGGCGTGGGGGCGGTGTCACCCTTGAAGATCACGTTGCGATGCAGGTTCTGGCCGTTGGGAGTGCTCGTCCATTCGTAGGCGATGAGGGCCGTGAATGTGCCTGGGTCGTAATGCCGGTTCGCGGAGGCGATGACGAGGTCCCACACTTCCCGCCGCGTTTCGGGGTCGTCGATGCCGTCCACGGGCGCGCCTCTCCTGTAGGCTTTGCGCACTTCTTCCAAGGCTGTTCGGTCGCCGCTGATAATCCTTTTGGCGATGGGCAGTTTTGACATCGGGTGTTTGGGGTCGGCCATCCTTGCGGAGATACCCAAGCTTTCACTGTGATCCGTTACGGCCATGAAATCCAGCGGTCGCGAAATCTGATAGGTTTGGCCGTCAGGGTGTTTCTTCGGCTTGCCCTTCGCGAATTCGTAGGCGTCATCCGGTGTCAGCCTCGTGGAATTGGTATAGGCGTCGAACGACCACCAAGTGTGTATGTGCAGTTCGCCAAACAGGGCTTTGCGTTCTGGGCCTTCGCCCGTCTGCGCGACTGCGGAAGGACTCAGAATCGCGATCAGAATTGCTGCGATAATTGTGCCAATATTCTTCATGCCTGACTTCCAAAGAAATCTTGTTCCTTGACATCGTTCCATCTCCTTCTTCCAAAGAATACTCAAGGAGATACACTTAACGCACTGTCCATGATTCGGGGTCCACTTCTGGATCTGTCCATGCGATGGGATTCGAACTTTCTCAAGCATTCAAGCGCATGGGGCTGTTCCTTCACCGCACTACCCGCTCGCAGGCGCGCCATCAAGGCTATCGCGATCTTCGTTTTTTTTCTTTCACGCGCCACCCGAAAGCCCTGGGCCAGCACACCCCAGCCGATTGCTCACAATCCGTGCTCTGTCCTGGCTATGATGCCGTTCTGAAGGGGCCTACTCAGTTCCAAAAAGTAGGCGCTGTACCCAGCTACCTTCACCAACAGGTCTCGATATTTCTCGGGCTCCTCCTGGGCAGCTCTCAGCGTGTCTGAGGAAACTATGTTAATCTGCATGTGAAATATCCTCTGATCGACAAATGCCCTTATGAAGTCAGTCAGCCTTTTTACACCATCTTCTTTCTCGAAGACCGCCGGTTCCATCCTCAGATTAAGTATGGTTCCGCCGAAGTACTCGACATGGTCAATCTTAGCCATGGACTTCAAGACTGCCGTTGGTCCCTCCATATCGCAGCCTGCACAAGGTGAGAAGGCGTCTCCCAGAGGCTCCGTGGCTAATCTTCCCGAGGGAAGCGCCCCCACTACTTTGCCAAATGGCACGTAGGATGCCATATCACCCGCGTAAGGCGTCGTACAGCCACCCCGTGTGTTCTTATGCTTTACCGTCTCAGACGCAAATACATGGCTGGCGAAGACCTTTTGTTCATCGGCATAATCATCGTCATTTCCAAACTTGGGCGCCTTTAGCAGCATTTGGCGCAAATCCTCATAACCTTCAAAATTGTGGTCCAGTGCATCGCACAGCTGGTCCATGGTAATCCTCTTATCCTCAAAGACAAGCTTCTTAATGGCGGCCAGGGAATCGGCTACGTCACTCGAACCAAGCGATTGTATCCCTGCCTGGTTGTAACGAGCCCCACCTTCCTCCCTGCATATCCCCCTTTCAATACAGTCTTCTATTAATGCCGACTCATACACTGTCGGAGCCAATTCGGCCACAATCTGCTCACCGATATTGCTGACTTTTGTACGGTTGCTTAGAAACCAGTCTACTTGGCGGCGATAGGCCTCTTGGACTTCTTCGAAGGATTTGAACTTCCTGGGATCACCGGTTTCTAACCCCATTTTTCTGTCGTAGATTCGGCTCCAGCCATTGGTCATCACGAATTCCATGGCCGCGGCAAGGTTACAATGGCCACTGTTGTACCAATATCCAGAATCAAAACCGGGTATTACAGGCTCGCAACACCCGACTGGGGCGGCAGTCCTGGCATGCTCCAGCGTTATCGGCGGACCACCCAGGGTTCCTCGAGTAAGGGCTTGAGATGCCATAACCTCACAATTGACGAATTGAGGATGGCCGGTTCCCAGCGAACATAGC
>CAYNZS010000307.1:0-4411 GCA_964401695.1 uncultured Nitrospirales bacterium
CGGCAGAGCCTAATGAATTCTCACCGGCAGAGCCGGTGGCTTAATGATGAGTTAATCAGAAACTGGATGGCGATTCAAACCTGCGCACGTCCGCGGACGCGGCCTTCCGTTCGAGGAAAGGGAATTGACCGTCTGACCTGACTCGATTGGCTCACAATTGGCGCAGCTTTTGAAAGCAAGGCAAAGCGTGCTCTTCTGTCATCCCGAACGAAGTGAAGGATGACAGAACTAACCCCCTCCCTGGTTTAGGGAGGGGCTGGGGGAGTGTCGAACTCCCTAGAAACACTTGTGATCTCATAGCTTCTTGTGTTCAAAAGCACGAATGTGGGACCGCCGCCGCCAGGCCGCAGAAGACCTGATCGGGGAATCTTCAGAGCTCCTACTCCCCGTCCTCTTCGTCGAATCCGTCGACGGGCTTTTCCCGTGTTGGGCCGAAGGAGACGGGTGGCGGCAGGGGCGGGTTCTTTCCCATGCCTTCTTCGACGATGGCCCGAGCGGCTTTCTGGCCCATGGCCAGGGCCTCGTTCGTATCGAGTCCGTTCTCGTCAGACTTGGCACCGTCGCTGTCTGGGTTCATGAAGAGCGTTTGCGTCGGGAAAGCGAATTCTACACCGAGGCGCTTCGCGAGGCGCAGGATGTCGAGGAAGAGGCGTTGCCGTTCGCGCAGTTCGGTGGACCAATCGGGACATTCTTGGAAGCAATAGAGGAGGATGTCCAAGGATGAATCGGAGAAGTTGTTCAGGTAAACGTGGTAGTAATCCTTCCGTGTGTAAGGGTGCTGGCGAATGATTTCGCGGATGCCTTCGCAGAAAGCTTCGATCTTGTCGGGCGGCGTATCGTAGGTGACCCCGAGGAATATTCGGATCCGGCGGAAGCGCCGCTGGCCGTAGTTGTCGATGGTCGCATTGATGATCACTGAGTTGGGGACGGTTATCAGCGAGTTGTAGAACGTTCGTACGCGGGTGCTCCGAATTCCGACCTTCTCCACATTGCCGTCTACATCTCCAATCGTCACCCAATCCCCGATCTCGAAGGGGCGGTCGAACAGAATCGCCAGCGAGCCAAACACGTTGCCCACGGTATCTTTCGCGGCAAACGCGATCGCTACGCCACCGACGCCCCCCACCGTAAGAATTGTCTCGTACGGCAGCGACAGGGCTTTCGCCGTGAGAAAAACGCCGACAACGATCGTGGCGATCTTCGCGGTCCTCACGATAAGCGGGACGACCATGTCGTCTTTTTTGGTTTCGGTGCGCTCGGCGCGTTCGGAGAGGAACTCTCCGACGATATCGATCAGCCGATACAATGCCCACACCAACGCGAGTGTCGAAATCGTCGACGTGGCTATCTTCAGCACGTCCAGCGCGCTGGGCGGCAGGTTGAGCGGCTTGAGCGCGAGCCACCACACGCGCGCCATGATGGCGACACGCAACGGTTTGACGAAGTCCTTCTCGAGTTGAACGTCCAGAAACAGATCTTCTCTGCGGAAGTACCGGCGGATAGCGCGAATCAGAATTAACGTTAAGAGCCGGCTCACCATCATCCCGAGAAGAACGATGAGAAGAAGGCCGAGCCATTGCCAGTTTTCGAGGCTCAGTGTTTCCTCCTTGAGCACCGGAAACTTCCTGGCTATCCAATCCTGAATTTGCAGGGCATAAGGCACGGACGTGTCATCTGCCGAAGCCACCGCGAGGTCGCGGTCACGAAAGATATCCCACAGCGCCTCGGCGTTATCCACCGTCTGGCCACTGAATTTCCACTCGTACACGACAACGACAGGGGCGTCAGTCTCAGTCTCTGCCGAATCCGCCTCGACGGGAATGGGGACGATCTCGATGGTGAAACCGCCTTCGCTCAAGTGAACGTACGGGCTCCCGGTCAGATGGTCCGGGATGTCCTGAGGCAGCACGTAACGATCGCGATCCATAATGCTCTGAAGCCGACTGCCGACGTTGATCGCGGTTTCGTCGCGAACCGACTCGCCGAGGTGCGAGACGTCGAACGTTTTGATTACCTGCTCCCGCCCCCCATCGTCGAGGATGTCCATACCGGCCAGAAAGGTCTGCATCGTGGCGCGGGGGTTCGCGATGTCGGGATCGACGCGGGCATCGACAGGGACTGCGGCCTCGATCGCGCTCTGGGCGATTTCGCGGTACAGGTCCAGGTTGTCCTCGGATCGGCTTCTGCTAAAGCGCCAATTGCCGTCATCGTTATGTCGAAAATGGAGCGGGACATCCGCGAGTTCGCCGATGTCCGCCTTGAAGTCTCGCTCTTCGTAGGATTCGGGGATTAGCTCTCGGTCAAGCTGGCCTACCGAATTGAGGGCCTGATAGATGGGCAGGGCCAAGCGCCGCCCTTCGGCTTCGCGCTGTTCCTCCGCCACATCTTCGAGATTGAAGCACGCTAAGGCCGCTTCCATGAACTCGGGTTTCCCCGAATCCACCGAATTCATCGCGGAGAGGAACGAATCCAACGTCGCGCGCGGTGTGGACAGATCGAGCTCGGCGAGCACGTCTACCGGCGGTTCGCCGTTTTCCGGCGTTTCGGTCGGTTGCTCCTCGTTCGCGGCCGCGTTATCTTCGGATTCCGCCGCATCTCCGACCAATTCCTGCGCCAACGCGGCGGGAAAATGCAACCCCACCAGCGCCACGGAAAGCAATAACGCTGCGAGGAGATTCCGCGAGCAGGTGCTTCTTGATGTGAGACTGGATGAAAGAAGAGATATAGTCATGGTTGAGTCACCGCACAACGGATTGGGTTGTAGGTACAGGGGACCAAGCCGCAGCCTTGGTCGAGCGAAACGTTTGATTTAATCGGACACAAGAATCTTAGCATGGCAACCGATACGTTGGAAAATCTAGGGCGGGTACTCCTCAGCCTGGACGGGCGGGGCTATAAGGCCTACAAGGAGATTCGGGGAGTTTACCTAGAGGGCCCTCTGACGATCTTCGTCGACCATGTGCAGGGCGATCCCTTTGCGGTGCCCTCCAAAGTGCGGATCCGCTTGGCCGCGGAGCGGGCCGGCTTGCCGCCGGAATTGTTTCGAAACCGGATTCGCCGCTTGGCCCTTGAAGACTACGTCGCGCGACGCGCGGATGGGGCGATCTCGAAATCTGAGCGCCCGCGGGCGGGCTCGGGCAAGAGCGGGCTTGTTCTGGTCGACGCGGGGGGCCAGGAGGTGTTGGAGCGAACCGCCGTCGTGGTGACCGAGGACTGGGTCGAGGCGCGGCTGCATGTCGGGTTGCCCGCCGACGGCAGGCGCATACTCGGGCGCGCGGCGGAAAGATTGCTATGCCGCGCCTTGCCGGAGATGGCCGACGCCGGGCTACGCTGGGCGAACCAACCGGCGGGCGCGGGCGCCGCTTTCGTCGAATGCGTCGAGAACCAAGAATCTATCCGAGGCCGCTTGGACGAAATGGGACTCGTCGCATTTCTCGCGGCAGGTTCTCTGTTGCCACGGGCGAGCGGCGTGAGCGACCGGCCCATGGAGACGGACAAAGCGGTCCCTCTGGCGATCCCCGAATCCTTTCGGGTTTCGCTCGAATTGCCGAACCCCGTTCGCGAGGGCGCGCCGGACAAGCGAATCGACGGTATGGGTATTCCCAAAGGCGTCACGCTGATCGTCGGCGGCGGGTATCACGGCAAATCGACCGTCCTCCAGGCCCTGGAACGTGGCGTCTATCCCCATGTGCCAGGCGATGGGCGGGAGTACATCGTGACCGCGCGGGACGCCGTCAAGATCCGGACCGAAGACGGACGCCGTGTCGAGAACGTGGATATTTCCGGGTTCATAACAAACCTTCCCTTCGGACGCAATACCCAATCCTTCCGTAGCGAAGACGCGAGCGGTAGCACGAGTCAGGCCGCGAATATCGTCGAAGCGCTGGAAATCGGCGCGACACTCCTACTTCTGGACGAAGACACCTCGGCCACGAATTTCATGGTGCGCGACGCGCGGATGCAAGCGCTCGTTCACAGAGAGAGCGAGCCGATAACCCCATTCCTAGAACGCGTAAGAGAATTGCGCGAGCGGCTGGGCGTATCCACCGTCCTCGTGATGGGCGGCTGCGGAGACTACTTCGACGAGGCCGACCATGTCATCATGATGAGCGAATACCAACCGGCCGACATGACTGTGGAGTCGCGTCAAATCGCGGCGCGGCAACCCACGCAGCGCAAGGCCGAACGGATCGGCGAATTCCCGGCGGCCCATCGCCGCGTTCCCCGCGCCAATAGTTTCAACGCTTCGCGTGGCCGGCGAGATGTAAAGATCGACGTCCACGATCTTTCGAGGATCCAGTTCGGTCGCGAGTCCATCGATCTGCGCGCCTTGGAGCAACTGGTCGACCCCAGCCAAACTAGTGGTGTGATTTAAGCTGATGGATCATTATGCAGTGCGATGCGCGCACGG
>CAYNZS010000308.1:0-4388 GCA_964401695.1 uncultured Nitrospirales bacterium
TCTATTGGCCTATGTTCGGAGACCAGACAAGAGTCACTACTCTGGTGACATCGCCATCCTTTCCCGCAGGGAAACAGTCATCGCGGCTGCCGGATAGTCTTGAAGAACTGGACGGCAAGGCGTGGCCCGTCATGTGGACGACAGAGGTGGGCCAGGGCAAAGTATTCGGCACGGTATTGGGCCACAACTTCTTCACTTTCAACGATCCCTACTTCCGGATCATTCTGCTGCGGGCCATGGCTTGGACCATGAACGAGTCTTTTGATCCATTCAAGCCACTGGTGACGCTCCATCTCGGACGGTAGGTTCTCAGGCATGCAGGTGGGCCCAAAGTGAACATTGGACCCGATTGGCTCATAGCCCGGACATATAGGGCCCGGATTCCGGCATGTAAGTCGAGCGATCCGGCCTCGCACAATTTCGCTGGCAATGAGGCTTTGTGCAGCTTTGACTATTTCGGTCCAATGACCGAGACGGTGCTGCTGGGGAATGTCGCCTATCGCGCCGGCAAGAAATTGGAATTGGACGGGGAGAACCTGTTAGCCACCAACTGTTCGGGGCGGACCAATTCATTCGACGGATAGCTTTGAGGCGAAAGGGTTTAGCTACAGCGCTAAAGCATAAAGCCAAGTTTGTTACACTCATAATATGGATCCGGGGGAGGGAGTTGCGTTCAAGAAGCTTGTTATTGCCGAAAGATCTCGTGGTAGACTAGTTAGAGCAGTCATTTGACTTTATTGGAGGTCGTACCCATGAAAACGATTCGCGAGATCATTGGCGATCGGGAGGCTTACTCGGTCGATTCAACGATGACCGTCCAGGAAGTCGTGGAATATCTGGTGAGGAAAAGCGTGGGCGCAGTGGCTGTTTGCGAGGATGATCGCGTGGTGGGCGTCTTTTCGGAGCGGGACCTTTTGCGCCGGGTCGTCCACAAGGGTCTCGATCCAACGAAGGAAAATATCGCTAACGTGATGACGAAACGTCTGTTCCATGTTTCCATCGACGAGAGTCATGCCGTGGCGCGGACGCTGATGGTGGGAAAGAACTTTCGTCACTTGCTCGTGATGGACGAGGAGGAGCATCTACGGGGTTTTGTATCGATTCGCGAGTTGCTCGAGGTGGATTTGAAGGAGAGCCGCGAACTGGTGGGTCGACTCAACGACGAGTATTTCGATCACCAGTTCAAAGTGCCTAAGAAGTAGTGGAAACTGGGCGTGGACGAGCCCCAATCGTTCGCGCCGTAGCGATTTGGGGCTGCAACGGAAAATGGAGTCCACTACAGCCCGAACGCGTTGGTTGAATGGGTCGGAGCGATGGCCGGCTCGGATCGCAAGGCGGCTTACACAGCCCCGGAATCCCGCAGTGCGCCTATTTCGTCCGCGCCGAAGCCCCAATCCGTCAAGACAGCCTCGGAGTGCTCGCCGGCTCGCGGAGGCGGCCCCTGGATTTCCGCCGGGGTCCGGCTGAAACGCGGCGCAGGGGCTTGGTGCATGACCCCATCCACTTCGACAAACGCATTGCGCGCCTTGTTGTGAGGGTGCTCGGCGATCTCCTCGAAATCCAGTATCGGGGCAAAACAGATATCCGTACCCTCCATAATCTCGCACCATTCCCCGCGCGTCTTCGTCATAAAGATAGCGGCCAGCTTCACCTTGAACTCGGGCCACTGATCGCGATCGAGTTGGGCCTCCAGTGATTCGTCATCGGTGCCGAGATGCTCAAGCAACAGCGCGTAGAACTGCGGCTCGATAGCGCCTACCGATACATACTTGCCGTCAGCGCATTCGTAGGCCCCGTAGAAGTGGGCGCCGCCGTCCAGCGTATTAGCGCCCCGCTCATTGTGCCATCCGCCGCTGGACCAACCGCCGTAGATGCCCGCCAAGAGGGCCGATGAACCATCGACCATTGCCGCGTCGATGACCTGTCCTTCCCCGGACTTTTGGGTCTCGAGAAGCGCGCACACCAACCCCAATGCCAATAACATGCCGCCGCCCCCAAAGTCGCCCACCAGGTTCAACGGCGGAACCGGCGGCGCGCCGGGGGTGCCGATGGCGTGCAGAATCCCGTTGAGTGAAATGTAGTTGATGTCGTGCCCGGCCGCATGGGCAAGCGGGCCTTTCTGCCCCCATCCGGTCATTCGGCCATACACAAGCTTGGGGTTGCGCGCGAGACAGATCTTCGGCCCAATCCCCAGCCGTTCCATGACGCCCGGCCGGAATCCCTCGAACAACGCGTCCGCCTGCTCGACCATCCGCAACACGGCTTCGACCGATTCGGGGACCTTGAGGTCCAATGCTAGCGAACGCCTGCCACGATTCAACACGTCGTATGGGGATCCCGCCCCCGCCGAACTCTTCCGATCAATCCGTATGACCTCCGCGCCGAGGTCGGACAACATCATCGCGCAAAACGGACCCGGTCCGATGCCAGCAAACTCAAGAATACGATATCCCTTTAAGGGCCCCATGGCTTCACTCCCCTGAACAATCCAAAACACGCATCCAAGAGACTCGGACTGGAACCACAGCGGTTCGAAAACGATACGCTTCGATGGCCGCGAATCGTTTCTGGCCGAGTCTCCGCCGAGGAACCCGTTGCTTGCCGGGCTCCCAGAAAGACACCTTCCTGAGGATCCGCCAGTTACTGCGATGGGGATCCCCAGCATCCTCTCGAGAAAGAAGAAAAGGAAGCGTATCGGGTTCGCCGCCACCATTCAAGTCAGCGGTTTTTTGGAGGGGCGCCTGGAGATGCCTGTGCTAAGGCGCTCGAGTACTCCTTAACAGCGCCCACTCTCGTAGCGGGAACTAATTGTGAAAGAAACACGGCTCAGGTTAAGGGGATCATCTGAATGTGAGACCGCCGCCTCGGCGGTCGTTTGGGAAAAGAGAAGACTTCCTGCATACGTCGACCGCCGGGGGCGGTGGTCCCACATTCGTGCTTTTGAACAACAAGAAGCTATGAGATCACAAGTGCTTCTTAGGAGAACGCGGGGAATGGAGGAGGAATGCGCGAGAATCTTCGCGGTCTCACCCGCGCCTCGAACAACGTCAACACCAAACGAACGCTGCTGTTTTCTAGGAACTCGACAGCTCCGAGCGAGGGCAAATTGTGGAAAGTCGGGCAGGTAGATAGATTTCAGGCTACAGGCTTCCCTTCTCCTTATCCAATCTCCCTTTCGCGATGTTGAGCCTCAGGATGTCGCTTGCGCCTTCGGTGAAGCGCAGGGACCGGACTTGGCGATAGAGGGTTCCGAGGGGATGGCCTTCGGCCAGGGCGTTTCCGCCGACAAGTTGCACGGCGGTGTCGACTACGCGCCCGGCGGCTTCGGTGCAGAATATCTTGGCGCACATGACTTCGTTTATGTCGTTCGCGCCGCTTTCGACGAAACGGGCTGTGCGGTACAGAATGCTTCGGGCGGCGTAGGCATCGATGCGCATGTCGGCGTAGCGAAGGCGTACGCCCTCCCTCGCGCCCAGAGGTGTTCCGCTACGATGAGGCGCTTGGATGTGGTCGGTGGTGTAGCCGATGGTCCATTGCATGATTCCGCAGGCCTGCGCGGATATCTCGAGGCGGACGGTGGAAATGCCGCCGAGCGCGCGAGGCATTCCCTCGCCCGGCTTCCCGATGACACGCCACTTGGGGACACGAACTTCGTCGAAGCGGATCGCGAGATGGCTTCCTCCGTCCAGAGTCCGAAATTCTCGCTCGACGCTGAGGCCGGGCGCGTGCATGTCGATGATCACCATGGCGCTTCCCCCCGTCCCATCGGCGTCCCGTTCCACGTTAACGAGGGCGGCCACAAAATCGGCCTCGGCCCCGTTGGATACGTAGGATTTCTGTCCGGTGACGACAAGGTCCTCGCCATCCTGGATGGCCCACGTTGGGCGTGGCACGTTGTCGGGTTCGGTGAAGCCGAAAGAGCCGCGCTTCTCTCCGCGCATCAGCGGGTCCAGAAACTCTTCGCGAAGCTTTCCCGTCGCCGAGCTAAGGAAGCCCGCCCCAGGCGCAAGCGCAAAGCCAGCTACCCGAAGATTGGATGCCGCGAGGGCCTCGCGCAGTACCGTCAAAGCCAGCGGCCCGACCTCTTCCCCGCTATACTCCTTGGGATGGGTCATGCGGAAAATCCCAGCTTCGGTCGACGCGGCGACAACGCGTTCGCGAACGGACTTAACGTCCGCGCCTCCCTTCAGTTCCTTCTCGAGGGAAACAAGGGTATCGCGAATCAGCGATTCAATCTTCGAGCGCAGCGCTACGATGGGCTCGGGCAACGATTCGGGCATGGGATATGGTCTCCGATGAACGCAAGGACTTGCTGTTTCAAGTTGTCTTTTATTTGTATATCTTCAGCGAAAGTGGGAATTTTTTCGGGTCGAGTTAAGGTAGGGATT
>CAYNZS010000309.1:0-4375 GCA_964401695.1 uncultured Nitrospirales bacterium
AACTACATTGCAGTGGCCAGGCCCAACACGATTGCGGCGTTCGCCTGCAGTGCCAGTGGGATGTCCGCAGCGGGTTGGCCGAATCCAGACCCAGACCCCGCGGCGCCGCTGACTTGGCCGATTGAAATGCCCACGTCGCCGCCTCAACTTAAGGGAATCCTGCTCCACGATGCAGATGACGTTATTATTCCCTACTCCCAGAGCACCGACATGCAGGCGGAGATGTTGGCCAACGGTCACATCTGTGAACTGATTACGCTCTATGAGATGGGGCACGGTTGGGATAAGACTTACAATCAGTGGCAGTGGAATTTCTTCATGAACGCCGCGATCGATACTGAAGGAGAGGGAGAAGGAGAAGGCGAAGGAGAAGGTGAGGGTGAGGGAGAACCACAGCCCGTTCTCAGCGTCGACCCCAGTATTCTTAGCCTCTCTCCGGATGCGGGAACATTTGAAGTTAGCGTTACGAACGCGGGAGACGGAGTCTTGGACTGGAACGCCGAAATCACTTCGGGGCAATCCTGGCTTTCTTTAGAGGCGGTGAAGGTGCTGGGCGATGGAACGTTGCGCGGTTCCTATGGCGTGAATGACCTATTCGTCGAGCGCGTCGGGGCGATACGCGTCACCGCGATTGGCGCGTTGGGCAGTCCCACGGACATCAATATCGCTCAAGCGGCGGCGGCGGCGGTTATTTCCGCCGCGCCCGACCGGATCGAATTCGGAGCCGTGGATTTCGGTTCCTCTGCTACTGGGAGCGCAACCGTCACCAATACCGGCGACGCGGCCGTCGAAGGCATGGCCACGACCTCGCCGCCGTTTGCCATCGAATCCGGGGAGGCGTACACCTTGCTTCCCGGCGATTCGCATCCGGTGGTTGTTCGATTCACACCCATTGGAAACGGCGCGGTCGCCGCGGCACTCCTATTCTCGGGAGGCGGAGGCGCAGTGGTGGAACTAGCCGGGGAGGGAGTAGCCGAAACGCCGGACGCGGACATCTCCGTCGCGCCCGTCCAGATTGAATTCGGCTCGGTAGAAATCGGGTCATCCGCTACGGGAACTTCGACGATTGCGAATGATGGAGAGACTCTCCTCCAGGGCGCAGCGTCCACTTCGCCACCGTATTCCATCGTATCGGGGCAGACCTATACCATATTCCCTGGCGAATCGCATCAAGTCGTCGTACAATTCACCCCAACCGAGTCCGGAACGGCAACCGGCATGCTTTCGTTATCGGGCGGCGGCGGCGCCACGGTACAGCTGGTCGGAACCGGGGGTGAAGAGGGCGAAGAGTCCGCCCTAAGCCTGTGCGAGGCTTCCGGTTTGCTTCAGTCCGAATTCGATGCGTTTAAGGATCGCTTCAGCATTTTGGATATCGACTTCGACGCCGACGGATTCCCCGAGTTCTACGCTCTCGCGCTGATTCGGGCCATATGCTCGCTCGGCGCTACGTTCGAACTCGGAGCCGCGACCGAAATCGCTTTCGAGATTAATTCGATCGCCCTGGAAAGCGAGGAACAGATCGCGGAGCTTGTCGATTACAAGCACGCCCTCGCCGCGCTGATGCTCATCAGTCAGGATACCCAGGCTGCCATTCGCTCCGTCCTATCGACGAACGGAATCGAGTTGTCCGGTTCCTACGAGGCAGTCACCGAAAACGAAGGAGTCTTCATGCCATCGGCCATTCCCGGGAAGTCCTTGGAAGAAGGCCATCTGATCTTCGACTCCATTGCGAAGAGTGAAAACGAACCCTATTCGGCCACCGGCGACTTCGACGGAGACGGCGTGAGCAACCTCGACGAATACCTCGGCGTCGTTGTAAACGGAGGCGGCTCCCTCGAAGACTTCATCAACGCGGCGACCGGTGGAGAAGTCGGAGAAGGCGAAGGGGAGGGTGAGGGTGAGGGGGACGGTCCAGGCTGCGCGGCGACAACGGGTTCCGCTGCTCCCATCCCAGATGATGCCGCTACCATTCTCTTGGTATTGTTACTTCTGAGTTACCGAGGGAACCGCATGCGGAGAAACAATTCTGCCGCGGCGAGGCACATAGAGCAATACAATGCAATCGGCACGAACAGGAAATTCAATATGGAATGATCCGTTCAAATTCGTAGGTATTTTGAATGAGGCCCTCGGGCGGTTCCACCGCGTCGGCGATGCGCTCGTCGAGCAGCGCGGACATCTTTTCTACGGTTTTCGCGTAGTTCGGATCGCGGATTAGGTTTCTGAGCTCTTCCGGGTCCGATTCGCGGTCGTACAATTCCGTGTTCTCGGGTCCGCGGCCCTTTCCCCAGCGGGTATAGCGGTACCGCGACGTGCGCACTGTATATCCGGCGCCAAGCTGCGTCAACGCCGAGTCGCGGAGCGTCGCGCTGGGATCGGTGAGAGCCGGAACGAGGCTCACGCCGGAAAGGTAGTCGGGCGCCGGTACGCCAGCCAATTCGGCGAGCGTCGGATAGATGTCGATCATCTCGGCAAGCGCATCCGTCTTGCTTCCCTTCGCCTCGATGCCCGGTCCCGCAAAGATGAGTGGCACCCGCGCCGAATTCTCGAAAAGCGTCCCCTTCATCCAGAGCCCATGCTCGCCCAAGTGATATCCGTGATCCGAGGTGAAGACCACTACCGTATTGTCCGCGAGGCTCGTTTCGTCGAGCGCATCAAGCACGATCCCGAGTTGCGCGTCGGCAAACGAGACGGACGCGTAAAACCCCTGCGTCGCTCGTTTCGCATTCTCCTCAGAAATGACGGTCTCATAAGGTTTGCGATTGAAACGAGACCGCACCGCTTCAGGAACCGTGTCCAGGTATCCCACGGGAACTTCAGGAACCTCGATATCCTCCAGCGGGTACATATCGAAGTACTTCTTCGGCGCCACAAACGGTAGATGCGGTCGATAGAGTCCGACGGCTAAGAAGAATGATTGGTCGTTGCGGGCGAAGCGTTCCAGTAATTCGACCGCTTCCTCGGCGGCAATACCATCGGTCTGCTCCCGATCTTCTCCATCCGCAGCCAACCAGCACAGCGCGCCGCCGGTATTCCCTGGAACCAAACTGTAAATTAGGCGCTGGTCATCCAAATCGCGGCCCCGAGGATTGATCGTTTGGTTCCAAGAACTGGGATCGTCGTATCCCCCACTGCCAATTTCTCCGGGCACGTTATAGTGAAAGATCTTGCCGATTCGCGCCGCGAAGTAACCCCTCTTGCGAAAGGCCTGCGGAAGCGTGATGACATTCGGAGTGTGCTCACGAACGTAGACCATGTTGCGTTTGACCAGCGTCTGATCGGGGTACAGGCCCGTCATGAACGAGGCCCGGCTCGGCCCGCAGAACGGCATCTGACAGTAGGCTTGATTGAATTGCACCCCGCGACCGGCCAGCCGATCCAAGTTGGGCGACTTTACGATCGGGTGATCATAGGAACTCAGGTCGCAATTCAGGTCGTCGCATATCAAAAACAACACGTTCGGACGGCCATCGGCAGCCTGCACCGGTGAAACGAGCGAGAGCGCGAGCAGGAAAATACAGGCGGTAACGGTCTGGTTCGTCATAGTCTTCCTCGATTAAGCAGAAACTGGTTACTCATGCTAGAAGAAACGAAGGTTATCACACCCTTCCCGGCTGCGCAACGCCACACCCATCGTCAGAACGTGTAGCGCAATACCAGCGACAAGTTGTTATCCAATCCATCGAAAAGATGAAGCTGCAGTTTTCGCAAGCTGACCAGTACACCGGCAGGGAGACAAGATTGACGCCAAGCAGGCCCGGGATGCACAATGTGAACCTGAAGACCGAAGCGGAGGCCGCCCAGTCTTAGCCGGGCCGCAAGTATTGACTATCCAACAATGGAGCACGTGACAGCACAATCGGGACGTGCCATCAACCTGAGTCGTAGGGAGAAAATACATGATTTCTCGGACGCTTATTACAATTCTTTTCGTTTCGATCATTACCCAATCGGCATACGCCCAGCGCGCAGTCTTTCCGCCGCTGACGGCCGAGCAGCAGGCGGCGAAGCAAGCCTTGATTGATTCCATTACGGTATCGCCCGATAAGCGGAGGCCAAACATCGTCCTGATCTTCGCCGATGATATGGGTTACGCCGATATCGGCTGCTACGGTTCGACAGAGATCCCGACGCCGCATATCGACGCGCTGGCATCGCAGGGCATGAAATTCACCAATGCCTACGTAACGGCGGGAACGTGCAGCCCATCGCGCGCGGGATTGCTGACCGGACAATACCAGCAGCGATTGGGATTTGAATTCAATACCGGCGTAGGGGAAACCACCGAGCGTCTGGGCAGAGGCCTCGATCCTTCGGCCCTAACGATTGCGGATGTATTGAGTAAGTCAGGCTACCGAACAGGCATGGTTGGCAA
>CAYNZS010000310.1:0-4357 GCA_964401695.1 uncultured Nitrospirales bacterium
AGGACTTACAACGTAAAATCAGGCAAAATCAGAGCCCAACTGTAGAAGATGGGCGAAACGAAGCGGAGGGACCCCGGAGAGCCCCTCGGTGATATCGCGATGAACGTGCTGACGGCCGTCAGTCGCTAAGGAGTTCGAGTTTGATGATGGAGCCGAGTCCGCGTTCGCTGTGGCGTGGTGGCGCGTTCGAGTTGCATGTCCAAACACTGCCGTCGTCGCCAAACTCAATCTCGCGTGTATAGGTCACGCGCGAGGGCAAGCGGAAGACAGTAATCTCTTTCGTCGCCGGATTGTATCGGGAGAGGGTGTCGTTCCCCGTGCCGCAAATCCAGACATCGCCGTTCGGGGCAATATTGACCGCGTAGGGAATCCGATTGAGCGCGTCTTCAAGCTCGACCACATCCCACTGTTCGGTCTTCGGATCGAAGCCGCCGACCACGCCGGTGCCGAAGGCCGGCACCCAGACGACGCCATTTTGCGCAACATGAAGACGCCGTGGCCCGGTGAAGGGGGGGACCCACTCTTTGATGTTTCCGCCTTCGACCTTCGGGTCGATGCGTCCGATGCGATTGCCATTGAGCTTGGTGTACCAGATGCTGCCGTCGACGGGCGAGAAATCGATGCCATAGGGTGTGATTCCACGCGATTCGCCGCGCCCCGCGCCGACGGCCTGGTCTGAACTGAGAAGCTGATACTTCGTCGCGACCATGGTCTCGGGATGCATCGAATACACGGCGTTCGCGCCTGAATCCGTGTACCAAACGAGGCCCTCGGGATCGGCGGGGTTGATGCGTAGCGTATGGGGGTACGAGCCGCGCGTTTTCGGCGCCTCGGCACTGGATGCGATACTCCATTCCTTAGTCGTCACGTCGAACTTGCCCATCTGGCCCGCACCGCACAGAGTGATCCACATGTTGCCGTCGTTGCCGCGCTCGATCGAGTGCGGACCCGTCCAGCCGGTTCCTGGGGCGACGTAGTTCTCGCGCTCGCCCGTCTTCGGGTCTAGCGTCCGCACGGAACCCGTATCCATATCCACCGCGTAGATGAGGCCGTCTAGACCAAGCTCTATGTCATGAACCGCGGCTTTGTCCTGCCTGCCCATGTCCCATTCGGTAATCTTTGCCCGGGCCGCATCTCCCGAAGGGGCCGGTGGTGGTACGAACGGCGGCCACTTCGCGACCGCCTCGTCCGAGTAAGTCGCGAGGAGGCGGTCAACGAGGGTCTCCTTCGTGTGCTCATACAGGCCGCCGAAACCGTCCATGCGCGTGATCATCGTCTCCCAGTCCACCGGCTCCTCCGGAGAGCGAAAACCGACGGTCCCGGCCTGATGGCAATAGCTGCACATGATCTTGAAATTCTCTTTGTCGGCCGGGTTCTCCCATTTGAGCATGCCGAACGCGCTATCTCCCGTGCGCTGCAACTCGAGTTGCTCGCCCGTCGCTGGTTCCATGGCAAACGACAGGCCACTCGCGCCAGCGGCGACGCCCCTCTGATGGCCGTCGAGTTGACCCAACAGACGCGTACGCACATCGTACGCGATGTCGCGCAGCCCGTCGATCGCAAACGAGCCGACGGGCCTTGTGAATACCGAAGTGAACTGCTCGCGCTCCGAATCGTGAGCTGTGACCATGACGCCGCCCATCACGTCGCCCGAGGCGTCCACTACCTTGCCCGCGATCGTTGCCGCGTTTGCGGATGCCATTGACATGCAATACGCCAACGCCATCGCGGTTCCCCATGTTCTTCTACTCACAGGTCTTTCTCCTTAGTTGCCCTCTTCGTTCGGGGCCAGACTACATCACCAAACAGCTGGATCCCAAACGGCTGCCAGCTCCCTGCACAGCGTTACCGGAACCAAATAGGCGTTTCCAATTTTGTCTTCTTCGGTAGCGCTACTATTTCCCTGACCTGTCATTGCGAGTCAGAACCCGCTTCGCGGAAAATTGGGAGAAGAACGCGGGGGTAAGGTGGCATGGGCTTCCAGCCCATGAATCACGGGCAGGATGCCCGTGCCACCAGCCAGATTTAAAATTCGATAAAGCACTCAGGAATAAGATTTTATGGGAATCTGCAAAAAATGCGTCCTGAACAGGAGGCACAACGAAGCAATCTACTTTGGTCGTTGTTCGGCTTTTGGCAGCCCGGTTATCTCACCGCTCTTCTACTGCGACGGCGGATAAGGCCGCTCTGACGAGACTTTTCTCGCCTTTCGATCTCGGCGTGACTCGCCACGCTATCGTCCGCAGGTATTGTCTTGGAACGCCCGCTTCGGATAATTCTCGTCATAGCAACCTTCTCTACCGTCTCGTTACGGAAACCGGTGAGATATCCGGTCTAATGGTGGTCGTACCAAATCGGTGAGGTGTAGGCGCGTTCCTGAATCGTCTTGCTGACATCCGGCGGGTGCGGAACCCCCGCCACCTTCGCGTCGAACATACTCCAACGGGGTGTTGGAATTTCCAGAACGCGCGCGTAGTAGAACGCATTTTGATTCGCCCTGAAATCAGGATCCGTCCAGATACCTTTTAATTCCACCGCGCCAATCAAGTTGGAATATTCGAGAGTTTCAAGGTCTACCGTGTTGCCGACTGCCGGGACCTTGCCGGTCTGAGAATCTTTCACTCGATTCCCTGACCATAACGCATCATAGACTTGCTCTTGACTAACGCCGCCCTCGGACCAGCCCTTCACGACCTGAATTCGATCTAGATTTGCGCTCTCCGGATCCTTGACCGCCCACAGGGCAAACGTCGGAGCCCCGGCCCCATCGGCAGCTTTCAGTTCGCTTCCCATAGGGACGCCCTTCTCATAAGCCGTATCGATCCAGCCCGTTTTGCCGGGTTCCACGCCCGCCATATCGAAGCCCCCAAATACGCGCACCTGAATGCGCGGCCCTGTGGTGCCCCAAGTCTCCTTGCGCCGGAGCGCCTCGAATATGCCTTCCCGAGTATTCTCTTCCGACCAGACCCCGGCTAGCCCCGACGCGCCGAACCGGCGCGCTCTCGAAGATTCCATCCGACTTGTCGCAGCCTCTTCTGCGGTGGCAGTTCGCCCGGACATACTCGAGTAATTGTTTTCCTCAACCGGGACAATGCCGGTATGGCTGTCGGAGGCCGCAACGAGCCCGAAGCGATAGGGGTTGAAGCCCCCCTTGTCTTGAAACTCGAGTCCCGTGCGGTACGCGTCACGCACGTAGCTGCCTTTGAAGTTTGTAATTGGCGTGTCTTGAGCCACGTACAGTTCGAGCAACTCGAAATCTGCGAACTCGTCATTAGGACTCAGCGCGGGATGCGTTTCCGAAGTTCCCTTGATTTGAGTCACTTCCGCCACGGGTTCATTCCGATTCCGAGTGGCCGCGTATTTGGGCGTTAATGGATTGTCCAGACTGTCTTCTCGTTCGAAAGAGCGCCCATCGGAGAGATTCATATTGTGCGGGATCGCGAGCACGTTATGCCCGTCCTCGCGTATGCCGTCCATCCATGTCCACAGGTCTTCGGGATTGCTCGACTCAAGATCGGTAAACGGCACGGGGGCTGAATCGCCCTTGAAGATCACGTTGCGGTGCAAGTTCTGCCCGTCCGGGGTACTCGTCCATTCGTACGCGATGAACGTCGTGAAGGCACCTGGATCATAATGCCGGTTTGCCGAGCCAATGATCTGGTCCCACACCTCCTGCCTCACCTCGGGAGTGTCTACGCCCTTCATCGGCGAGCCCGATCTGGCGGCGGAGAGCATTTCGCGGTAGGCGTCGCGTCCTTGAGCCATAACGCCGCTGGTAACCTTCTCCGCAATCGGCAGTTTCGACAATGGATGAGTTGAATCGCCCATCCTTGCGAAAACACCCAAGAATTTTCCGTGATCCGTTATAGCCATGAAATCCAAGGGCCGCGATATCCGATAGGTCTTGCCGTTAGGATGTTGTAACGGCTTTCCTTTTGCGAATTCATAGGCGTCATCCGGCGTCGCCCTGGTGGTCATGTAGTACGCGTCGAACGACCACTGGGTGTGTATGTGAAGTTCGCCGAACAGGGCTTTACGCTTCGCGCCTGCGCCCGGCTCCGCCATCGCCAGAGCACTCAGCGCCGCGACCAGAATTACTACCCAGGCCTTTCCAAGAATCCTCATGTCGAATCTCCCAAGAAATCTAGTTCGCTCGACCTCAGGCCAGAGCCTGTGCTTCCGCCATCTCCCCAAGGCGGCGCCCGCCCGACCACAGAAGAAGATATCTGGCGAATGCTACAGCCCTGCCGTCGACTCTGTCAATAAAGAAATAGACATGGCGGCGCGGTGTAGTCGTGAAGAGTGGCGGACAGGATTGGGAAAGGATCTTCTTGATGGTCTTGAAATGCAACCCCGT
>CAYNZS010000311.1:0-4297 GCA_964401695.1 uncultured Nitrospirales bacterium
GGTTAAACGATGCCGGCGGATCTGAAGATGACTCTTCCAAATGGGAAATCCGGGGCTATAGTAAGTCTTCTGGTCAATTTTGTCAATCCTTGAATGCCTGTCACTTGTACTACAGCCACCGGACCGTCCGTCGCGACCATGGTATGATTTTCCGATGAAGGGATCTCCCGTCTTTTTTGCCGTACTCTTGACTGGCCTCGTCGTGGGTGGTTTCGCTGTTTTTCCCTCGAACCTCCCCAATGCGATGGCCCATTTCTCCGAGACTGAGTCCGGTCAATCACAGAGCGAGCTCCCCTTCACTCTTCGCCTCGACGAGACCGTCGTTCTGGATGAGTGGTCAGTCGAACCTGCACTACACCTCCAAGGCGCGGGAGGCGGCAGTGAAGTCTTGGCCGAAAAAGGCCGCGAACTCTCCCTCGCCAGTGGCGGCGCCGTGGTGAAGAGCGTCGGCCCCTGGTCGGGGCTGTATCCGGACGCGAGAGGAAACGCCATGGCGGCGCTAGCTCTCGATTTTGACGAAGGGGGCCAAGGGGACGCGGTGGGTATCCGTGACGGCGAATGGCTTCGAGTCGGCACCGATACCGCCATCCATTTTCGGTGGACTTCGAGCGAAGAGCAAGCCCGAAAACGCCTCGCCGACACGCCCGCCTCTATGGACTCCGCCCGATGGGGAGCGGTGGATGGCCGGACGGTCCACTGGTTCTCGTCGTTTGCAAGAGGAGAGGGCACGCGGCTGCGTTCCGGCGATTCGTTGTTCCTGCTCGACTTCGACATGAATTGGCGTGACGCCGATCGCCCCGGTCTCGGCGGACGCCCCGCCGTACAGATCCGCGGCATCGCAGGCGAGGTCGTTTACGACCAGTGGTATCCCGCCGAGGCGAACCAGGCCGGCGTGCCGGTGATTTTTGAGTATCCCGCATCGCGAAAACGCCTGCTCATTCTGTGCGCGTGGAACGAAGAGGAAACCTTGGCCGGGGCATATCAGGATGGACAACAGACCCAGGCGGCCAAGCTCCAACCGGGATCGGCTTGGAGGCCAGAAGGTTCAGAGTACACCCTTCGATGGCGCCGGGCGCTTCGGGGCGCTGTATTCGTGCCGTTGGAGGATTCGCCATTCGTCGCCGCCACGCTGCGGTATGGCGAAAGGGAAATCTATGTGCGCCAAGGCGAAGCGTTGCGCATCGAGGACTACACTGTTCGATTTTCTCCAGGGAAACGACTCGAAGCGTACCGCGTTTCAATTCTCCGGCGCGATGGTTCCCACGAGCAAGCGCTTCTTCAGCCGGGCGCCCCAACAGCCTTCCACATCAAGAGCGAAGGCAACCGGTACGTGCTCCGCCACGAAAACGTGCATCCAGGCGAAGGAGTGGAAGTCGAAGTGCTACCGCGCTGGCATTGGCCTTTGATGGCGGCGGGAGCCACGCTGCTCATTGTTGGTATGATGGGTAGCGCCGTGTCGCAGAGGCGAACGCACGCTTCGGTTTAGACTGCCATTTCCACATTGCCAAAGACGGAGTTTCCAGCGAATGACAACACTATCCACCGACAACGCGTCCAACCTATCGGAGGCAGAAGCGTTGCTCAGCCAAGGCCGGGCGCAACTCGATACCGCGGTCGAGAAAGCGCGCACCACAACCGATAATGGCCGCCGAATTGACGAACACCAAGTCTTAACCCGTGAGGCCGCCCGGCTCGCGACCCGATTCGAGGCGGCCGCCGCGCTGTTGAAACATGCGGTCCAAGTCGAGGCCACCGAACCCGCCGCGGACCTCGCGTCCGCGGCCGAAACGTACGCCGCTGAAACTCTGAGCACCTCTTGGAACACTCTACGGTGGCAGCGCGACGCCTTCGAGTTTTCGCCGGACGAAGCCGAAAGCGCGCGCCCCACATCAACTAACGAAGACTGGGTTCGGCGCCGATTGACCAGCGAATCCTACGAAGCGGCAGGACGCCTCGCGCTCGAACACGCCGGCGTTAACAACGGCCCCATCCTCTCCGAAGGCAGCCCATCCTCCGACGCAGTCGACCTGCGCGGAGCCACCCGCCGTTTCGCGAACGAGGTAGTCCGCCCACTCGCCGAAGATATCCACCGCAGAGACCTGCTCGTGCCCGACAGCCTGATCGAGCAGATGGCCGCCATGGGCTACTTCGGTATGTCCATCCCAAACGAACACGGCGGCGTCGGCATGTCCAACCTACTCATGGTCGTCGCGACCGAAGAACTATCCGCGGCCTCCCTGCCAGCCGCCGGCAGCCTGATCACCCGTCCGGAGATTCTATCCAAAGCTCTGCTCAAAGGCGGCACCGACGCGCAACGCGAACGCTGGCTCCCCGCCATCGCCTCCGGCGAAGTCATGGTCGCAATTTCCGTCACCGAACCCGGTACCGGATCCGATGTGGCGCACCTTACATGCCAAGCCAACCCCGGTGTCGCCGATGGACGCGAAGGCTATCTCCTCAACGGCGCGAAAGCCTGGTGCACCTTCGCAGGCCGCGCAAACATCCTAGCCCTCCTCGCGCGCACCAGTGACGATGCCGCCTCCGGCCACTCAGGCCTGTCCCTTTTCATCGTCGAGAAAGAAACATTCGACGGCAACGAATTCACCGCCGAACAAACCACCGGCGGACGACTGACCGGAAAGGCCGACGCCACCATGGGCTACCGCGGCATGCACTCATTCACCCTTCAATTCGAAGACTACTTCGTGCCCAAAGAGAATCTCGTTGGTGGCGAAGCCGGCGTCGGCAAAGGCTTCTACCTGCAGATGGACGGCTTCGCCGCGGGCCGCCTTCAGACCGGCGGCAGGGCGCTCGGCCTCGCCCAAGCCAGCATGGAAGCCGCATGCCAATACGCCCTCGACCGCCCGCAATTCGGCAAGCCCATCGCCGAATACCAAAACACCCAATACGAAATCGGCGCCATGGCCATCCGTATCCAAGCCGCCCGTCAACTCACCTATACCGCCGCCGACGCCATGGATCGCGCCGACAAAAAAGCCGGCCTGCTCGCCTCTATGGCCAAACTCTTTTCCTCCCGCGCCGCCGTAGACATATCCCAACGCAGCCAACTCCTCCACGGCGGTTGGGGCTACGCCGAAGAATTCGCCATCTCCCGCTACGTAGCCGACGCCCTGGTCCTGCCCATATTCGAAGGCGTCGAACCCATCCTGGAACTGAAAGTAATTGGCCGCGGCATCCTGGCCTAACGCGCCCACGTAAGTTGCGTTTGAGCAAGAGGCCGGGTAAGAAGGAAATCCACGCCTGAATATCCGATCAGACGACGCAGGCAGGATTTATCCCGTAGTCCCTTCGGGGCAGAGCTTTTCGTTTGCCTAGGCGCTCCACGCCGGCAGAAGGCCTACAGGACATTGGTAAACTCTTCGGCACTCGTCACAACTCCTAGAAGCGGAGTTCTTGCGCCATCCTGACATCTGGAGTTTATCGCGAGCTTGGGTTGTGGGCGAAACCAACCTTAGTTCTTCTTCTTCATCCTATCCGTATGCAAATAGGGGACATCTTTGTCCGCCAGTTTGATTCGGTCTTCCATCAGTATAATCTGTAACGACCAACCATATCCGTTCAGTGTGAGTCGACCGGGATGTACGAATCCACGGTCGTCAAGGTCGGGATGCTGGAAAGTGACGCTGGAAATTACCGAATGTGTCATATTTTCAGTTGTGTCAGAGCTATACCTTATGCTGCTTATCCAGAGTTCCGCGGAGTTATCGACCGCGGGCAAGCCATCGAACATCCATTCGAGTGAGACCACTGACGATATCGACAACCGCGAGTCCACAATATGAAACTCGTTCGCCAAGTTCTTGTCGCTGAATCCGAGCTCCCAACAATCACGTACGATATTGATAGATAGCCGTCTTCCCCTGAGATTGACATCCGTCATCTTGAACCGAGCGTCGTGGATGAGACTCGACAGAAATATCAGGTCATGATGGCAGTTTAAGTCTTGCCTGACTTCATAGGCGACCCATTTTTTTCGGCCTACTTCCGAAGTGTTCGAAAAAGAGCTCTTGAAAATCCGGTTGTCTTCTCATCTAATAGGCTGCGTTTCCATTACGCTCAAGACCTCTGTTATCCAGGAACCAAATAAGAGCTTCACCTCTAGAATCAATCCATCGAAGCGATTCCAATACTTCTGCTCCAAACTTGACCTTAACATTCTACCGGTGTCTCTATTCCCGTAAACATGAAGAAATTTGAGTAACAGATGACTAGATTATTAATTAACCCGGATTTCCCATTTGGAAGAGTCATCTTGAGATCCGCCGGCATCGTTTAA
>CAYNZS010000312.1:0-4221 GCA_964401695.1 uncultured Nitrospirales bacterium
GCTAGGGTTAGCCAAGGTCCAAGTCTCGTTCTTCCCACCAGGGGAAAAACGGCGGCATGTCTTCGCTTACCTTGTTCGTGAACTTCGGGGAGCGCTTTTCCAGGAACGAGTCGACGCCTTCGCGCGCATCCGCGGACTTCCTCGTGAATTCAACCGCCAATGTATCGAGCCTGTGGGCTTCGACCGGGTCGTCCTCTCCGAGCAACCGCCACAGCATCTGCCGCGACAGAGCCACCGACACCGAGGAGGTGTTGTCGGCAATCTCCCGTGCCAGGCCATTGGCCACATCGAGCAGGTCGCCCGGCGCGTGCAGGCTGCGGACCAACCCGCCAGCCAGGGCCTCGGACGCGGAAAAGACCCGCCCCGAATAGACCCATTCCGCCGCTTGGCTTATCCCTACAATCCGAGGCAGGAACCAGGTGGAACAGGCTTCCGGAACAATTCCACGCCGCGCGAAAACGAACCCCATTTTCGCGTTGTCAGACGCTAGCCGAATATCCATAGGCAACGTCATCGTGATTCCCACGCCCACCGCTGGCCCGTTGATCGCCGCTATGACCGGTTTCAGGCAACGGAATATGCGTCGCGCCGCGCGGCCCCCGCCATCGCCGAGAGTCATCCTGTCGGTTGTATTGTCGAACGCGCCCTTGTTTCCCGACAGATCGGCGCCCGCGCAGAAGCCCCGTCCCGCACCCGTCACGATGATCGCGCGTACCGCGTCGTCCACGTCCGCCTTGTCGAAGGCTTCGATCAGTTCCTTCATCATCGTGTCGGTAAAGGCGTTTAGCCGTTCCGGCCGGTTAAGCGTGAGGGTCAACACGCCGTTATCGACTGCGTACAGAATTTGCTCGTAGCTCATAGACTTCCTTCTCTTCCGAGTTTAGAACGACTGGGCCGTCCTGATTCTTGGCAACTGATTCGATTCCCGCGGCCGGTTTGTTGCCAGCCAGATTCCTGGATTGTTCAAAGGAGCCGGCTCTAGCCGCCAACGAGGAGGGGGGCTATGGCGAGAAGATCGCCTTCGCGCAGAGTTTGGTCTTTTTCGGCATGGACGGAATTGACGAGGATGATGAGAGTCTTCTCCGTAGGGATTTCCAGCCGCCCGAGTATGTCGCCAACGGTCGTGTTGGCTATGATGTCTTGCGGGAAGGCATCGCCATTGGCGTCGGCCGCCCGAAACTCCCGGAGTGTGCCGAAAAGTTCTACAGTAATCTGCATGACGCTACGGGCTCGCGCTGTTTCGATTTCGCAACGGGAACGCTTTCGATCCAGATCCCGCGGATCTGGGGACTTGGTCTGTGGGCTCGTTCTCAGGCGGTGAAAGTCTGATCGAGTTCCTCGTCGGGCACATCGAAAACCGTGCCGTGAGGCGCCAACTCATCGCGCACGAAGAATTCGGGAAGCCGGTCGTCCTCGTTGCTGAAGCCTGCGCCTTTGTTGAACGCGAGCTCGGCCGCTATGACTTCTTGACCATACGCGGCGAGCCCGTCATCGCCGAGCTCCCACCCTAAAAGCGCGTTGAGCATCTTGGGGATGGCCGCGGCGCCTTCTGGGATGTCCAAGGCGGCAAAGGCAACGAAGATGCACAGGCCGGCCGAATCCAACGAGGCGGTCGTCAATTGAAGCGCGCGGGAGAGGTCGACTTGACCGTCTGGCTTGAGGCCGTCGACCTTTCCGGAGAGGTTGGTGGTGACGGCGTATCCGGCGGTGTGGTCGGCCCCCATGGGGGTGGTGGCGTAGGTGACGCCGATGCCTTTGATGCTGCGCGGGTCGTACGCGGGCAGGCCCTGGCGCTTGACCACGGGCACGCGCTCGACGCCGTAGGTTTGGCCGGTGACCGCCGCGCCGTTGCCCAGGATGCGCCCGAGCGGCGTGCCTGCCCCGACTTCGTTGAGCAGCTCAATGGCGCCGGGGCCGTCTCCGAACTCCTTCACGCCGGCGTCCATTGCCACGCCGATGGCGCAGCCCATCTCGATGGTGTCCAGTCCGTAATCGTCACACAGGCGGTCGGCTTCGGCGATACTTTCCAGGTCGTTGATGCCGCAGTTGGCGCCGTGGGCCCAGATGGTCTCGTACTCGAAACCGGACGTCTTGTATTCCTTATTCTCGTCTAAGTAGACATTCGAACACTGAATGACGCAGTTCGAGCAGGCCGAGTGCGTCGTCTCGCCGCCGCGGGCCTTGATCGTGTCGTGGAGGGTTTCGCCACTGATGCCGGCCACGCCTTCGAAATTCCCGGTCGAGAAGTTCCGGGTAGGCAGCGCGCCGGCTGCGTTGACCGGCCCCATCAGCGCATCGGTGCCGTAGACCGACAAAAGCCCGCCCGGTTTGGTGGTGTCATGGCTGGTAAGGGCTTCGCGGAACGTCTTAGCCGCTTCCCTGAATGCATCCTTATCGTGGTATTCGACGCCGGGGCCGCCCTCTTTGTCGAGGACCACGGCCTTGAGGCCTTTGGCGCCCATGACAGCCCCCATGCCGCCGCGTCCCGCATGGCGCGAGGGCCGGCCCTTGTCGTCGGTCGCGGCGACCGATGCAGCGGACATCCTCATCTCGCCAGCCGGGCCAATGCTCATTATCCCAGCCTTCTTGCCGTGTTTGGCGTGCAATTTCTCGGCGAGATCATAGTTCTTCAGGCCCTTGTACTCGTCGGCCGGTTCGAGCGACGCTCCGTCCTTATTCACCAGGAGGTAATAGAGTTCGCCGCTGGCGGGTTGGCCTTCTATGACGACCCCCCGCAATCCGAGCGCGGCTACCATGTCCGCGACGCTGCCGCCAACGTTGCTCTCCTTTATGCCTCCGGTGAGTGGGCTCTTGGCCCCAACGGAAAGGCGTCCGGCATTCGCGGCGGAGGTCCCGCAGAGGAGCCCGGTCGCGAAGACGAGCTTGTTGTTTCGGCCCAGAGGGTGGCAGGCCGGGGGAACCTCTTTGGACACGATCATAGACGAAAGTGCTCGGCCGCCGAATCTCGCGTACTCGCCAAGATCCTCGAACGCGACCGTTTTCTCTGCCATATTCACTCTAAGAAGCTTGCTCATCAGTCAGACTCCATGTGATGTGCGAAATCGCAGGATGGGGCATCAGGCGCCGCAGGATCCGCCACGGGCGCACACTTCTTCCACTTTTATAGACATTACGCTCATACGCCCGCAAGGTCAAGCCACGCGAGATCGCGTGATTACTAGAGTATTAATTCATGCTGTTTCCATTTTATCCGTCATGCTGAGCGAGGCGAAGTATTTCCATTCCATTGGGCTTCTGGCGTATCGAGATCCTTCACTTTGTTCAGGATGACAGAAAACGAACGCTCTGCCTTGCTTTCTAGAGCTGCGCCAATTGTGAGTCAATCCACTAGAGCACTTTAATGTCTCACGATGGGGTTAAATCCCTCGCCTTTAGGCGAAAACTTGAGCTAAACTGTCTGCGCCTCCACATATGTCCCCGAGCAAGATTATGCAATACATCAAGGGCAAGACGTCGCGCAAGCTCATGATGGAGTTTCGGCATATTCAAAAGGTCTTCTGGGGGCGTCACTTGTGGGCGCGTGGCTATTTCGTGGCGAGTTCGGGCAATGTGATAGATGAAGTGATCTTGGAGTATATCCGCCTGCAGCAAGAGGGAGAGCCCAAGGATGGGGGAGAGCAGTTCAAGCTTGAGGACGGCTGAAAGGGACTTTAGTCCTTTCAGCCCTCAAATCAAGCCCTCGCCTTCAGGCGAGGGTAGTTGACTTAATTCTGTAGCCGGAGCTGCGCCGCAGTCAGCCGATGCCGCAGCAAGCAGATGCGGCTACAGAATTAAGTAAAGTGCTCTAGAACTAACCCCCCTCCCTGGTTTAGGGAGGGCTGGGGGAGGGTTGACCTTCCAAAATTCCCTGCACTCAAAGGCTGGGACAACAGTCGATTCGGACCTCTCGTTTTTTACACAATTTGCCTGCGGAACGGAGGTGCGGCGCCGTTCAGGAAGTATTGTTCAAGAGCTTCGCGGAAGGGGAGCGAGCGATCTCAGGCAGGCGCGTGGCCGGTTCGCCTACCGGCCCCTGCCAAAGTGGTCGCTGACACTCTCGCTGATACTTCGCGACGGACCGCTTGGCCGGTCGAAGGTGAAAATGAATAGGGCAAACAGGATCGCGAAGAGTCCCACGAGGACGAGGACTCCCATTCTATCTCGCTTCCCTCTCTGACAACAAGCTTGAGACAGTTCCTTGCCAGAAATTAGTGTAGAGGG
>CAYNZS010000313.1:0-4190 GCA_964401695.1 uncultured Nitrospirales bacterium
TCACCGCTCTTCTACTGCGACGGCGGATAAGGCCACTCTGACGAGACTCTTCTCGCCGTTCGACCTCGACGTGACCCGCTACGCTGTCGTCCGAAAGGCTTCGGATAAGTCTCGCCATAGTAACTTTCTCCACCGTCTCGCTACGAAAATCGGTGAGATATCCAGGCTAGGCACATGAGTTTACGTTTCGGGCGAGCCCCAGCGCAATCCCAATCCTGCATGGCGCCTCAGAATCCGGTGGGCGAAAGATTTGGAGAAGGAACTCTGAGACGACTGTTGTCCCGGCCATGAGATTGTGGGATGTTGTGGACGGTCGACCCTCCCCCAACCCCTCCAAACCAGAGAGGGGGGCAGGCTTGTCGCTCTCGTTTGGTAACTTGCGGCGCGCCTCCAGGCAAAGTTTGAAGGCGCCACCGGCTGAGCAGTATTCTGAGGGCATTCGGTAGATCTCGTGAGGAACAAAGTTGCTGCGCGCGAATTTTGGGAATCCGTTGTCTCAGGGCGCGCCATTTCATTTGGAGGTAGAAGGTTGAGCCATATACGCGTCGGAATCTTGATGGGTAGCGACTCCGATTTAGGGGTCATGAAAGAAGCCGCCAGAGTCCTGGACGAATTGGGCGTCGCAAATGAAGTGCGCGTCATATCCGCACACCGCACTCCCACGCAGGCCGCGGCCTACGCCGAAGCCGCTGGAGCGCGCGGGCTCGATGTCGTTATCGCGGGAGCCGGTGGCGCCGCTCATCTCGCCGGCGTCATCGCCGCGTTTACTCCGTTGCCCGTTATCGCCGTTCCCATCAAGACCCCCGCCCTTCAAGGGCTCGATTCGCTTCTCGCCATGGTTCAGATGCCTTCGGGTGTGCCCGTGGCGACCGTCGCCATAGATGGCGCGAAGAACGCGGGCATTCTCGCTGCACAGATTGTGGGAGTCGGCGACGCCGAGGTCCGCCAAAACGTGATCGCTTACAAGAAGTCGTTGGAAGAATCCGTTGTCGAAAAAGCCAACCGTCTAGAACGTGGCGGCTGGGAAAACTACCGGAAGAGCTAACGCGGCGCGAGTACGCAGTAACTTTGTGTCATGCGTGGAGGCAGCGCCGTTCGGATATTAAGCAAAGGACATTGCGATGGTCTACATCCTAGGAGGCGTGGCGGCTGTATTCGCCCTCGCCGCCGTCTACTTCTTTTCGGCCTCCCGGGCCAAGAGCCAGGTGCCGCACGCGAAGCCAGCGGCCCCTCAAGTCAAAGCCAAGACCCCCGGCGACGAGCCCAACGGGAAGAATTCCAAGACCGTCAACGCGGCTTTGGAGAAGAACAAACTGGCCGTATATGCCCTCCTCCATGGTTTGGCGGAGAACGTGGGTGCGCTGCTCGAAGAGAGCGCCGAATACGACGACGCCATGCGTATGCATAGGGAAGCGGTCGAGAAAGCGAAATCTCTTGTGAACTTCGATGAGGTAGAACGCTCGCTGCTAGAGCAAGTGGGGAAGATGATCGAGGTGAATCAGGAGTACCGCGATCAGCTCAAAGAAGCCAACAAGACCGTGGACAGCCAACGCGAAGAGCTCGAAAAACTTCAGACCAACATCGAAGTAGATTTCCTCACCGAGATTCCAAACCGCAGGGGTTACGATCGGCGCATTACGGAAATCGTCGCGTTGGCGAAGCACAACGGAACTCATGCATGTCTCGTAGTGGTTGACTTGGATCACTTCAAGCAAGTGAACGACAAGTACGGCCATTGGGCTAGTGACCGCATACTCCGCGCGATATCGGCAATACTAAAGGAACACAAGCGGGCCACCGATTTTCTGGCGCGCTATGGCGGAGAGGAATTTGTCCTGCTTCTGCCCGAGACGAACCTCGAGCGCGCGAAGATACTCGCCGAACGGGCCCGGGAGAAAGTGGAAAACTCGCGTTTTCGCCTTGAGGACCGTTCTCTCAGCATCACCGTAAGCATGGGGGTTGGTCAGATCGACCCCATCCACGACACCTTCTTCGAGCGCGTGGATGCGACTCTATACTAAGCCAAAGAGGGCGGGCGAAACCGAGTTGAACTCGGGTAGGGCCGTCCGCGAGCGCCCGATGGCGAGGAGTGGAACTTGACCTCCCAAATTACACGAGAACATGTCCGCAGCCTTCTGCCCAAGCGGCCGCCCGACGCCCACAAGGGGACCTTCGGACACGTTTTCGTCATCGCCGGATCGCGTGGCTTGACTGGCGCCGCGCGGTTGGCGTGCAAAGGCGCGGGCCGTTCCGGCGTGGGTCTGGTCACCTTGGGAGTGCCCGCCCCTCTGGCCGAAGTCATGGCCGCCGGCCTCATTGAATCCATGAGCCTTCCCTTGCCGTCCACCGCCGAGGAAACCCTCTACCACGGAGCCACAGTCCCGGCCCTCGCGTTTGCCGTGGATAAGAGCGCTGTCGTGCTGGGCCCCGGTCTTTCACGGAACCCTGAAACGAAACGCTTTGTCTGCGATTTCGTGCCGCAATGTCCAGTGCCCCTTGCCATTGACGCCGATGGTTTGAACGCCCTGAGCGACAACCCGGAATTGCTGCGCGGCTGCCGGTCATCCGTTGCGCTCACGCCACACCTCGGCGAAATGGCCCGGCTGCTCGAATGCGCAACCGCCGAAATTCAAGCCGACCGCGAAGCAGCCGCCAGCAAGTTGGCGGAAATGGCCAATTGCGTCGTCGCGCTCAAAGGCCACGCAACCGTCGTGGCCGCGCCCGGCGGCGAGCTCGCCGTCAATACGACGGGCAATGCGGGCCTCGCAAAAGGCGGAACGGGCGACGTGTTAGCCGGCCTTCTCGGCGGCCTCCTCGCGCAAGGGATGGACGCCTTCGACGCGGCGCAAGCTGCCGTTTACGTTCACGGCCTCTCCGGAGATCTCGCGGCCGCCGATCTGACACAACGCGGCATGCGCGCGCGCGATGTGGCCGATTACTTGCCAGCCGCGTGGCGCGCCGTCGAAGGCAAATACGCTTCATGACACGGCTGGGCGGCTTGGGCGAGTTCCAATTCATCAACCGCGTCAAGAAACTCGTCGGCACAACCGAACAAGTCATCGAAGGCATAGGCGACGACTGCGCGGTCCTAGATTTCAACGGGCAAACCCTCCTCGTATCCACCGACCTCTTTATCGAAGACATCCACTTCCGGCGTAGCGCGGCCTCCTTTGAAGATATCGGATGGAAAGCCGCCGCGGGATGCCTCAGCGACATCGCGGCCATGGGTGGCGCGCCCCGCTTCATGCTTCTATCCCTCGCCGCGCCCGCCGACGCCGACACCGTGGATTTGGAGGATCTGTACGCCGGGTTCCTCGGTATGTGCGGAGATGCGGGCGCCGTCCTGGTAGGCGGCGACACTACGCGCTCAGAACGCGGAATCACGCTTGACGCCATCGTCATCGGCGAGGCCATCGAGGGCCGCTACCTCACTCGCGGCGGAGCCAAACCCGGTGACCTGCTCGCCGTTACGGGATTCCCCGGAATGTCAGCCGCCGGCCTCTACGCCCAGGAAAACGGCCACGACGCCCCCGCGCTCGTCAAGGCCCACCACCGCCCTGTGCCACGAATCGCCGAAGGACGATGGCTGGCGAAACACGCTGAGGTGCGTGCCATGTTGGATTTAAGCGACGGGCTAATCCAAGACGCCGGACATCTCGCCGAAAGAGCCAGCCTCGGCCTGGAGATCGACCGGGCAAAGCTCCCCATCGGGCAAGAGCTCGAGGACTATTGCGCAGCTCACGGACTCGACCCAAGTGAATTCGCGATGGCTGGAGGCGAGGCCTACGAACTGCTTTTCGCCATCGACCCGGAGGCGGCCCCCGCGTTCGCCAACGATTTCGCCGAACAATTCGACCTAGGATTGTCGGTTGTAGGCGAGTTTACCGACCGCTACACAGAGGTCCAAATCGACGGGAAGATCCCAGAAAGCCAGGGCTTCGACCACTTCGAGGCGTGAATGCCGCAGCGGAATGGTTCGGCAAACGGATAGAGTGTGGCGAGGGGCCTTCCGCGTTTGGACACACTGCCCTTTCTTGGATACCATGCGGTTTCTTTCGCGTGTAGTTCCGATGCTACCGCTGAATTCAGCCCGAAACGGCATAAATTTATCCCAGGACTCGCCGCGTAAACCGCTTTGCCATTGGTGCGGAGCAAGAAGATGCTACTTGAAACGAGTCCGTTCTACACTA
>CAYNZS010000314.1:0-4184 GCA_964401695.1 uncultured Nitrospirales bacterium
GCAACATGCTCATGCTGCCGCAAGCCGTCAACGAAGTCCTCGCCGGCCTGACGATGTATCCGTGCCGCCATTGCGGGCGCCTCGTCTACAGCGCCGAGCACGCGAATTTCGAATCAAACGCCGAGGCCGCGCCCAAGGGCACCGCCGATTGACACGGCACGCACATGCACAGGGAGCAAGAGAATGGCCCTCTTTGAACGAAGTAAATTTGCCCGCTTGATGGGCGCCAAGAAGAAGGTGCCCGATGGCGTCTGGATGCAATGCCCCAACTGCAACCAAGCCGTCTACAAAAATGAAGTCGAGGAGAACCAGCAAGTTTGCCCGCTGTGTCATCATCACGGCCGCATCGCGGCCCGCAAGCGCATCGAGTACCTGATCGATGAGGGCACCTTCGTCGAAACGCACGCCAACATTACTTCCACCGATCCCCTGCAATTCAAGGTCGGAAAAGAAACCTACGCCGAACGCATCGAACGCGCCAAAGGTACCAGCGGCGTGGACGAAGCCATGATTACTGGCTTCGCTGACATCGAAGGACACCGCGCCTGCCTCGCCGCCATGGATGCCCAATTTATCATGGCTAGCATGGGGTCCGCCGTCGGCGAACGCTTCCACCGCGCCGCCCTCGACGCCATCGAAGAGCGCACCTGCATCGTGTGTATCGCCGCATCCGGTGGCGCCCGCATGCAGGAAGGCATCCTCGCCCTCATGCAAATGGCTAAGACGGCCGACGCAGTCCGCCAGCTGAACGAGGCGGGCATCCCGTATATCACCATCCTCACTGACGCGACGACCGGCGGGGTATACGCCAGCTTTGCCAGCCTTGGCGACATTACCCTCGCCGAACCCCAAGCCAATATTGGATTCGCCGGCAAGCGGCTTATCGAAGGCGCGCTGAAGGTAAAGATCCCCGACGGGTTTCAGACTTCCGAGTATCAATTCGATAACGGGAATATCGATAGAATTATTCAACGCGGAGATATGAAGAAGACCGTTGGGAAGCTCCTCTCCTATCTGAAGCCCGCCTGAATCTCTACTGGACACGCGTCAATTGACTCCGCTCGAGTACTTGTTCGGCCTTGAGTTGCACGGCATCAAACTCGGGCTCGGCAACATCCGTTCTCTCCTGAAAAAGAGCGGGAATCCCCAGAACGCCTACCCATCCATCCACATCGCTGGCTCGAACGGCAAGGGAAGCGTCGTCGCCCTGCTCGACGCTATATTCCAAGCCGCGGGCTACCGCACGGGCCGGTTCACGAGCCCTCATCTCATAGAGCTGAACGAACGCTTCCTCGTTGGCGGCGCGCTCATCACCCCAGAAGCCCTCGACGGCCACATCGAGTACTACCGGGGACTCGCGGACGAACTGGATCTGCGCCCCACCTTCTTCGAGCTGAACACCGCCATCGCGTTTCGCCATTTCCAGCAGAGCCGCGTCGATCTCGCCCTCATCGAAGTGGGCCTCGGTGGCCGTTTCGATTCGACTAACGTGCTCGATCCAGTCGCCACGGCCATTACTAACATCGCGCTCGAACACACCGCCTATCTGGGTGACACCCTCGAAGCGATCGCGTTCGAGAAGGCGGGAATCATTAAACCCAACCGTCCCGTAGCCGTGGGCGAAACGGCCGCGGGCCCACTGTCGGTCATCCTGGACCGCGCGCAGTCCCTCGGGGCCCCGACCCTCGTGTTGGGACAGGACTTCACCTATAACCTCAAGAACGCTCCATGGAATCAGGCCGTGTCGTACCGCGGCTCCCACTTCTACCTGGAAAATTCGCCTTTGGCGCTCAACGGTCAAGTCCAAGGCAAGAACGCGGCCGTAGCTCTAGCCGTCGCCGAAAGCTGCGTCGAACACTTCCCACGTATTACTCAAGCGGCCGCCATCCAGGGCTTCGCCAACGCCACATGGCCATGCCGTCTCGAACGCGTACTCGACGATCCGCCCGTCATCATCGACGTCGCCCACAACCAGGCAGCCATGATCGAACTCGCCAGTTCGCTCCAAAGCACATGCGCAGTCGTTCTCGCCGTGGCCTCCGACAAGGAAGTGGCCGGTATGATCGAGGCTATTCGGGGACTCGCGGATCCCCTAATCCTGACCGAGTTTTCCGGGCATCGGTCCCTCAGCGCCAATGCCCTAAGCCACGCAGCGAAAGACACTCCCCACGAGCGGGTAGCCACCCTTTCGGAGGCCATAGGCCTAGGTCTGCAACGCGCCGCCAGCGCCTCACGCCCCCTTCTCATAATCGGTTCCCTATTCGCAGCAGGCGAAGCCCGAGACCTCCTCATCCGCGAGCACGACGCACCGAAGCTACGGTTCTGAATCTCCGTGAGCGTTCGGGCGGAACATGGACCGAGGCTCATGTTCCCCTATGTTCTTCGCGCGAAGACGCAATAAGAAAGGACCAGCCTGGCATCCCAGCGCGTACATCTATGCCCCTTCAATCCTCGATCTGATATGATTCGCTCTTCCCAACTCAACACACATGTTTGGCTTGGCTAACCCGCATCGCGCACAGGGATTGCTTCTACATGCGAAAAGAATCGCTGACCTTCTTAAAGAAATTACTATCGACCCCAAGCCCTTCCGGCTTCGAATCGAAGATTCAGAAAGTGTGCAAGGACTACGCCGCACCTCACGTCGATGAGGTCTACAAGGACGTCCACGGAAATCAATTCCACGTCAAGAACTCCAATAGAAAGCTGCGCATTATGCTGGCCGGGCATATCGATGAGATCGCGCTCATGGTTAATCACATCGACAGCAGCGGCTTTCTCGGATTCCAGGCCATAGGCGGAGTCGATCCCTCCGTGCTCGATGGCCAGCGCGTACAGCTCCACACGGAGGAGGGCGCGCTGCCTGGCGTCATCGGGCGCCGCGCCATCCACCTTACAGACGCGGCCGACCGCGGCAAGGGCATGAAGATGCATCAAATGTGGATCGACATAGGCGCGAAATCGAAGAAAGAGGCCGAGCGCCATGTCGCCATCGGCGATCCCGCGACCATGGACGTCACGCATCTGGAACTCCTGAACGGACGCATGGTCGCGCGAGCCATGGACGACCGAATCGGCGCATTCGTTGTGCTCGAAGTGATGCGGTTGATAGCGAACAAGAAGATCGACTGCGCGGTCTTCGGCGTTACTACCGTCCAGGAAGAAATTGGAATGCGCGGCGCCACAACCAGCGCTTACGGCTGCGATCCCCACGCCGGTATCGCCGTCGATGTTTCCCATGCCACCGACCACCCCGATGTGGACAGCAAACGGCACGGTTACTTCGAACTCGATGCCGGGCCGATGATCAGCCGAGGCCCCAACATCAATCCGAAGATCGCTAAACAGCTTTTCGCTATCGCAAAGAGAAAGAAGATACCCCATCAGGCGGAAGCCGCGCCGCGGAGCACCGGCACCGATGCCAACACTATGCAGTTGAGCCGGGGCGGAGTCGCCACGGGCCTCGTAAGCGTGCCCAACCGCTACATGCATTCTCCCGTCGAGATGGTCTCCTTGAAGGACGCCGAAAACTGCGCCAAACTTTTAGCCGAGTGGGTTCTCACGCTCAAATCGACGACCAGTTTCATTCCGTAGCGCGCATCAAGCCCAAGTTCGTTCGCGCCGATAGCCGTTCAACTCGAAGCGAAGGAAGGAGCTGATGGCCAAATACATACTCGCCTTGGACCAGGGCACCACTTCAAGTCGCGCCATACTTTTCACGAAGAAGGGGTGCGTCCACACCTCGGCGCAGAAGGAGTTATCCCAGATTTTCCCGTCGCCCGGCCATGTCGAGCACGACCCCGAGGCCATCTGGAAGACGCAACTCGCGACGGCGAGAAGCGCCGTCAAGAAGGCTAAGGCCAATCCCGGAGACATCGCGGCCATCGGCATCACGAACCAGCGCGAGACCGTCGTCCTCTGGGAAAAGGCCACCGGCAAGCCCATCCACAACGCTATCGTGTGGCAGAGCCGGATCACCGCCTCGATCTGCGACGCGCTCCAAAAGGAGGGCTTGGAGAAAACCTTCCAGAAGAAAACCGGCCTCGTCCTGGACCCTTACTTCTCCGGCACGAAAATCAAGTACCTCCTCGACAAGTACAAGGGCCTGCGCAAACGCGCCGAGAAGGGTGAAATCCTGGCCGGCACCATCGATACGTACCTCCTCTGGCGGCTCACCGGCGGCA
>CAYNZS010000315.1:0-4177 GCA_964401695.1 uncultured Nitrospirales bacterium
CGCAAACACGGCCTTATCAAAAAAGTCAGGCGCTGCTACAAGTACCATCTCACCGCTCTCGGACGACGCATCACCGCCACCGCACTCAAGCTGCGCGAGATGTTCATCATCCCATCGCTTCGAGGACTCCTCTATGAAGATTGATTTTCACGCCACTTTGAACCAAACTCAACCGCTAAAGGACTAAACCAGGGAGGGGGGTTAGGTTCAGCACTTTCGCGTGGTTACTGGTGTGTTGATTCATGCTGTTTCCATCTTATCCGTCATGCTGAGCGAAGCGAAGTATCTCTTCATGTCATTGGGTTTCTGGCGTGTCGAGATCCTTCACTTTGTTCAGGATGACGGAAGAGGTGCGCTTTGCCTTGCTTTCAAAAGTTGTACCAACTGTGAATCGCTAGAGCCAAATCAAGCGACCAATCCCCCTCCCTGGTCTAGGGAGGGGTTAGGGGAGGTCGAACATGCGAGAACCTTCGCGGTATCGCCCGCGCCTTGAACGCGCCGACGAAACGCTATACGCTCACTGAGCCACGTTTTCGACATCTCGCCGTGAATTACCATTAGGAATCGCATTATGCCCATCTCACGCCTGCTCATCGCCAACCGCGGTGAGATCGCTATTCGAATTGCCCGCGCGGCTTATGACCTCGGGATCGACACCGTCGCGGTTTACTCCGAAGATGACGCGTCGAGCCTTCACCTTCGCATAGCCGACCATGCCGAACCGTTGTCTCGTGCCGGCGTCGCCCCCTATCTGGATATGGACGAGTTGATTGAAATCGCAAAGAGGGCGAAGTGCGACGCTCTGCATCCAGGCTATGGATTCCTCGCGGAAAGTGGGGCGTTTGCGAAGCGCTGCGGCGACGCAAACATCACCTTTGTGGGCCCCCGTCCCGAGCTGTTGGAATTGTTTGGCGACAAGGTGCGCGCCCGCGTAGCCGCCGCGCAGACCGGAGTTCCAATAATCAATGGAACCGACAAGGCCACGTCTCTGGAAGAGGCCGAATCCTTCTTTGCTACTCTTAAATCCGGGGCCATGATGATAAAGGCCGTCGCGGGCGGAGGAGGACGCGGCACCCGGATCGTCATGGACCGCGAATCTATTGCGGGCACCTATGAACGATGCGAATCGGAAGCGCGAACCGCCTTCGGCGATGGCGATTTGTATGTGGAAGAACTGATGCCCCGCGCGCGCCATATCGAAGTGCAGATTGTCGGCGATGGAAGCGGCCACGTCATTCACTTGGGCGAGCGCGAGTGCAGTGTGCAGCGCCGTCATCAGAAGATTGTAGAAGTCGCTCCCGCGCCTAACTTCCCCGGCCCGCTAAGGGAGCGGATCTGCGAACAGGCCGTGAGATTTGCGAAGGATGTGCGGTATGGCAACCTCGGGACCTTCGAGTTCCTTGTCGATGCGGTCGAAGAACCCACGGCCTTTGCCTTCATCGAAGTCAATGCGCGCCTTCAGGTCGAGCACACCGTGACCGAGGAAATCACAAGCATCGACCTTGTGCAAACTCAGTTGCGCGTCGCCGCCGGCGAGTCGTTAGCGGACATGGGCCTTGAGCAGAGCCTTGTTCCGCGGGGCGCTGGCTACGCGATACAGGCCCGGGTCAACATGGAGACGATGACCATCAAAGGGGAAGTCCGCCCTTCCGGGGGAACCCTCACGGCCTACGATGTGCCCAGCGGACCGGGCGTTCGGACAGACGGCTTCGGCTACGCGAGCTACACCACGAGTCCGAATTTCGATTCGCTCTTGGCGAAGGTTATTGGCCATTCGCGAACCGGCAAGTTCGAGGACGCGGTGAACCGCACGTACCGCGCTTTGAGCGAATTCAGAGTGGAAGGCATACAGACCAACATTGCGTTCTTGCAGACGCTGTTGAAACACCCCGATTTCATCGAAGGAAACATCTATACGCGATGGGTGGACGACCTGGTGAGTGTGCTCGCAGCCACGGACGAGTATGAACACCGCAGGCGCTTCCACGCATCCGCGCCGAGCAGCGAGGGCGCGAATAGTGGCTTCGCGGGCGCGCAAATCGACAACACCGATCCGCTCGCCCTTTTCGCGCACGACCGCGCGGTTAAATCGTCCCAACCCAGTTCCGCCGTTTCCGAGGCTCCCGATTTGGAGGGTCCCGACGGTTCGGTTGGGCTACCTTCGCCCATTCAGGGAACGGTCATAAGTGTTGCCGTGGCCGAAGGGGATACGGTGTACAAAGGCCAGGACCTGATTATCGTCGAAGCCATGAAGATGGAGCATCAGATTGCCGCGGACCGGGACGGCGTTGTAGTGGGCGTGACGATGGAGGTAGGCGATGTCGTGCAGGAGGGCTATCCCCTGGTCTTCATAAAGGAGCAGGACATCGGCGACGTGACGCGAAAGATAGAGGAAGAAATCGATCTCGATTACATTCGTCCCGATTTGCAGGAATCAATTGACCGGCACGCCTATATCTACGACGAAAACAGGCCAGATGCCGTCGCCAAGCGGCGCAAGACAGGCCAACGGACGGCACGGCAAAACATTATCGACCTGCTTGACGACGGCTCGTTCATTGAATACGGCCCGCTTGTCGTGGCCGCGCAAACAAGGCGCCGAACGATGGAATGGCTGCGCGAACGAACCCCCGCGGACGGGCTGATCTGTGGCGTCGGGACCGTCAACGGGGATCTCTTCCCCGATGTGGAATCGAGAGCGGTGGCGGTCGCCTACGACTATACGGTCTTCGCTGGAACGCAGGGCAAGAAAAACCACTACAAGCAAGATCGCATGTTTGAACTCGCGAACCACCACAAGCTGCCGGTGGTTCTCTATGCCGAAGGCGGCGGCGGCCGGCCCGGCGATACGGACATAGCGGGCCTCGGCATGGATACTTATACCTTCACCCAGTGGTCGAAACTAAGCGGCTGGGTGCCCATGGTCGGCGTCAATTCGGGTCGGTGTTTCGCGGGAAACACCGTTCTCTTGGCTTGTTGCGACGTGATCATCGCCACCGAAGACTCGACCATCGGCATGGGCGGCCCGGCGATGATCGAAGGCGGCAAGGTTGGCGTGTTCACGCCGGAGGAAGTAGGCCCTATGTCCTTCCAGGTGCCCAATGGCGTCGTGGATATCCTCGTGAAGGACGAAGCGGCCGCGACGCTGACCGCGAAGAAGTATCTATCGTACTTCCAGGGAACGCTCGAACATTGGGAGGCGCACGATCAGCGCAAGATGCGGCATATCGTGCCTGAAAACAGGACGAAGATCTATGACGTTCGCGAAGTGATCGAAACACTGGCGGACAAGGACTCGATTCTCGAGATTCGCAAGGACTTCGGTATCGGCATCATCACGGCGCTGGTACGCATCGAGGGCAGGCCCATGGGGCTCATAGCCAACAACCCTCACCACCTCGCTGGGGCCATTGACACGGATGGATCGGACAAGGGGGCGCGTTTCTTGCAGCTTTGCGACGCTTTCGACTTGCCCGTGATCAGCATCATGGATTGCCCTGGCATGATGGTGGGGCCGGAAGTCGAGAAGACGGCGCTCGTCCGGCATTGCGCCCGCATGTTCAATATTGGCGCGAACCTGTCCGTGCCCATGTTCGGCCTTATCATTCGGAAGGCCTACGGGCTCGGCGTCCAAGCCATGTGCGGTGCGAGTTCGATGGTGCCCTTCTTCTGCGTGGCGTGGCCGACGGCGGAGTTTGCGGGAATGAACATCGAAGGCGCAGTGAAGCTGGGCTTTCGAAACGACCTCGCGGCCATCGAAGATCCCGAAGAACGGCTCAAGCTGTACAACGAGATGGTTGCCGAATCCTACGAAAGGGCCAAGGCGGTCAACTCCGCGCCGTACTTTGGCGTGGACGACGTCATCGACCCCGCGGACTCCCGCAGGTGGATCGTGAGGGGGATGAATAGCCTGCCCCCAGCCGAGCCAAGAAAGACCAAGAAACGCGCCAACATTGACACATGGTAGCCGGCCTGACGCCTCAGCGCATCGAACCACCCGGTCGATCCCGGATTCATATACTAAGTGCAACAGGCATGGCTTTCTGGTTTAGGGCAGTGGCTAAGCCATCTCCTGCCGGAGCCATCCGTCGCGCACCGTGAGCGGCGACGGATGGGACCGGTGGGTAAGGGCGTCCCCTTTTCTTGTTGGTGATTCCCGAGCGATTGTGGAAAAAAG
>CAYNZS010000316.1:0-4117 GCA_964401695.1 uncultured Nitrospirales bacterium
ATCAGGCACTGCTACAAGTACTATCTCACCGCTCCCGGACGACGCATCACCGCCAGAGTCTCATACTGACCACGAACTTGCCCTTCAAACAATGGACCGAAATCCTCGGTAACGGACAACTGACCGGTGCGCTACTCGACCGCATCACACACCGCGTGCACATCATAGAAGCCAACGGAGAAAGCTACCGACTCAAAGACACAAAGAAAAAGCAGAAAATCCAGCCTCCCCTAGGGGAGGAGCAAGATCCCTTCACACGGCCTCAACACAGCCCCAAACCCAATACTTGAATTCCCCCAAAAGGCCGGGGATACCGACGTAGCAGGTGCTACACTTTTACACCGCCACCCGCTTCACTTCTCAACTGCCGTTTACAGTCCCTGTTGACCGTGCCCATGGCCAAGCTGAAATTCAAATGATCAACATTTTCTGCTCCTACAGCAAGAAAGGCCATGTCAACCCTTCTTTGGAGTTCGCCTGAAAGATTTGACCATGCGAGGTTGACTATTTTGCTAATGTTGTGCATTCTACGGCATGAGGGTCGGTCAGCCTAGCCTCCTCCGCGGTAAGTGGGAGGGGCGGCGCATGCGAGAAGGGAGGGTGGAGACGAAAGGATTCTGTGCATAGGTAACGCTCCGTTGGGATGGATCCGCGGCGCGGATTTCTTGTAGTCGCCGGGGATACGCACGGCGTCAAACTAACGGGGATCCAAGCACGCTCTATCGTGGGCCTCGCAATTATTAAATCGTACGGCAAACGCGCGACTTGCTTCCAAAAGGCCAAGAGCATCAATAGTCAAATGCGCGATGATGTGGAACTCTCGCCTGGCCTGTCGGAGTTCCAGTCGGAGATCTTTTGACATTATTGAACCTGAACCAGTCGAACTGTAGCTCAATCATGCCAATGCGTACGGGGCTCTGCGAAGATCACCCGTTTCGTAACGCACGAGATACGTGGCCGCGCGGGGTCCGCGTCTCCCAAAGGGAGAGCCGAACCATGCGCCACTGTACCTGCTTGATCGCCGCAATCGTGCTGCTGGGGCCGGTAATCGCCGCGGCTGAGGGCATCGAGTACAGCCACGGGATCTCATTCATCGAGCCACTGAAGTACCCGCCCGACTTCCAGCATTTCGACTACGTCAACCCAGATGCCCCCAAGGGCGGCGAGATGCGCTTCCCCGATCTCGGGACCTTCGACAGCTTCAACAACATGATCGACAAGGGACGCGTACCCTACGGCGTCACTCTTGTGGACTACCACAACCTCATCTACGACCGCCTGCTCGAGAACGCCATCGACGAACACACGAGTTACTACGGCCGCTTGGCCGACGGCGTCTGGGTCGCCGACGACTACAGGGAGTTTGCGTTCCGCATCCGCGGAGGGGCCTACTGGCACGACGGCAAGCCGCTCACCGTCGAGGACGTCGTGTTCACGTTTGAGACCTTCATGGAGCACGGCTCGGCCGGCATCCGCACGGCGCTGCTCGAGCTTGACTCAGTCAAACAAATCGGCCCGCGCGAGGTCCACTTCAAGGTCAAGGAAGGCGCGGAAGCGAACCCGATGCTGCCAATCTCGGTCGGGCTCTACGCGATTCTGCCCAAGCACTACTGGGCCGGGCGCGACTTCACGAAGACGACCGTCGAGCCGCCCCTGGGAAGCGGCCCGTACGAGATGGGCGATTACGCGCTCGGCCGCGACGTGACCTACGACCGAGTCGACGACTACTGGGGCCGAGACATCCCGGTAAATAAGGGGCGTTACAACTGGGACAGCGTCAAGTACGACTACTTCCGCGACAATGCCATCATGGTCGAGGCGATAAAGGGCGGCGTGCTTGATCTCCAGCACGAGTACGTCTCCAAACAGTGGTTCAACGACTACGACTTCCCGGCGGTGAAGGCCGGCCTGTTCAAGAAAGTTCTCCTCGACCTCGACCGGCCCTGGGGCATGGATTGCCCGCTGGTCTGGAACCTCGATATTGAGCGCTTCCAGGACATCCGCGTGCGCGAGGCGCTCTGGCTGCTTCACGACTTCGAGTGGATCAACCGTGTGCTGATGTTTGGCTTCTACCTCCACTCCGACAGTTTCTTTTTCAACTCGGAAATGTCGGCGAGCGGGTTGCCCACGCCCAAGGAACTCGAGTTGCTCGAGCCATTCCGCGACCAGGTGCCTGAGCGTGTCTTCACCCGGGAGTGGCGGACCCAGGAAAGTACCGGCTACGGCCATCACCGCGGCAACGTCGTCCGGGCGCTCGAATTGTTCGAGGAGGCCGGCTGGGAGATTCGCGACGGCCTGATGACCAACGTCAAAACCGGCGAGATCTTCGAGATCGACTTCATCTTCATCGCGCCGGCGCTGCTGCGCGGCGCGATGCCCTTCGTCGGCGCCCTAAACCGCATCGGCATCCAGACCACCGCGCGCGCGCCCGAACTGTCGAACTGGCTCTACCGGATGCGCAGCGGCAAGTTCGACGGCGGCAGCCAGCAGTACCTCCCAAGCTTCATACCTGGATTGGCACTACGCAACTGGTTCAGCAGCGCTTCGGCGGATCGAGAGTTCTCGCAGAATTACATGAACCTCCGCAATCCGGTGGTGGATCAACTCATCGAAAAGGTGGTGGTGGCGAATACCCCCCGGGACTTCTACGCCGCGACGCGCGCCCTCGACCGCGTACTGCTGTGGAATTTCTACGTGATCCCGACGTGGGCGCAGCCGGGATTCCGCGTGGTCTACTGGGACAAATTCGGCCAGCCCGAAAACGCACCGCGGCTGCGCAGGGAGGCCTGGCTCGATACCTGGTGGTGGGATGCGGAGAAGGCTGCGCGCGTTGCCCGCGGCATCGCCGAGCTGACGGGCGGTAGCCACTGATGGGTCGCTTCAATCTTCGGCCGCCGTTTGCAGTTTCGGACCTGTGCCCCACAAGTATTCATCCACACTCATAATACCGAACACTCTGCATCCACCATACAGAGTCAATTGATGGTAGAAAACCTCAGGAAATACTGTCGTTAGGTCTACCAAAGGCTCAATATCGTGGCGAACGTGAGGAAGGCAGAGAAGGCGAGGTAGAAATCGCGACGTCGGCGTCCATATCCGGGTTTGTGCTCGACGACATGGGCGAACCCGTGGATTGCGCCGCGGTCCGCATCGTTGCGTTTACCCCTGGTTTCGAATCGGAGCAACTCCTACCAACCGACCTTGATGGCCAGTACCAACTGAGTGGATTGCCAGTCGACGGCCTAGCCCGGATATCTCACCGGTTTTCGTAGCGAGACGGTGGAGAAGGTTGGTATAACGAAACTTATTCGAAGCCTTTCGGACGACAGCGTGGCGGGTCATGTCGAGGTCGAAAGGCGAGAAAAGTCTCGTCAGAGTGGCCTTATCCGCCGTCGCAGTAGAAAAGCAGTGAAATATCCGGGCTAGGTATTCCCCTGAGCAACTACGCGCTTGAAGTCTTCGCCCCTGGATTCGTTTTCGCGGAAGGGGAACGCGTCCTCGCCTCCTCTGACTTTGATACGATGACAGGCGAAGCCCCGGACAGCTCGACAGGTGATCCGAGCATCGATTTCGCTCTCGCCGAGGGGGGAACCCCGTCGTTAGAGGACCTCTCCGAAGTCGTGCTTGACCATCAAGAGATCCAAGGAGAATTCGTGGACGTTCCGCTCGGCGGCGTGCGCGTCGAAGCTTTGCTCAACGGAATCCCCCTCGATCCTCCCCTGTTTACGTTCACTTGCACATCGGGAGTCTAGGAATTCATTGACCTACTCGCCGCCAAACAGTCTTGTCCGCTTACGCCTACTTTCTTCGCAGAGGACTATGAGGTGCAGGATGTCGAAATTTTCGCTGTGGACCAACCTCTCGACGTTGTCCTTACTCCCAAGTTTGCCTTCCCCAATTCCCTCAACGGCGTCGTGTCCGTCGGTTCATCAGGAGACCCAATTAATGACGCCTTAGTGACGGTCGAAGAAGCAATTGGCGTATTGAGTTTTGGCCTCGAAACCTACAAAGACGGAGCGTTTGCCGTCAATGTGCCGCAAGATGGCGAGTACGTGGTCGATACCTCCGCGGCAGGATTCGCCGGAGAGATCAAGAGCGTTGTCGTCTCGCCGACAAT
>CAYNZS010000317.1:0-4029 GCA_964401695.1 uncultured Nitrospirales bacterium
AAAAACAATGGGCCATGGAAAAGTACTCTTGCTTCCGGCTACGCCGGGTTAGGGTTTTGCTCGAAATAACCTTTTCAGATTCCTCCGAGGAGATGAGCAAAGAATTGGGGACTGACGCAAGCGCAGCGAGGCTCCTGTGGGAATGGATCAACGCCTTCTCGTTGACGGGGTGCCATGTTCCGCCGAACGTGACTTCGACCGTTAACTCGGTTCTGGGCCTCGCGTCGGCCGCGGCTGTCTCGTTGGGCTAATCCCGGTCCGGCACATTCTTCGGCCGCCATACATCGACTAGTCTTCCCCGCGCGCCACCGGCTAGTTCGCGCCATTCTTCTATCTCGACCTCTACCCGCGCGACGGTAGCCGTCGACATCCCCGCACCCTCTCCCGTCAGCAGGGCGGCCAGCGATTCCATGGTTGGATTGTGCCCGACCAGGAGTACGTATTCGCAAGTAGAATCCAGCCCCGCCATTTCGTCGAGCCATGTGTGTGGAATGGCCACATACAGATCGTCAGAATACAGCATCTCCGGGGCCGGCACGAAGGCTTGCGTCACTGCGTCCGCGGTCTCTCTCGCGCGCTCCGCAGAAGAAGATAGGACAACCGTTGGGGAGACTTGTTGGGCGTTGATGTGACGGCCCATTCTCGCGGCGTCCTCGCGGCCACGCCGGGCCAGCGTTCGGTCGAAGTCTCGCTTTCCAGGAGGCATGTTGTTCGCTTCGCCATGCCGCATGATCAGAATTGTCTTCACAGTGGACCCCTTGAGAGATTCGGCCGGGACTCTTCGTTAGGAAACGTGTCGCACGATAGACCATCGGAATCAGCGGGTACAAGAAAGTGCTCGCATGAATAGGCCGCATACCGTACCGCCGGGTCTCAGGAGATTGAAACGTGAGCGTTCAGGCCATTCTTGCCCAGAAAAAAAGCAAGAATGGCCTGAACGCTCACAGATAGGCACACCGCCAAAGACCATCGACGAGGCGGGACTTCGAGCGTCACCCGAGTATTGTAGAGTCAGCTCAGCAGTCATGTCGGACACTCCGGGGCCAGGAGCAAATCGCTCGACTCTTGAAGTGATTCGCTTCCTGATGGCATAATACCCCCTCGCTTCGACCCCACGCGGACCCTCTGTACAACTCCGATATAAGGTGATTTCAGCCATGTTGACTTATGAAGCCAAGCCCGACGACAACGACGACGACAAGGACGATGAAAAGAAGGACGGCATGTCGGCGCTCATGCTCAAGACCCGTACGGTCTTGGTTAATGGCGAAATCGATCAGGAGTTGTCGGCGAAAGTCATCTCGCAGTTGTTGGTGTTGAATGCGGAGTCGCACGACCCGATTCGCGTGATCATCACGTCGCAGGGCGGGCACGTGGATTCGGGGTTTGCGGTCCACGATATGATGCACTTCATCGAGTCGCCTGTTATCGCGATTGGCGCTGGCTGGGTCGCGAGCATAGCGGTGCCCATTCTTTTCGGCGCGGACAAGGAGAACCGTTATTCCTTGCCGAACACCCGCTTCCTTATCCATCAGCCCAGCGGCGGTGCCGGAGGCCAGGCTTCGGATATTCGTATCGAGGCTCAGGAAATCATCAAGATCCGCACCAGGATCAACGGCATGATCTCGCGCGAGACCGGCCAACCCGTGGAGAAGGTCGCGAAAGATAGCGACCGCAATTTCTGGATGACCGCGGAAGAGGCGCTGGAGTACGGCCTGGTCAAGGAAATCGTCCTAGACGCCAAGAGTCTTGAGGCGTAGCGGCGTAACGTTACCGATCATTTCCGCGCGTTGTCTCGGGGCCTTTGGGCTCGTGTGCGCGTCCGTCGTTCCTCTTAGGAGCTTGATCAAAATTAATTTGCCAAGTCCGCAAAAGAGCAGCCCCTAATTCCTGCTTATGCTCTCGAACAGGCTTGAAAAGTTGTTTCGACTAAATGCCTTAGGCTGAGCCACTCCCTTCGCCCTTCCTCTTGAGTCCGCCTTCTTCTTGAAAACCGGAGTACTCTCCGACTGGTCCATTGTAAGGGGTTTGGAAAATCTCCCGTGCTGCTTGATTGTTTCGTCTACCGGCGACCGGACGGAATTGAACATTTTCGGATCCGATGTGGTATAACGGCAGAATTGCAATCCTATTCGAGGAGAGCCCCATGAGAAATTCGCGTGCGAATGAGGGTAGATGTTTGGTGGTGGGGTGCGTGGCCGTGTTGGTGGTGGCCGTGCTGATTGCCGTTGCAGTGGGCATCGCGTACAGCAAGTTCGGAAAGTTAGTGGAACAATATACGGACGGCACGCCCGCCGAATTGCCGTCCACCGAAATGGCGCAAGCAGATGTGGACGTCCTGTTTGCTCGCGTTGACGAGTACAGGAGCGCGCTCGAGGCGGGCGAAGCCAGTGAGCCTCTGGAACTTACGCAAGACGACCTCAACGTCTTGATTCAACACGATGACAGTCTGGCGTTCTTTCGAGGTAAGTTGTATCTCACCCTTGACGACGATCGGCTTGGCGGCGAGGTGAGCATTCCACTTGACAAACTTCCCATCCCAGTCCCCATCCCTGGCGCGAGTGGCCGCTATTTCAACGGGACCGCGTCGTTTGACGTAATGTTTCGCGATGGAAGACTGATCGTACATCTGGAATCGGCTTCGCTAAAGGGAGAACCCCTGCCTGAACAATTCGTGAAAGAGATCCGCGCCAAGAACTTGGCGGAGGATTGGCAACAAAACGGCGGACAGGAGCTACAGGAGCTCAGGAAGTACGTTGAAACGGTTGAGGTGAGCGAGAGCCTTCTGATTATTACGCCTAAGTAACCGGGCGGCGAAAAGGCGGGCGCAATGGACACATTGTAGGGCCGACCAGGCTTTTTTGCCGAACCGTTCCGTTAAGCGCGAATATCGAGTTGGGCGCCTGTGTCCGGAGGAAGCGTCGCCGAATGGATCAGGTTTACCGCTAGCCGGCCCAGTTCCCCGACGGTTACTATCTGAGTTCTGAGCGAGGTCGCCTGCAATTCGACGGCAAGCTGGGTGTTACTCAGAACGGCCGGCAGGCCGCCCACGCTTGAGTTGCCCCCCATGGCTCGGTCCCTCCTTCCTTAGCCTTCCGAGAGTTCTTTTTCTTGGCGAAAAGTGCAGAACTCTGGGCTGACGAGACAATCGTCGTCGCAGAGCGGACAGTTCTCGACCGTTTCGCAGCCGGGCTTGTAGCACGTCATCAACGCGTTGATTTTCGCCGCGCGCGATTCGTCGCCCAGGACGTAACGCATGAACCAAAGCATGCGCCGGCCTGTCTCAAGCGACATGAGATGTTCCATCTTGCACGCGTCGCTGAGGGCCATGCCATGCGGCGCCCCCAGCACCTCCTCGAAGAATTTCGACAAGATGACAAAATTATGCTCGACGAGATGGGCCATGTCCTTGCCAATGTCTGAGAGCAGCAAGAAACGGTTCGGATCCTCCTCAACCCATTGACGCTTTTTCAGGTGGGTAATGGCCATCGAGGCCGCGCCACGGGATACGTCAAGGCGGTCGGCCACATCCGTGACCCGCGCGTAGCCCAGGTCTTTCCGAAGGCTGTCAATGGCCATCAGGTAGTGAGCGGCAGAATGGGTGACCCGATTGTGTTCAAATTCACGCCAATAGGCAGAATCATTGATATCTTTTGGCATGGCCAATGGCTCCTAGGCTCTCGAAGAGGCAAACTCTCACCATCTCTATTTTAGTGAAACATCCCATATTTATCAAACCGTCCCACCCGCCGTCGGTCGACCCTATTGGGAAAAGTGGCAAATCATTGCATCTTTCATTACCGCGACCGAGGACTGGCAATCACGCCAAACCGCTGCCGCGCAACGCGTTGAACTGGGTAGGCCACGTCGTCGCTCCTCCTCGCTATCAAGAGTTCACGCGCTTTCGACGTGGGCGTCGTGGTCAACTGGTAAACACACAGGCGCTATCAACAATTCGCGAAATCTTGATTTGTGCCCGGATTTCCCATTTGGAAGAGTCATCTTCAGATCCGCCGGCATCGTTTAACC
>CAYNZS010000318.1:0-4026 GCA_964401695.1 uncultured Nitrospirales bacterium
TTATTCCAATTTCCAGCGAAGCGGGTTCTGAGTCGCAATGACAAACAAGGCTTGTGTTCGAGTCTTGTCGGTAGTTTCTTCCAGGGAAGGGAGTCGACTATCCTCTGAATTTGAGCGTATGGACATCGCGGCGTTACTCGATGAAGATGGTATCTTCGTCGACCGTGGTGACTTTGCCCAGTTTCGCCAGTTCTCCAGCGTCAAATTTCGATGAGTCGCCTACGATGGACACGAGTTTCGGCTTGCCTTTGATGTGGCTCTCGTAGAAGGCCAGCATATCGCCTATCTGAGCAGCTTGGACTTGCGCGAATCGCTGTTTTCTTGGGTCGCCTTGGAGGCCCCGCCTCTCCCACCCGCGAACGCTGCCGATGAGATTGCGAAAACCTATCGGGGAGGTCCTGTACAAGTTGACGATCGCTTGGGAGGCTTCGGCGAAACGCTCTTCGGATTGGGGCATGGCGTCGAAAAGATCAAAGAAGGCTTGGAGGGCGTCCACGGTCTTGTCGGCTTGGCATTGAATGACGCCAATCATAAGGTTTTCGTCGTTAACGCGGGCACCTTCGACGTATCGGGCCGCCGCCGAATAGGCCAGGCCGCGTGCCTCGCGCAGTTCCTGGAAGACAATATTCGACATGCCGCCGCTGCCGAAGTATTGGTTGTATAGCTGCACGGGCGTGGCGTCTTGGTCGTTGTACACGCCGTCGGGAAACTCGATCCGCACTTGCGACTGGGCCGATTCCTTCTCGTAGAGGTAGATTTCGGTTTTCTCTGGGGCGCGCGCCCGGCGGAAACGGTAGGCGGGCGGTTCGTTGAGGGGGCCGGTAACCGGATGCTTCTTCGCGAGGACTTCGAGCACGCCGTCGAGCGGGAGCGACCCCATGTAGGTGATAGTGTGCTTGAACCGCAGGAGGTTCTGGATGACTTGGTTTAGATCGTCTACGGTCAATTTCTCTAACTCCTCCGCGGGCAGCATCCGCAGGTAGTAGGAGTCTTTGCCGTAGCGCACATACTCGGATAACGCTCTGGCGATGACGCTGGGCTCTTTCTTTCCGTCTTCCCGCCGCACCAGGATGATCTTTCTGAGTTCCTCGAGGACGTCTGCTTGAGACACGGGCTTGGTGACGAGTTCGAGCATGAGCCCCAGCGTCTCTTCAAAATTTTCGTCGAGGCCCGAAATTTGGATGAAGGTCTCGTTCTCGCCCGCGCCGATAGCGAAGGTGCTACCGAGTTTGTACCACTCTTTCTTGAGGTCGAGGGAAGAGAAGCCTTCGATGCCCGACTTGTCGAGCAACTGAGTCGCGATGGCGATGGTGTTGTCTTCGTGTGTTCCGAATTCGATCTGGACCGAAAAGGAGAAGAGATCGTTTACCGGGTTGGGCGCGTAGTAGAACTTGACGCCGGTATCGGCTTCGACGACCTTGTAGTCCTTTGCGGAATCGACGAAGACGGGTTCGATCTGGTCGAATGGTAGTTCGAGAATGCGCTTGGCGAAGGCCGATTGCCTGGATGGATCGATGGGCACGGGATCGATTTTCGGCTTTTCGATCGAAGGCAGATCTTGCTGGGCGTCCCGGCGGTAGCCTGCCACGTAGTTTCCGGCGAAATAACGGTTCGCCGCGGCTACGACCTCCTCTTTAGTGACCGACTCCATGCGGTCGATTTCGTCGATGGTGCGATCCCAGTCCTCGAAGGCCAAAAAGGAATTGGTCATGCGGTTTACGCGCATCAGATCCATTTCAAGGGCTCGTTTGTTCTTCATCTTGAAGTCGTTGATGATGGCTGGAACGATCCAATCTTCGAACTCGCCGCGCTTTATCATCTCGATTTGGTCGAGGAGGAGCTGCTCGACTTCCTTGAGGGTCTGGCCTTCTTTGGGAATGCCGAACAATCGTTCGATTCCGTGGTCATTGTAGAAGAAATGGAAGGAGCCCGCTTGGCGGACTTGCTGTTGCTGATTGAGGTTGAGGTTGATGAGGCCCGCAACGGAGTTGTCCAGAATGAAATCGACGAGCATGAGGGCTTCCTGGTCCCGATGGCCGCGCGGCGCGGTGCGGAATGCGAGTTCCGCGTATTCTTCGGCCTTGTAGTTTACCGACACGCGTTCGACACCGTCGAGCGGGGCCTCTTCCCAGACCTGTGCTTCGGGCAGATCCTTGCGCTTCCAACTTCCGAAGTGCTCGTCGATAATCTTTACCGCCTCTTCGATATCGATAGCGCCGCTGATCGAGATGGCCATGTTGTTGGGCACGTAGTAGGTATCGTAGTAGTCGCGGATGCGGAGCAGAGACGGCCGCTTGAGGTGTTCCACTTCCCCGATGGTCATCTGTTGGCCATAGGGGTGATTCTTGAACAGCAGATTATTCACCGCCTCGCTGATCACTCGCCCTTTGTTATCGATGCTCCGGTTCTTCTCTTCGTACACCGTCTCCAATTCCGTATGGAACAGGCGGAAGACCGGATCCACGAAGCGGGCCGATTCCATGGCGGCCCATTGGCGCAGGCGGTTGGCGGGGAGCCCGACTTTGTAGACCGTCTCCTCGTGCCACGTGTGGGCGTTGAGGTGGGACTGACCCATCGCGTTGTAGAGCTTGTCGAATTCGTTTGGAATGGCGTAGGCGGCCGCTTCCTGGGCGACGCGGTTTATCTCGGCGTAGATTTCTTTTCGTTTGCCGGCGTCCTCTTCGGAGAAGTGCTGCTCGTACAGGGCCTCGATTTGGTCGAGATAGGGTTGCTCTTTGGCGTAGTCGAGCGTTCCGAACTGCCGGTTTCCCTTGAACAGCAGGTGCTCGAGATAGTGGGCGAGGCCTGTCGCATTGGCGGGATCGTGCTTGCTGCCAGCGCGCACGGCGATCTCGCTATAGAACCTTGGCTTTTGGCGGTTCTCGGTCAGGTAGACCGTCAGCCGATTGTCCAGGCGGTAAATGTGGACGTCCATGGGGTCGTTGGGATTGGGGACGTTGATTCGTTCGTAGCCCGCCCACGCCAAGGGGGCGGCGGCCAGGATGGCTATCGCCAAGACAGCGACCCGTGCGCAGGTGTTCGATACCATGGCTTGTTCTCCTTTGTGACCGTCTGGGGTGGCGGGGCGCATCACCCGGATATCTCAATCAGTGATTGTACGCAGAATAGCAAAAAGAGAGACGGCGTCCATAGAAATGACGGCGACCGATATTGTGTGCGAAAAGGTTCGACCGCGTTTCCCGGCAAACACACGCAACGCCACGGATCCACTCGACGCTTTCGCAACGTGCCTGACAAATTGTGTATAGGTGAGCGGCCTTTCTGGCCGGAAGGGTTATGGCCGGACCAGCCGGTTATGGCCTGAACGGTTAGGGGGTCGCCACTCGTCACTTTCCTATGGTCACTTGGCTTGACGCGCGGGTCTGTCCAGACTATAGTAGGTTTCGCCAAATAGATGGCTGTTTCAGACGCTCGACTGCGCCTGAAACGGCATTTATCCCGCTGGCCGTTAGCGCGGTTGGGTGGGCTTTTCCCCAATGGGGAAGGTCTGTCTAGCCGCGTCTTCTTCGGCTGACACCTCGCCTCATCGGAAATCTGAGATGTCAGCGTGAATAAGTCATACAACCAGCGTCACGACTTGCGGGCCCGCAAGCCAACATTCAACACCGATTTCTGGGAAGTTGCCGTGGACTGGGAGATCCTGTCCCAGTTCTCCGAACAACAGAGTCTCTGGCACAAGACACACGAGGATGCAGAGCACAGGCTCCGTCTTCGCGACCATCTGCGCGAAATGATTCCCACGCTTCACAAGCTGATCGACGAGGTTCTCACCCAACGCCAGCGCGATATCGTGCGTCTGTACTTCTTCGAACAGAAGACGCAGCGCGAAGTGGCAGACCTACTGGAAATCTCGGTTTCGAGTGTCAGTCAGTACTTGTTCGGCAAGCGGCGCGAGGGCGCGGTCATCGGCGGAGCCATTCCCAAACTCCGGAAGGCTCTCATACGTTCCAGGCTAGAGCGTTTTAAGAAATTATAGATACGAAGCGGCACCAAAAAATCCTCGCG
>CAYNZS010000319.1:0-3988 GCA_964401695.1 uncultured Nitrospirales bacterium
GAGAACACATACGATAAAAGATAAATTCCCTCAACTATAAATCAAACCACTAGTACTCTAAGGTTGACTTCGCCCACGACCTAGGCTCGCGATAAGCTCTAGATATCAGGATGGCGCAAGAACGCCGCCGGTAGGCGTTTCTCTATGCGAACTTCTCCGGAGGAGATGTGGCGATTCCCGCCCGGCGGATCGCCGAACCCGTTTTCAAATTGTCTCGGGGCTGCGATCGATGTCGTGGGTCTTTGGCGAGGCGGCGAATCTTGTTTCGAGTTTCTCAGCCGCTATATCTCCTGCGGAGAAATATCGAGTGATCAAGTTGATCGGAGGAATCGCTTCGCTCATCCCCCGGCTACAACCAGAAGTTTCTTCGGGACAGATCCTGCCTGCGTCATCTGATCCGATATTCCGGCGTGGGTTCCCTTCGCAGTCCCCGACCGCCATGAACTCCAGCGGCCAGAATGCTGTATTCGTCCCTATCGACAGGGTCTCTCCCAAACACCGGAAATTCTTCTCGTTTTTTTTCGCGGTTTTCGGATTCAGACCTTAATCCTCGATGGCGTCGAATCGTTGCCTTCCCCCTCGTCAGTCTACGACTGTTTACGGACCAGGCCGTAAAAAATTATCCCTCCCGCCGCGACGGTCGCAAAGCTGAGCGACGATTCGAGGGGACGTCCCTGGAAGGCCCAGAACATCATCCCGGCGGAGACGGCGATGAAGAGGATGGGGGTTATGGGGTAGCCCAAGGCCTTGAATGGGCGTTCCATGTTGGGCCGCCGCATGCGCAGGACGATAACGCAGGACACGGCGAGGCTTGCGAAGAGACTGAGAGTGAACCCCGCGTATTGCTGAATCTGGTCGATCCGCCCGAGCAAGATGATGACGGAGGTGGCCACGCCCTGGAGTAGGAGGGCAGGAGTTGGCGCGCCGGTCTTCTTGTTTACGCGAGCGAGAAAACGAAGGGGTTCGAAGTCTTTCCCGAAGGCGTAGTACACGCGCGGCCCTACGATGGTCATGGCGGAAGCGGAGGCGAATATCGAGACGCACAGAACGATGGTGACGAGTGTGACGCCCACGCCGCCGAAGAGGGCCTCAGCCGCGACTTGCCCGACTTCGACCTTGCCGGCGAGCGTGTCGACATCGGCTCCGTAGAGGTAGACGGCGTTCATGCCGAGGTAGAGCAGGACAACGAGCCCCGTGCCGAACAGAAGGGAACGGGGGAGGACGCGTTGGGCGTCTTTCATTTCGCCGGCCATGTAGGCGGAGGCATTCCAGCCTGAATAGCAGAACATTACGAAAATGAGCGAGGTGCCGAAGGCAGCGCCGCGTCCGGACCAGCTAAGCTCGTGGAAACTGGCCGAGACGGTTGTCAGGTTGCCGGCCGTGCCCGATCCAAATGCGGCAGCGCTCAGAATAATTCCTACGATGCCACAAACTTTGAACAGCGTGATGAGGTCGTTGAAGCCGAGGCCCCCGCGCACTCGGGCCGTGTGGATGAGAATGAGGATCCAGCATAGGGCTATGGCTATGATATCGCTGACGCTGATCCAACCGAACAGCTTGGGGTCGTCGGCGAGGGCCGGAACGAAGTGGGCGGCGTAAGCGATGAAACTTTTCAGGGCGGATGCGATAGGCGCGGAGAACCCAGCGAGCAGGGACACGAAGGCGCTCATAAAGGCGAAGGCGTTGCCGTAGGTTTCACGGAGGTATACGTATTCGGCGCCGGCCCGGGGCATCGCCGCCCCGAGTTCGGCAAAGCAGAGAGCCCCGCACAGGGCCAAGATACCTCCGACGATCCACAGCAGGAATATGTAGCCTGGGTGGCCGAGGGCGGCGGCTTGAAATCCTGTTGACGTGAAGATTCCGGCGCCGATGATGTTGGCTAGGACAAGGGCCGTCGCGGAACGCAGCCCCACATAACGGAGGAGGTTTCCATCGCCATCGCTCATGCCGGTTCCTGTTCGGTGTCCACCGCGCTTACCGTTCGCTCGCCATCTCACGTTTCCTGAATCGCAGCACGTACTGCTCCTCGAACAAATCGATTTCCTCGACGAGTTCGAATCCCGAGTCGATGATCTCGTCGGTGAAAGTGCCTTTTCCGGCCCGCATATGATCCATGAAGAACTGCCCCGTAATCCCGACAATGCGTTCGAAGTCTACGACAACGAGCGTACCTCCGGTCCGTATGGCCTGATGGAGCGAGGCCATGGTGAGGAAGGGAAACTCGAAATGGTGGTACACGTCGCAGATGAACGCGGCGTCGATGGAGTTGGGCTCCAGCTTCGTGGATTTCTGGTCGCACAGCACGGGCCGCACGTTCTTCAGGCCCTTCTCTCCGGCCGTCTCGACGATGTGATCGAGGAAATTCTGTGCGATATCGACCGCGTAAACCGTGCCCGAATCGCCGACGGCTTTGCCCATCATCATAGAGAAGAAGCCCGTGCCCGCTCCGATATCCGCCACCTCGTCGCCGGGCTTGAGGCCGAGAGTGGCGAGAACCTCTTGACGCTTCGCGTAGATGGCACGGCCGTCGCCTTCGAACCGGTCGATGAACTCCCGGACATCCGGATCCTGAAAGCTGTCGTTTATGCCCGGTTTAACGCTCTCCTCTTGTGACGAGGCGAGCGGCGCGGCCGCATAGAGAAGAATCGTGGTAGCGCTCCATAGGAGAAAGGGTGAGTGATTCCGGAAGAATTTCTTCATAGCGTAAACCCTCGGGTTGGTTGGATCGACAGCATGGCTCCTGTGTGTGCCCCGGCCCGGCTAACTCGGTTTGCCGGACGCGTATTCCAAGAGGAGGAGGACCAAGTTTACATCGAGAATCAATTGGATTCCACCGAAGAACACCAACACCATCACGATGCGGTTGAAGATGCTCTCGGATACGCGATGGTGTATCCAGTGGCCCAGCCACGAGCCTATGGGAATTAGCCAAACCAGTGTGAGGCCAAAAAGAAGAGCGTCGATCTGTACAAGGCCAACGGCGGCGTAGAAAGGGAGCTTGGTGAGGTTGATGAGAGTGAAAGTCCAGGCGACCGTCCCCACGAGCAGCGTCTTGCCCATGCCTTGCGTGAACATGTACAGGCTAACGATCGGCCCGCCGGCGTGGGTTATGGTGGAAAGGAATCCGGCGGTCACGCCGGTGGCGAAGGCAGTGGTTTTGCCGGGCTTGATCTTCTCGACCCAAGCCGCGGCGCTTTCCTTGCCGACGATATAGAAGCTGAATAGCACGGCGATGACGCCGACGAAGCGCTTGATGGGCGCGCCGTAAGATTCCACGCCCTCGCGTCCGAGCCACCACCAAACCGCGGCGCCAAGGAGAATGCCTACGACGGAGGGGATGTAGATGGCGAGGATGGGCTCCCAGCGTTTGTTGTTCCAATGGTGATAAATGGCATTGAAGTCGCACAGGATGAGCAGGGGGAGGAGCGTGGCCACGACTTTGTCGACGGGCATGACGAGCAACATGAAGGGAAGGGAGAGTGCGCCTACGCCACCGGCGAATCCGGATTTGCTGATGCCTTGGATGACGATGGCGAGGCCTACGAATATCCAAAAGAGGAGCGGCGGCACACCGGGCTCCATGAATGAATCGAACATGAGAGACGCTGCTTTCAAAGCGTTATCTGTTGTCTTGGAGATGCCTTCTTGCCACGGAGCGCGCAGAGGCCACAGAGCGGCCGTTGGCCGCAGCCGAACCGTGGCGGTCCGTAACGAAAATACATCTTATTCTGCCATTGCGAGGAGGCTTCGTCGATGCGGCAATCTCTTCAGCCCGATCGATCCGCTCCTAAGAAACACTTGCGATCTCATAACTTTCTGTTGTTCAAAAGCACGAATGTAGGACCGCCGCCCCCGGCGGTCGAGCTATGCCGGGAGTCTTCTCTCTGTCCAACGGCCGCCGGGCTGGCGGTCCTACATTCAGATGATCCCTTTAACCCGGATTTCCCATTTGGAGAAGTCATCTTAAGATCCGCCGGTATCGTTTGAC
>CAYNZS010000320.1:0-3969 GCA_964401695.1 uncultured Nitrospirales bacterium
CTTCAATCTCATTGGCTCCGGTCGCCGACGGGTCCATATGGGTAATCTCGGATGAAGCGTCAATCGTCACGGGGGAGGCCCCATCCGCGTAGTCGACTGGCACGGTGGCCCGGGCATCTTCGATCGCCGCGAAGAATTCCGATGGCCCGCCCTCTCCCGAAGGCAATTCAATTTCCACCTCTTTTCCTCCAGGAATGCATTGCCCGCGGTCTAGGCAGATGAGCCAAGAAACGCGCGCCGAAAGCGTGGACATGGATTCCTCCGAAAGGCCGTCCGGCGGCGTGATTTCGGATAGGAGGAGTACCTCATCTTCGTAGCCATATGAGATATCGCCTATCTCCACGAATTCGAATCGCTCTGGAGCGGGCCATGCCAACGGCGCGGCGGAGAATCCCTCCGGCAAATCCCAAACCACCTCCGTAGCCAAACCCGAGCTGCCCGGATGCCGCCAGTAGATATGAGCACTCGGAGGAATCGTAAAACGCGCGGCCAAAGTAAAAGGCACGCCGCCTTAAGGGTCGTCACGTTCGCGACAAGCCTTGCTTCCATCGTGCGAGAATTGGCCTCTTCGCCACGTCCACACCCGCCCGCCACGGCGCACAGCGCGAGAAAGGCGAGAGCCAGATACTTGATGTCCATCTATCGCCTTGCTTCAAGGACGAGGTCGAAGGGAGTTTTCGTGGCGTGGCGAGAATGCGCAAGCTCATCCAGTCCCTGCATGTCGACGAGCATGGCCACCCTCTCCTTTCCCTTGTTCGGACTGCGCGGTTTCGACGATACGCCAATGTAGCACAAACGGTGACCGCCAAATAGAACGGTGGGAAGGGGGGATCCATTCTGCTAATCGGGTCCGGGTCCGAGGGGGCATCGCACAGGTTGCCGCGAGTCAATGCACAGTGCGATACTATTTTTTTTGAGAACACCTGGATTGACCCGTACCGCTTGCCGGATTGCGTAGTCAAATCCCCACCCGAAAAAAGGGGGCGATTGCGAGCGTTCACCCGAGTTGCCGCCGTCACATTCAGAGGCATACCCTCCTCCCCGGTTTAAGGGAGGGGCTGAGGAAGGTGGGGCCTTCACAAATTCCGGCCCTTTAGAGCGATGCCGACATGCAGGGCATGGGGGCCAGCGTGACCTCTCCAGAACAGAAAATCTATTCGGCTCTACTCATCGGCGGAGTGATCGCCGCGGCTCTGGCTTTCGTTGCGCTCTTCTTCTTTTCCGCTCCCTACGGGCGGCACGTTCGTGCGTCATGGGGGCCGACCGTCAACGCGGCGTCCGCCTGGATGCTGATGGAATCACCCGCGGTGATCGTGTTCGCCGCTTGCTTCCTTCTGGGCAACCGGGGCCAGCCCAGCATGACATGGCTCTTCTTCGCCCTGTGGCAAATCCACTATGCCAACCGCGCCTTTGTCTATCCGTTGCGGCGCAAACGCCGTGGCACACCCATGCCGCTGGCCCTCGCCGGGCTCGGAATCCTGTTCAACACCTACAATGGCTACTTAAACGGACGCTACCTCGGCATCCATGGCGCGGACTACGGCGCGTCTTGGGTTTCAGATCCGCGATTTGCCTGCGGCGTTGGGCTCTTCGTCTTGGGGCTGAGCATTAACATCCATTCGGATTCAATCCTGAGGAAGTTGCGCAAGGACGGAGACAGCGGATATCGGATTCCCCACGGCGGCCTGTACCGCTGGATTTCGTGTCCCAATTATTTCGGCGAAATCCTGGAGTGGACCGGATGGGCTGTCGCGGTGTGGTCTTCGCCAGGAGCCCTTTTCGCGCTGTGGAGCGCCGCGAACCTCGTCCCCAGGGCCAGGGACCACCATCGCTGGTACCGGCAGACACTCGAAGGCTATCCCGCCCAACGGCGCGCGATTATTCCGTTTGTTTTCTAACCCGGATATCTCACCGGTTTTCGTAGCGAGACGGTGGAGAAGGTTGCTATGTCGAGACTTGTTCGAAACCTTTCGGACGACAGTGTGGCGGGTCACGTCGAGGTCGAAAGGCGAGAAGAGTCTCGTCAGAGCGGCCTTATCCGCCGTCGCAGTAGAAAAGTGGTGAGATATCCGGGCCAGCCCGTAGAAATATTCGGGCTGGGAATGTTCAACGTTCGAGGTGTATCATGCGCGACCATATCCACTGAGGCCATTCGGGTCCAGAGAAAATCCAAAAGGGAACCAGGAGAATCGTTGTGGAATTGAGCGAAAAAAATCTCATCATCACAGGCGGGGGCTCTGGCTTGGGTGCGGCGACAGGCCGCTTATTTGCCGAGAGCGGAGCGAAGGTTGTGCTCTGCGACATTAACGGCGATGCTGGAGAAGAGGTCGCAGCCTCTATCGGCGACTCGGCGCGCTTCGTCAAGTGCAACGTGACCGACGAAGGAGAAGTTCAAGCGACGGTCGACGCGGCCCTCGACGCGTTCGGCCCTCTGCACGGCGCGGTGAACTGTGCTGGCATCGGCGGCGGAGGGCGTGTGGTGGGCCGGGATGCCCCCTATCCCCTTGAGGACTTCAAGAGGATTGTCGATGTGAATCTCTTCGGTTCCTTCAACGTGATCCGCCTCGTGGGCGCGGCCATGATGGAAACCGAGCCCGACGCCGGAGGCGAGCGTGGCGTGTTCATTAACACTGCGTCGGCCGCGGCCTTCGAAGGGCAGATTGGCCAGGCGGCCTATTCCGCGTCGAAGGGCGGCCTAGTAGGCATGACTCTTCCCATCGCTCGCGAGTTTGCCCAGCACGGCATCCGGGTGCTTACCATCGCGCCGGGGCTATTCAAAACGCCCATGATGCTGGCCATGGCCGAAGATAAGAGAGCTCTCCTGAGCGCTCAGGTGCCATTCCCTCCGCGCCTGGGAGAGCCCGAAGAGTACGCTCTGCTCGCGAAGCAAATGGTCGAGAATTCGATGTTGAACGGCACGACGATCCGCCTAGACGGCGCGATTCGAATGCAGCCCAAATAGCATCGAGACTCCATTCGTCCGCGAGGGTTTTGGGGAGGGGGCCGTCCCCTGAACCCTCAACGCACCTGATCTTGCGAGGCGATGGTTTCAGCCCACAGAGTAGCGAAGAGAGACCGGCGCGATGTCCGGGTTAACGCTTGGCGTGGCGCCTCCGGCTCAAGAATTCCATCCAAAACAACGGGAAAATTCCAGATCCTTCTGGAGATACCGCTTAGCCATCCGCCGCGGTTCCTGCGCCAAACGCCACGTCTATTCCAGCCCGCTTGGGCATCACGCAGAAACTGGCGGCGTGTTTCACGGATCATCGCGACCCGGGTCTCATTGAACATGACGTGACCGCGTTGGTGCGCCAGCGGGTCTACGGCCTAGCATTGGGCTATGAGGATCTCAATGACCATGACGATCTGAAGTGGGATCCGTTGTCGGCGGTGGCACTGAACAAGAGCGATGTGCAAGGCGAGGCGCGCCATCGCGAAGCGGACCGGGGCAAAGTGCTGGCGTCGTTGAGCACGTTGGCCGCACACGTGCATCATCTTGCGGGGCGACTCGGGTTTTGCCCGCGACGCCTTGATGGACTGGTGCGAATCGCACGGTGTTTACTACCTATTGGGCCTCGCCAAAAACAAGCGCCTTCTCCAAAGAATCGGCAAGGAATTGGGCGACGCCCAGCTGCGCCACCTGGTAACCGGTATGGCCGCACGCGTGTTCACCGCCTTCGACTATCGCACCCAAGAATACTGAAGCCGCGCGCGCCACGTTATCGCCAAAGCCGAACACCTGCGCAAAGGCGCCAACCCACGCTTCATCCTCACCAACCTGCCCGACAGCTACGCCGACCCCCGCGCCCTCTACGAAGACCACTACTGCGCGCGTGGCGAGATAGAAAACCGGATCAAAGAACAACAACTCGATCTCTTCGCCAGCGCCTGCCCCGGAAGCTGTGAGCGATGCGGGCTAAGCCCTTTCCTGCCGGAGCCATCCGTCGCTCACCGTGAGCGGCGACTGAT
>CAYNZS010000321.1:0-3968 GCA_964401695.1 uncultured Nitrospirales bacterium
AGGAACGACGAAGCAATCTGCTGCCAATAACTCGTTACGCCTGACAGATGGCGAGTGGCTTTGGCGGCCGGAGAAGATTGCCGCAGTCGCTCCCTCGCAAAGACGGTTGAAGGTTTTATTTAAGACAGCAGTGCTCACCGCTATTCCTTTTGCGCCTTTCCGTAAGATTGTCGAGGAGAGGTTCGTCATCTTCTTGAGAAGGCTCTCAGGCAAAGGGAATTGCATACGACGGTGATCGAACTCGCGGCCATGGCGGTTTCCGCGATGAGGGGGTGGAGGAGGCCAAGGATGGCGGCGGGTATGGCGATGAGGTTGTAGCCGAAGGCCCAGAATAGGTTCTGCCTGATTTTTCGGAAGGTTGCGCGGGATAGATCGATAGCGCTGACGAGCGATGTGAGGCTTCCCTGGACGAGCGTTATGTCGGAGGATTCGATGGCCACGTCGGTGCCGGTTCCAATGGCGATGCCGATGTCGGCTTGGGCGAGGGCCGCGGCGTCGTTGATCCCATCGCCGACCATGGCTACCTTGGCGCCGCCGGCTTGGAGTTGCTTGATGGCGTCCGCCTTTTCGCCGGGCAATACGTCGGCGAGAACTCGGGTGACGCCGGATTCATTCGCGATGGCTTGCGCGGTTTTGGCGTTGTCTCCGGTGATCATGACGACGTCCATGCTCCGCTCGCGCAAGGCCTGGATCGCTTTCTGAGAATCGGGTTTCAAAGTGTCGGCAACGGCGATAGCGCCCATTGCCCGACCGTCGGAGGCTACGAGCACAACGGTGAAACCTTGCTCCTGAAATTTCGCGACGGACTCTGTCAGCGCCGCTGCGTCCACGCCCCGTTCGACCAAAAGCGCCTCCTTTCCGGCGAGAACATCCGTTCCGTCCACGGAAGCCGACACCCCCATGCCCGGTATGGCTTCAAAAGCGGAAGCGTCTGGCATATCTAATCCCCGCGCCTTCGCGGCGCGCGCGACCGCCACGGCGATTGGGTGTTCGGAAGAGGCGTCCGCGGCGGCGGCAAGCCTGAGTACTTCGTCCTCGGCTGTGCCGTTGCCGGCGATTCCCGTGACCTCGAGTTTGCCGTGCGTAAGGGTGCCGGTCTTGTCCACGCAGACGATGTCGATATCGCGCATCGCTTGGATCGCAGCTCCATTTCGGATGAGAATCCCTTTCGCCGCTCCCGCGCCCGTGCCCACCATGATGGCCGTCGGCGTGGCGAGGCCCATGGCGCAAGGGCACGCGATAACGAGTACGGCGACAGCGGCGAATATGGCGAGCGACAAGGGGGCGGATCCTTCGAGATCGACCCACGGCAGGTGTGGCGCGACCCACGCGCCCAGGGCCTCCAGGCCAGAGGGGAAGAGGAACCACAGCGCGAATGTCGCCAGGGCGATCGCCAGGATTACTGGCACGAATACGCTTGTTATCCGGTCGGCAAGTTCCTGGATGGGCACCTTCGAGGTCTGCGCCTGTTGCACAATCTTCACGACCTGTGCGAGGAAAGTGTCCTTTCCCACGCGCGCCGCTTTCGCCCGCAGCGCCCCGGTCGTGTTGAGCGTGCCGCCGATAACCTCGTCGCCCTCGGTTTTTTCTACGGGTATGGACTCGCCCGTCGCCATCGATTCATCCAGCGCGCTGGCCCCGCTTACCACGATTCCGTCTGTGGGGATCTTCTCGCCGGGGCGGATGATCATGAGGTCGCCTACGGCAATTTCGTCTACGGAGATTTCTTGCTCCTCGCCGCCGCACTCGATGCGGGCCGTTTTCGCGCCCAACTCAAGTAGGCGCCGGATCGCCTGGGATGCGCGCCCTTTGGCGGAGGTCTCCAAATAGCGTCCGGTCAGGTGAAAAGCCATGATCATAGCGGCGACCGCGCCATAACTGGCGATCTTTAGGCCGGCGATGGCCATGGGGGTCGTGACAAACGCCGCCCCTGTTCCCAACGCGATGAGCGCGTCCATATTGGGGCTTAGATGGAGGCTGGTCTGCCACGCTTTGCGGTAGGTCGCCGCGCCGGCAATCGCTAATACGGGCACCGAAAGCGCCAACTCGAGCCAATGGTAGTACGACGGCATCCAGAGCCCCGTCATGTGGGCAATCATGAGAATCGCCACGGGACCGGTCAGCGCCCATGCGAGTACAAAACGGTTTCGCGCGTTGCGCAGATGCGGATCTGTCTTCTCCGCCGCATCCTCGATTTCGTCGACGTCTATCCGTACCCCGTATCCCGCGTTTCGGACGGCCTCGACGAGATCGCGTATCGTCACCCGAGCCGCTTCGTAGGTGACGGTCGCATCCTCCATCATCAAGTTGACGCTGGCCGACCGGACGCCCGGCACGGAGTTCAGGGCCTTCTCGACCGATGCCGAGCAACCTGAACAGGTCATCCCCTCGATCTTCAGCACGGCCTGAACATGCCGCTCCCTGACCCCATATCCAGCCTTCGCCACCACCTCGGCTAGGGCTTCCACGTCCAAGTTTTCCGCGGAGAATTCGACGTGCGCCGTCTTGGTTGGGTAGCTCACCGAAGCCGCAAGGACACCCTCGGTGGAGGCTAACGCTTTCTCGACATTCTGCGCGCAACTCGTGCAGCTCATCCCTTCGATGGGAAGGTCAACCGTTTCCATATTCGCCGCCATGATAGCTCCCTTTTTGAGTGCGCTATCGCATCAGGCCCAACGTGGACGTCTCGGCGATTGCCGCCACGATGGCGGATAAGACCACTCGGAGAGGAGTTTCAAGTTTGAATCCGCTCCCTATGATAGCACCTTCAAACGAATTTGGCGATGGTGTCCCTCTTCTTGCGTCTCGCGGCCAAGTGCCCTGTGTTTGCGTGCTTCCGTTGGCCTGAACGCTAATGTTTTTTCTTGCTGAAAAGAACGGGGCTGTGGTGATATACTATTGCCACGTTCACCGCTTCGTTTCGAGCGATGGGCTCAACCTAAACGAACAGAAAGGATCTGACCGGTTCAGGAAGACTATATGGAGAAGGAATCTGCAATAGAGGTGGAAGGCACGGTTGTGGAGCCGTTGCCCAATGCCATGTTTCGCGTGAAATTGAGCAACGGCCATACGGTGCTGGCTCATGTGTCGGGGAAGATGCGCAAGTTCTACATTCGCATTCTGCGGGGCGACAAAGTCAAGCTCGAGATGTCTCCTTACGACCTGGAAAAGGGCAGGATAACTTACCGCTACAAGTAGCGACCCTGCCCATCAGGCCTCGCGCACGTTTAGGTGCCCTCGAATAGGGGACGCGAAATTGGGGTGGCGCGGATTCTCTCCTGGCGGATTTCAACGAGAAGCGCGTCGCTGCATTCTGGGCAGTACGAATGGCTTACGCGTCCTGCCAATGGGACGGAAACATGGGGCCACTGCCCGTTTTTCCGGTCCTTTCCGCACCGGCAACATTGAATCGTCATAGTAACCTCCTTGTCTTTAGCCTCTACTGGGTATTCTTATCGGCGGATTCCATAAATACTTGAGCCGCTTCCGAAAGGCGCAACGTGTATCCCCACTTTGAGCGTGAGCCGCAGTCCGAAACGGACTGGTTCCAAGCGCTCGCGAACCTGGTCCGCTACCTGCGCAGCGAAGATGGATGCCCGTGGGATCGCGAACAAAGCTCGGCGGATTTCGCGGCGTTCCTAGGCGAAGAAACGGAGGAACTGAAGCAAGCCATCGAGAGTGGGGACGACGCGCATATCGCCGAGGAGTTGGGGGATGCGCTGTTCACCGCGCTGGCGACGGCGGCAGCGGCAGAGGAAGAGGGCCGCCTCTCGCTGGAAGACGTGCTTCGCACCGTCCACGAGAAAATGATTCGCCGCCATGAACACGTATTCGGAGAAGCGATGGCGAAGACTCCAGAAGAAGTCATGGCTGTATGGAAGCGCGTGAAAGACAAAGAGAAGAAACGAGGCGGCACCTAGTGGTGTGATTTAAGCTGATGGATCATTATGCAGTGCGATGCGCGCACG
>CAYNZS010000322.1:0-311 GCA_964401695.1 uncultured Nitrospirales bacterium
CTGGCGAAAACGTTCCGGCGAAATTCCGCTTCTTCGTTGAGAAAGCCGACGAACTATTTTCTGTGGAGAAGATCGTGGAAGCCTTCAGCGCGCTCGTCGTAGATGAGGACTACGACAGAGCCGAAATCATCCGTGATCTTGATGCTGACGTTCATTCCAGAAAGTTCCGCGAGAATGATGCCGCCTTAGATCCGCTCCGAGTCAAACCACGAGTCTTCGCTGGTTGGCTCAGGGAAAGCAGCTACCGACTTTGCACAGGTGTGGACACGCCGTGGGTCGAGATATTGTTGGACCTCTTTGAGAAAATTGAC
>CAYNZS010000322.1:321-3325 GCA_964401695.1 uncultured Nitrospirales bacterium
GCCGACCGCTACCCTGAGAAACTCAGCCGAGACCAGGCAAAAGATCGTATTGCCTATGCCTTGAGGGTAAGAAGACTCAAGTCACTCGAGAAGAACGAGTTTGACGGGTGGAGTACCGGGCGCTGGGGAGCACCTAGCTCCAGTACCGACGACGAAGAAGGCTATCTGTAGCGGCGGGGAATTTCGGGGAATTCTGGGGAAGATAGTCTCTGTCTACTTGTGACACGCCTTGTTCTAGGGGCTTTCGTTCCAGTGACAGCGGGGTAATTTTGGGGGGATCCGGGGAAATTTGGGGAACCGAATTCGATAGGCATTCTACTGCAAGGTAGGCGAGCAAACAAAACCTTGCAAGGAGACAAAGAATGCTTTTCGATGAGGACCTACTTACTTTCTCTGAGGCGGCCAAAGCCCTTCCACGGATAAATGGCTCTCGCCCCCACGCATCGACCATTTGGCGATGGGCGAAGCGCGGGCTTGACGGCGTCAAGCTCGAGACACGGAGAGTCGGGGGACGTGCGGTTACCTCGAAACAAGCCTTAGAGCGTTTCACCGAAGCGCTCGCCGGTGTTGAAACTACCACACGCGAACGCAACACATCGCCAAAACCGCGCAGCCCGAAGCGCCGGGCCGATGAAATCGCGCGAGCAGAACGCGAGCTCGAAATGGCGGGGCTCTGACAATGGTGGCCGCGACAGCCATGAAACGAACCGAGGCAGCCGTGCTCGCGGCGGTGATGCTCAACGAGCAGGCGGCCGCGACATTCGTAGAAGAGTTTGGCTACATCGCGCCCGAGTTTTTCGATGACGCCCGCCACGCGGCGATAGCTGGAGCGATCCTCCGTGTGTCGCACCAGGGAGCGCCGGTTGACTACGAAACGGTGGCACGGGACCTTCACGAGCATGGCCAACTCCAGACAGCGGGTGGGGCGCTCTACATTTGTGGGCTATCAAAGAGCCTGCCCAACTCGAGTCACGCGCTGGAGTATTTTCGGGAGCTTCGCGAGGGCAAAGAGAAGAGGGATATCGCTCGAGTATGCGAGGATGCGGTGAAGGCAGCCCTTGAAGCGGTCCGTGAACAGCTTCGCATACTCGACTCCCTCATCGACGACCTCTGTCCCCCTGATGCAATGCAAGGCCATCAACCGATTACTGATCCAATCATCCCATCCGTACCCGCCGAAGAAGTCGCTCGGCTGATCCTCGATGGAGTTCGGGAAGGGAAACAATGAACGCGACAGCACATACGCCGCGCCTCACGCTGGACGGTCTGCTTGGTCAGTTGCACGGCGTCAGGCAGGCGGGCGACTACCACACCGCCAAATGTCCTGGTCATGACGACGGCAAGAACTCGCTCCAGGTGAGCCAGAAGTCGGACGGCAAAATCGGCATCCACTGCCATGCTGGCTGTGATATCGGGGACGTGCTCGCCCCGCTCGGGTGGAGCGCCAAGGATCTCTACCCGCCCAGGCAGAACGGACGCACGAACGGTAAAACAGCCACGCGCAAGATCGTCGAGGTTTACGATTTCCCCGACGCGAACGGTAAAGTCATAATGCAAGAGATCCGGTACTCCCCGAAGGACTTCCGAATGAGGCGGCCCGCGCCCGGTGGCGGGCACCTCTGGAGTTTCAGGGGTGGCGAGTATGTACGAGGTTCGAGCGGCGACTGGTACATCGCGAAGCCGAATGATAAAGGGCCGCGCCGAAGTTTTCCAGCGCTCCGAGAAGAAGACAAACCGCTCTACAATCTACCGGCTGTGATCGAGAATATCAGGGCGGGCAAGGTCATATTCTTGGTCGAGGGGCCAAAGGACGCAAACTCGGTCAACGCGCTCGGGCTCGTGGCCACGACCAACGCGAACGGCGCGAACAAGTGGAACAGACACTACACCGCGGCGCTGAAGGATGCGAAGGTTGCCATTTGTCAAGATCAAGACGAGTCGGGCCGCAAGAAAGCAGCCAAACTGAGTAGACTACTCCCGAACTCAAGAATTATCGAACTACCCGGCCTGACCGGCAAGCAGGAAGACAAGGACGTTACAGACTGGCTGAACAAGGGCAACGACGCGGACGGGCTCAAACGGCTGGTGGCCACAGCGTTCAGTAAGCCGCGAGAGACTCCCCCGGACCCAGCGACAGCAATCGCGACCGACACGGCGACGAAGCCGGAGAAGACGAGTGACCCCTTGACCGAACTCGCCAACGCCCGCCGCTTGCGCGAGGCTCACGGCGACGATCTACTGCATTCGAGCGGCTTTGGCTGGCTCGTGTGGGATGGCAAGCGCTGGGCACGTTCAGAGAAGGCGGCGCGCCGGATGGCGCAGAAGACGGGTGACATAGTTCGGCGCGAGTGCGTGGACGCAGGGATCAGCGATGAGAAGATGGCCGAGAAATACTGGCGCTTCGCCAAGCGGATGGAGTCAACGTCGGGCATCACAGCGACACTCAAGGAATGCGCGGTACTCCTAGGCGTTGACGCCGACGAGATCGAATTCGACGCACACCCGTGGCTCTTGAACTGCCTGAATGGCACGGTGGACCTCAAGACGGGCGAACGCGGGCTACATGAACGCTCTGATTACCTGACCAAACTCTGCCCGACGCCGTACAAACCGGATGCAACGTGCGAGCTGTTTGACAAGTCCATTCTCGAAATCTTCGAGGGAGACGCGGAACTTGTTTCATACGTCCAATGGTACGCGGGCTTGTCGCTCACGGGCGACGTGAGCCACGATTGCTTCGCTATCCTCTATGGCGAGGGCGCCAACGGAAAATCTACACTGATCACTGTGCTCAAGGCAGTGATCGGGAACGACTTTGCCCAGGAATTGAACCCCGAAGAACTGCTCGCCCATCGCGGGGATCGGCATTCGACAGAACTTGCACAACTCCGGGGCGCTCGCTTCGTGTCGGCTGTCGAGACGAACGAGGGCCGACGGCTGAACGAGTCGTTAATCAAGGGCCTTAGCGGCGGCGACAAGATCAGAGCGCGTTTCATGCGGAGGG
>CAYNZS010000322.1:3356-3638 GCA_964401695.1 uncultured Nitrospirales bacterium
ATTCGTGACACTTCCGATGGCATGTGGCGGCGGGTCAGGCTGATACCGTTTCTACACAAATTTGAAGGCAGCGAGCGCGTCTCCGACCTTGACACGAGGCTCATCGAGACGGAGGCCGAGGGCATCCTTGCATGGGCTGTCGAGGGGGCCAAGCGCGCCGCGCAAGGCGAGCCGGACATTCCAGAAAAGGTGCGGGCAGCCGTAGCCGAGTATCGTGCTGAGGAAGATCTCGTGGCTCAATTCGTGGGCGAATGCTGTGCGGAAAGCCCCGATATCCGTGTC
>CAYNZS010000322.1:3648-3962 GCA_964401695.1 uncultured Nitrospirales bacterium
TACACAAAGCCTTCCAAGCGTGGAATTCCGCAGGAGTGACGCCCCCTCTCAAGACATTCAATCTTCGTATCCGAGCGAGGGGCTACGGCGAAAAAACAGTGCATGGAAGCCGCGCCGCATGGGTCGGAATTGGGCTCTTGCCGAGCGAGTTTTCGGGGCAAAATGGGGAGGATCGGCAATCGTGAGAACTTCTGTAACTGTTGATATGCAAACGTTTTACAAATGGCGGGGGAGGTACGGGGACCCTAGCTACATTACATTTCCTATATACCCCATCGTGAGAGCGTTAACGATCACAGGGTCCCCGTACCTCC
>CAYNZS010000323.1:0-3947 GCA_964401695.1 uncultured Nitrospirales bacterium
CACAAAAAGCCCTGCCCGTGGTGGTCACGGGCGTCCATATGGGAAATGTCAGATAGGAGCAGTTTTCGACTTTTGCTGCTCCCATCTTCAAAGGGGACTTTGGTCTCTTGATGCGCCCGCCCGCCCCCCTTTTTACTTCTCCGTGAAGCCTCTGGCAGAATCGTCGTGCCGTTAATACAGCTACGTCCCTTCAACCTGAGCGGAGGTCCCTGGCGCGATGAATGTGTTCGCCTCTTTGGCATCCAACGACGGATTGCTTGTTGGCCGCGTTTGTTTGTTCGCGGTTGTCTACGCGATTGTCTGCGGTGCGGGGATTGGCGGCTGTGGCGGCGGGCCGAAGGATGAGGACTCGACCCGAAAGCCTATCGTCTATTGGCGGACGTTGACCGGCGGGGCGGGTGACGCGCAGGACGAGTTGGTGGACCGCTATAACGCCGCGCAGAACGAGATTCTCGTGACGTCGGAGTTTCAGGGTGGCTATGTGGATTTGGCTACGAAGCTGATGACTGCCGTGGTCTCGGGCGAAGGGCCGGACGTGACGCAGTTGGGAACGTTCGAGATTCGCCAGTTCGCCACAGCGGGAGCGCTGGTCGATCTTACGGAGTACGTGCAGTCGGCGGACGGCCTTGACACTTCCGATTGGCCGGGGACTATGCTGGATGCGGGGCGTGTCGGCGAGGGGCTCTACTGGCTTCCGTTCAACGTCACCGTGCCCGTCCTGTACTACAACCCCATTCACTTCGAGGAGGTGGGGTTTAACGGTCCGCCCGAAACGTGGGCGGAGTTTTATGAATTCGCGAGGGCCTCAGTCGTCCCGAAGGCGTCGACAAGCCCGCGCGCAAAGGTGTCGCGTTGTGGAACATCACATGGCCTCTCGTGTCGGCCATCTGGTCGGAAGGCGGACGGCTCACTACGAAAGATTACTCGCCGGTCACGCTCGACGACCCCGTCGCCGTCGAAGTTCTGACTGCGTTCCAGAAGCTCGTGGAGGAGGGCGCGGCCGTTATGCCGGACGCCGCGTCGGGCGGGCACCGGGCGGCGTTTATCAACGGGCAGGCCTCAATGATCCTCGATTCGCCCGCGCCGTTCGAGCAGATCATGGAAAGCGCTGTCGGTTTCACGCCCGCCGTGGCTGCGTACCCGGCGGGGAGCGCTGGAAAGGCGTACGCGCCGGGCGGCGGTGGCTTGGCCATGCTTTCCACGGCGCCGGAGGAGAACCGGGCGGCGGCTTGGGGCTTTATGAAGTTCATGTTGTCGTCCGAACAGATCGCGCGTTACGCGGAGCGCAGCGGCTACATGGCGTTCACGGACGCGTCGCGCGAATGCGCCGGCGACTGGATCCATGAGGATGGCCGCGCTACGATCCATGAGGCGCTCCCGCACCTTAGGGGCGATTTCAGCCTCAATATGTCTCCGGCGCTGCGCAACGCATTCGACGAGGCCTTCCAACGAATCATGATCGAGATGGCCGGTGTTCGAGAGACACTCGAAGCGGCGGACGCTAGGGCGGAAGCGGCTCTTGTCGACGAACGCCGAGGTCGGTAGATGACAGGCTTGGAGAGGGTACGCCGTGCGTGGCGGCGAGACCGGCGCGAGTGGCTTACCTTTGTTGCCTTCGTCTCGCCGAATCTCTTTCTATTCGCCGTGTTCACGTACTGGCCTATCGTGTACAGCGCGTACCTTAGTTTCACACGGTGGAATATTCCTTCGCCTGCCGCCACCTTCGTGGGCTTCGACAATTACACGCGCCTGTTTCAAGACGCGTCGTTCTGGCGCGTTCTTGCCAATACGATTCTTTATGCGGCGTGCGTTGTGACGGCTGCGCAAGCGCTGGCCTTTGCGCTCGCGCTGTTGCTGAATCAACGCGTGAGGGGGCGAACGTTCTTCCGCGTCCTCGTGTTCACGCCGTACGTTACGACGACGGCCGCCGCTGCGCTCGCGTGGGTACTGCTCCTCGATCCGCGCCTAGGGCCGCTGTCGTTTGTCTACGATCTGACGGGGACGGAAGGGCCGCACTGGCTGGCCAAGTCGTCGCTGGCGCTTTGGGCGATTGTCCTCGTGGGCATTTGGCGGGAGACGGGCTTCGCGGCCCTCTTCTTCCTTGCGGGATTGCAGGGGCTGCCGAGAGAGTGTTTCGAGTCGGCGCGGACCGATGGCGCGTCGCGGTGGGCCATGTTGCGCCACATCACCTTGCCGCTCATGACGCCCGTCATTTTCTTCCTCTCGATTACCGGGACCATCGCCGCGGTCAAAATGTTCGACACGGTGGCCATCATGACCGAAGGGGGCCCAGTCTATCCGGCGTCCTCGACGTATGTGTACCATCTGTACCGGGTAGGATTCCACGATTCTCAGATGGGCTACGCTTCTGCTTTGGCGGTCGTATTCTTCGCGCTCACCATGGCTTTCGCCCTACTCCAATTCCGAGCGGCGGAACGCTGGGTCTATGGCGGCGATTGACCATGGATTCTCGAATTTCCAAAGTAGGCCTTTACGTTGCGCTCGCCGCTTTTACCGGCGTTATGGCGCTGCCCTTTTTCTGGATGATCATCACGTCGCTGAAGCCTCCCGCCGAAACCATCCAATATCCGTCCACTTGGTGGCCGCGGGAATTCCGTTGGGAGAACTATCGCGACGCGTGGGACGCCGCTCCCTTCGGCCGTTTCTATTTCAACAGCTTCGTGACCGCGACAGCCGCCACCGCGTTGCAGGTGGCCTTGCGGTCTTCATGGCCTACGCCTTCGCCGTAATCCGGTTTCCGGGGAAGGCGGCGGTGCTGCTGCTCGTTGTCGCGACCATGATGGTCCCCGACGAACTGAAGCTGATCCCCAACTTCATATTGCTAAGTGAATTGGGTTGGCTCGACACTTATTGGGCCCTCATCATCCCGCCCGCCGCGCACGCCTTTCCCGTTCTCGTTTTGTATCATCACTTCAAGACCTTGCCGAAATCGCTGTGGGAGGCCGCGAAACTCGACGGCGCCGGCCACACGGCCACCCTCCTTCGCGTCGGCCTGCCGCTGAGCCGTCCCATGCTCGTGGCCGCCGGATTAGTCGCGTTTCTGGGCCGTTGGAACGATTTCCTGTGGCCGCTGGTCGTGACGAACCGGGAATCGATGCGCACCTTGCCCGTGGGTTTGGCCTACCTGCGCGACGGCCAAGAAGGGGGCTTTCAATGGAACCTCTTGATGGCGGGCTCGCTGTTCGTTATCATTCCCATTCTGATTATGTACATCTTGGGGCAGCGCCACTTCGTACAGGGGATTACCCGCGGCGCCCTGAAAGGCTGACTTCGCCACCGGAAGGTATCGAGCATGCACGTTCAGCATTTCCTTAAACAGCTAGTCACCAATGTCGATTCCATCGGCGCCGTCACGGCGAGCTCGAGTGTGCTCGCCCGGGCCATCGTCGAACACGCGCGGGTGCGCGAGGCCAAGTTCGTGCTGGAGTTCGGGCCCGGAACCGGCGTCTTCACGGGCAAGATCATCGAGGCTCTCCCCGAGGAATCCGGTTTCTTCGCCATGGAAGTCAACTCGAAATTCGTCGATATCGTGCGACGTCGCTTTCCCTCGACCAACGTCATCCACGACTCGGCAACCGAGGCGGGGCGCTACCTGCAGGAACACGGTCGCGAATCGTGCGACTCCATTGTGAGCGGGCTGCCCTTTGCCGTTTTCGACGACGAATTGCAGGACGCTATCCTCGACGAGGTAGACCGAATTCTTGAGCCGGGCGGCATATTCGTGACGTTTACGTATGTACTAGCGCCCCTGACCAAGAAGGGCCGCAATATCAGGCGTAAGCTTTATGAACGCTTTTCATCGGTCACGGTCAGCCCCATCATATGGCGTAATTTGCCCCCTGCATTTCTCTATTGCGCCAAGATATAGCTCGCCTTAGCAGCCCGTGGTAAAAGGCTTCATTTGGATTGAGAAATGCCACTCGGTG
>CAYNZS010000324.1:0-3913 GCA_964401695.1 uncultured Nitrospirales bacterium
CCACGGCCCTAAACCAAAAAGCCATGCCTGTTGCACTTAGTATATGAATCCGGGCACGGGCTAATTGACTGAACGCTGTTTGTATGTTATCCTTTTTGCTGTAACTCAAGTAGGAGCGCCAGCTTCTCACCTTGGGGCCCGCTTTTTGGAGCTGCCGGGGTCGCCATGCAGGATAGCAGTGTGTCTATTCGCGGCGAAAGCTTGGCGCTTTCGCCGCTTTTTTTGTTTTTTTCCGATCACCGGTAAGCTTTTCAAGCGGCTTCGTTGGTGTCGGCATCTAGGCCGGGAATTGGAGGTTCGACTGATAGCAAAGCCACAGGAAGATAAGACGCGCATCAACGAAATGATACGCGCGCGGCAGGTCCGAATTATCGGCGATAACGGGGAACAGCTCGGCATCATGAGGCCCGAGGACGCCCAAAAAGAGGCGGATGAAAAGGGCTTGGACCTGGTAGAAGTCGCTCCGAAGGCGGATCCCCCCGTATGCCGGATTATGGACTACGGGAAGTACCGCTACCAGATGAGCAAGCGGATCAAGGAATCGAAGAAGAATCAGCACACAATAACCGTCAAGGAAATAAAGTATCGTCCCAAGATTTCGGATCATGATTTCGACTTTAAGACGAATCATGTGCGGGAGTTTCTTGAGGTGGGCAATAAAGTAAAGATAACGATAATGTTTCGGGGCCGCGAGTTGGCTCACCCGGAATTTGGACGCGAGCTGCTGGCGCGGGTGATTGGCGATGTCCAAGATCTCTGCCAGGAAGTAAGCAATGTGGCGTACACGCCTATGGAAGGCAGGAACATGAGTTTGGTTCTGTCGCCTTCGAAGTAACCGGACCGCGCCCCAGTCCAATTCCCACACTATTCTGCATCGAGGGAGGTACCGTTATGCCTAAAATGAAGACACGAAAATGCGCCGCGAAGCGGTTCAAGGCCACGAAGAGCGGGAAATTCAAGCGAAGCAAAGCCTTTGGCGCCCATCTCCTCTCGGGGAAAAGCCCGAAACGCCGGCGGGGATTTCGCAAGTCTACGCTGATTGGGGCTTCCGACCAGAAGCGGGTGAAAACGATGCTGCCCTATAGCTAGAGGGAGCACCGCGCGTTAGTTGAAACTCGACGCTCGCTCGACTGGGCTGAACATACGAGGGATTGAACCATGCCAAGAGCAACCACTTCCCCGGCTTCGCGGAACCACCGCCGGAAAGTCATTAAACTTGCCAAGGGGTACCGGGGCAGCCGCCATCGCCTGTTGAAGACTGCGAAACAAGCGGTGGACCACTCGGCGAAGTACGCGTACCGCGACCGCAAGGCCCGCAAGCGCGATTTCCGCCGCCTGTGGATCACGCGTATCAACGCGGCCACGCGCGCCAACGGAATCACATACAGCCGTTTCATGCAGGGCTTGAAGTTGGCGAATATCGATGTGAACCGCAAGATGCTGGCGGATATCGCGGCGACGGATGAGGCGCGGTTTACGCAATTGGTGGATATCGTCAAGTCCAAGCTTGAAGCCGTCGCTTAATCATGCGGATTGTGCCCGCGGTTGATATTCGTGGGGGCCTCTGCGTGAATCTCGTTCAAGGCGATTACGACCAAGAGACGGTCTTCTCGGACGACCCCGTCAGCCAGGCCATCCAATGGCATGAGCAAGGGGGCGCACTTGTCCACATCGTCGATCTCGATGGGGCGAAGGCGGGCCGCTGCTGTATCTTAGAGCAGTTGGAGGCTTTGCGCGCCCACGGCGTACCTTACGAAGTGGGCGGAGGCATCCGCGACATGGCGACCGTCGAAGCCATCGTCAACGCCGGCGCCGAACGAGTAATTCTCGGCACGGCCGCCCACGCAGATCCGGAGTTTCTTCGCGAGGCGTGCTCCTCGTTTCCCGGCGTGGTCGTGGTCGGAATCGACGCAAAGGCCGGGAAAGTCGCTTTGAGCGCGTGGCTTGAAGTCACCTCGACGGACGCGGTCGCTTTCGCGAAAACCGTGGAAGAAGTGGGCGCGGCGCGCATCGTCTATACGGACATCCTGAGCGATGGCGGAATGAAAGGCCCGAACTTGGAGGCGACCGGAGCCGTGGCGGAATCGGTCGCAATACCTGTAACCGCGTCAGGAGGCATGTCCTCTATCGAAGATGTCCACGCCGTTACGAGACTCGAACCAGCCGGAGTAGATGAAGTCATAATTGGCAGGGCCCTCTATTTGGAAGCCTTCAGCCTCGGCGAGGCAATTGCCGCAGCCGGATCACTCCCTACCGCCTAGGCGGAAAGCGCACGAAAGGCTATGGCCCATTCTTTTGACAGCGTCGCGATTATTGGCGTGGGACTTCTTGGGGGCTCGCTGGGGCTCGCGCTGAAGCAGCGCGGACTGGCGAAGCGGGTTCTGGGGGTAGGTCGCAATGAGAGTTCCCTCGAAACCGCGCTGGACTTGGAGGCGATCGACGCTGCTTCTATGGATATCGCTTCCGCCGTGCAAAACGCCGAATTGATTGTCCTTTGCACCCCAGCGGCCGCCGTGTCCGCACAGTTGGACACCGTCCGCGAGGCCTGCCGTACCGACGCGGTGGTGACGGATGTCGCAAGCACAAAGCGGAGCATTTGCGACCACGCGACCGCGACTTGGCCGCGGCCACGCCGGTTTGTGGGCAGCCACCCCATGGCGGGCTCGGAGAAGTTTGGCGCGATTCATTCGGACACGGACCTGTACGACGGGGCCATCGTGTTGGTCGAGCGCGGCGACACGGTGGACGTGGGCGCGCACAAGACGGTCATCCAATTGTGGGAGAGCTTGGGTTCCACTGTGGTGGGAATTGAGCCGGAGAAGCACGATCAATTTGTCGCGCGTACGAGCCATGTGCCTCATATTGTCGCGTCGGCGCTCGCACAACTGACGGACTTGGGTTCGGGGATGGCCCCGTTTATCGGCAAGGGCTTCCGCGATTCTACGCGCATCGCGGAGGGGCGTCCCGAAATCTGGCGGGATATCTGCCTAACGAATCCCCACGCCATCGACGAAGGCTTGTCCGATCTGATCCGCCGGCTTGAGGGGCTCCGCCACTCTTTGAGCGCCGGAGAATCGGAAGAACTCGACCGGTTTTTTGAGCAGGGCCTCCATGCGCGGCGGGAAATCCTGGAATCATGAAGGGCCTCTTCGTAACGATGGAAGGAGTCGAAGGATCCGGGAAGTCGACGCAAATCGCCCTGCTCAGGGATTATCTGCAAACCGAAGGGCGAAGCGTCGAGGTGACGCGAGAACCGGGGGGCACACCCATCGGCGAAGCCATCCGGGCCCTCTTGCTGGATCCCGCAAATAACGCGATGGATTCAATGGCGGAGTTGCTTCTCTACGAGGCCGCGCGCGCGCAACATGTGGCCCAGCGGATTCGCCCGGCCCTCGAACGCGGCACGTTCGTCATTTGCGACCGTTTTTGCGACTCGACCACCGCATACCAAGGGGCCGGGCGGCGCCTGTCCAAAGAAGATATGGATCGCCTGCACGGGTTGGCCACGCGGGGCCTGGTTCCCGATCTGACAATCCTGATCGACATCCCCGTCGCGGAAGGATTGGCGCGGGCTACGCGTTATCGCGATTCGGACCGCATCGAACTGGAGCCGGAAGAATTTCACGAGCGTGTGCGCCAAGCATTTCTGGACCTGGCGAAGGTGGAACCAGAGCGCATCAAGATTGTCGACGGGCTGCTCCCCATGGACAAGGTCGCCGAAGAAATCCGGTCGCACGCCGAGGCGATGCTGTCGCATATCGTTTGATCGGGCGGGTCAAGTCGTCGAATATGCCCGTAATACCGAGCGCCAGGCAGATGCCAACTCCAACTGGAACCATGCCGGCCTTCTCAGAGAAAGCTCTCAACAATCCCCAGTTTTGAATCATGTCGGCAATTCAAGTAGTGCGAGAAT
>CAYNZS010000325.1:0-3885 GCA_964401695.1 uncultured Nitrospirales bacterium
GCGCTACCTTGCGTATCTGCGCCTTCGATTGTGCCACCTCTACGAGGGTGAAGCCACGTCTATTCGAACGTCCGGCCGTTCACCGCTACACTCCTCAACTGCCGTTTGTACCTCCGCCGATAAAGAAATATGGCGCCGGCTACAAGCGCTAGCGATGCCTCGAAAGCTCCCTGGTGCCCCTTTAACGCGCCGCTTGCTGCTGATACATTGGGCGCAGTGTGTCATGGATCGCGAGCCAACCGGAAGGAAATGTCATGTTGAGGCGGATCGGTGTTGTGGGCGGTGACGCGGCGGCGCGGGAGTCTCTTAAGGATCCACGCGGAGAGGAAGATTTCGAGTTGGTAGACCGCGGGCGAGGATGGCATTCCTCCCGGCGTGTCCGCCATGGTCAACATGGGCAATCCCTCGATGGCGTTAAGCCTCTGCGAAGCCGCGGGCGGGGTCTTGAGCGCGCCTTCCGTGGCGAACGATCTCACCCGATTCTAGTCCGGTCATCCCACCGGGCTAGTCCCCATTCACTCCGACACCGGATTTTGGCCCATCAGAGACAGTCCGCGCAGGTAGTTGATGAACGCCTCGTCGTCCCAACGGGCGGCCCCCACCCAGCGGAATGCGAGCTTGCCGTCGGGTGCGATCACGAACGTGGATGGCGTCTTTCCCGTGCTGTACAAGGCGGGGCGTTCGCCCTCGTAGGTGTAGATGGGATAGGTTAGATCGAATTCCACCACAAGGTCGAGAATCCTTTCGGATTGCTCGGTCGATACGATGACGAATTCGATGGCGTCTTCGCGTGTTTTTTCGTAAAGCGATTGCAGGTACGATAACTCAGCCACGCAGATGGGGCAGCCGGAACGCCACACGGTGAGGAATACGGTCTTGCCTCTGAGGGCCGCCAAGTCAAAGTCGTCTCCACCGAGGTCTTGGAGCGTCCAGTCAAATTCGGCTTCGGTCATATTGGGCAGGAATGGCGCGGCCATCTCCTTCTGGATCCTCGGGCGCAGGGCCTCGTTTATCCGGGGAAGGTTAAGGAGAAAGAGCGCGTAGAGGGATACGATGCTGGCGACACCCGTAAAGAAGCCGATGATGAATCGAGCACTGAAGATGAATTTCATATTCGTTCCCCATGGTATGGAAGACCAGAGAGTTTCCTGAATATACACAGGGCTGGCCCTTCTCTTACTGTTTCTCTTCAGGCCCCGGCAGCACTTCTCGAGCCGCCGTTTCGCCTGCGCCTGTCCCAATTTCATAGAAGTAGAAGATCTCGGGAGGCGCCTGTCCAATAACGAAGGGAAGCCGCCCCCATACGTGGCTGTAAAAACCCGCGCCCGCACGATGGTTCATGGTAGACATGTGCGCATCCATCGAAATTACGATTTGTCGCTTCAGGGGATTCTGCCGAGGGTCCGGCGCCCACGCGTAGGAAATCGAGGGCAGGACCAGCATGTCTCCTCGCTCAAGGGGGGCGTAGAGCGCCTCGTTATGCTCGGTCAATTTGTCTTCAAACGGAATCGCGCCTGCTTCCTGCATGTAGTATTGATATCCCCAATGGCCTAGGAAGTATACCTTTTCTGGCATCGTGTCCCGTTGCTTTGCGAATTCTTGGGCGGCCGCCTTCGCGCTCGCGGCCAACTGGTAGTCGGCTATCGCCACCCAGAAAGAGAGAACGAACGAACACACAAGCGCCACGATAGGCCTCGGCACACTTCGCGCCCATTCGGCGGCGGGCAACCTTCCTTCCATGCGCCTTGCGACCAGAATCGCGACGGCCGGCGCCATGGGCAGCATGGTCCGCGCGTTGACCATGTGGTTCACGAATACGGAGAAAACAAACGTGCCGGCGATCCACAGCGCGCACAAAAGCGTCTCGGCGTCTCGCTTCTCGCGAAACGAGGATACGATCAAAGCGACGATAAGGCCGCCCGTCAGCGCCCACAGAGTGATCTGTAGGGCATAGCGCCACCGAAGCTCCGTCACGCTGCCCAGGAGCCATTCCAACATAGACGCCGTGGCCGGGAAGGGCAAGGACAAGGCCACCGCTCCCAACAACGTTGCCCCAACTACTTTTCGGGACCACAGGAAAGGGGCGGCGAAGAGCACGGGGGCGCAACAAGCCCCGGCGAAAACCAATCCCGATAATTGCCGCGATAGCCGTGTCTCGTCTTCTGTCCAAGACGGGTCGGACGCAAATTCCGCCGCGAAGATCAGCAGGTTGATCCCGTACTGGCGCTCGCTCCACCAGAGGTAGACGGCGAACAAGGCAATGGGCGCAATCCCATGGAGGAGCCACAGCCCCGGCTTCCCCCGCCGCGCCAGCGTGTAGGCCAACATGAGGGGCAACGCGGAGAATCCAAAATACTTTGTCAACCCGGAGCATACCACGAGTATGGAGGCGGCGAAGAGGAGCCGGTGGTCGTCCCTCTTGTCGCCGTAGATCCAAATCACGAGCGCCCAGACGTACATCGCCAGCATGGGAATATCGCTCATGACGCTCGTAGCGGATACGAAGAACGAAGGGCTTGCGGCCGTCAGGGCCGCGGCGAAAAGGGGCCTTCCACATAGTTCCCTGGCGAGCAGAAAGGTACCGGTTCCCGCCAGACCCGCGACAAGCGCCATGCCCACATGCGCGGGGATTTCGCCCCACCCGAACAGCAGGCCGATCGCCGCGAGATAGTACGACACACCCGGCGGATTCTGATTGGCCTCGTACATAGGCCGCGTCGTCGCATCCCAATTCACGTCGATACCAAAAAAATCCAGTGGATTCTCAAGGATATGTTGCGCCATCCAAACGAAAAGAGGATCGTCGATATGGTAGGCCTTCGTCACGAAGAGCAACGCGAACGCGGTCGGGATCACGGCCGCCAGGATGCACGGCGCGAGCAGCGGCTCCTTCTTCGTTTCCGGCATTCGGGAGAGCTTTCCTCAGTTCGGTTTGGCGGATTGCTTGCGCGGCCAACGGAGACTCCTCGGCGCTGGAGAACTATCGAGAATGCGGCCCGCCAGATTGTACCGCGTTCGTGGAACTGTTTTCCCATGCTTAACCGGGCTAAGTGTCAGTCTTCACGAACCCCTCGAAACTACGGGACCGTGAAGGCCCGGCCCTGCCCAGAAAGGAAACGAGCCATGCATCGCTTCGAGGAATCGACGCTTGGAGTGAATCAAGCGGCCAACTTCCGACCTTTCCCACAGCCCGAAGTTTGATTGCCGAATTCGCCGTTGCTATGCTATATGGAGTTATCGGTCCCTCAAGAAAGCAAGTAGGAGCAGTCGTATGAATGTAACAATAACGGGCCGCCACATGGATGTGACCAACGGATTGAAGGTCCATATCGAAGAGGGGCTCGGGCGAGTCCGAGCCCACTTCGACAAGGTAATTGATGTCGACGCGATTCTGACCATCGAGCGCCACCGTCACATCGCGGAGTTCAATCTACACGCCAACGGTCTCCGCATTAATGCCAAAGAATCCTCGGGCGACATGTACGGGTCGGTGGACGCCGCGCTTGGCAAGCTCGACAAACAAGTAGCGAAGCACAAGAGCCGCATCATGCGGCATAAACCCCGCAAGGCGCGCGAGCCACAAGACTTCGATCACCATGTGATCGAAGTACCGCCTGTGGCACCGGACAGGCCATATTCAGATGCGTCGGGCGGGTCTCACCGCGTAGTGCTCAAAGAGAAATTCTCGATCAAGCCCATGAGTGTGGATGAAGCCGCGCTTCAGCTTGACCTTCAATCGGAGCATTTTCTCGTCTTCGAGAACGCTAAAACCGATAGGGTAAACGTGCTGTACGCCAGAAGCGATGGAACTTACGGCCTCATCGAGCCGCCCTACTAGTGGTTTGATTTATAGTTGAGGGAATTTATCTTTTATCGTATGTGTTC
>CAYNZS010000326.1:0-3885 GCA_964401695.1 uncultured Nitrospirales bacterium
CAGCCGCCCACTCATCCGCGAACCCGATCTGATCAAGCGCTGGAAGAATGGCAATACGGCCAAAGCGAAGTGTATCTCCTGCGGCGGATGCTTCGGCAAGCAGGAAAGAGGGCACCACCGCATCGGCTGCAGGCAGGACGAGGTAGAAGCCGAAGAGGGCTCGGAGGCGCTCGTAAGCAATTGACTTCGCGTAATGACCGACTAGGATTCGAAACTAGCCCGGTTGTCTTACCGGGCCAAACCTTAACTGATGAGCATAGGAAGGGACGCGACATGAAATCGAACTCTCAAAGTGAAGACAGACACAACCGCCGTGATTTCCTCAAGATTGCGGGAGCCTCCGCGCTGGCGACGGGACTCGCGACAGCCCCTCAAGCCGACGCCGCTTCAGGCTATATCAAGGGATTCAGTTGCATTCCGCTGAACTTCTATAAGCAGTTGGGCACGGATAAGACAATGTCATTCGAAGACTGGGTGCAGATGGCCGTTGAGTTCGGCCTCGACGCAACCGAAGTCTACGATCCTTTCATCAAAGGACGGGATGCGGCAGGCAGGGAGAAATTGTCTGATCACATTCACGAAGCCGGGCTGAAGGTATCCCAATTCACAATTGAATCTAACCTCTGCAACAAAGAAGATCACGCAGAAACCATCCCGCACATCAAACGTTCAATCGAAAAAGCGAAAGTGTTCCGTACCAATATCGTGCGGGTGGTTTCAGGCCACGGGAGCAAGGGGCTTGTCCACGAGGACGTGTTGGAGAACATAGCCGACGGATTGAGAGCGGGGCTCGACTATGCCGAAGAGAATAAGATAACGCTTGCATATGAAAATCATTGGGGAGTAGGCACGAACCTGAAGGATTATATGAGGATTCTTGCGCTAGTGGGCGATGATCGCTTGAAGGTCAATTTGGACACCGCCAATGTCCCCACCCACGAAACCCTCGAATTGGCCAGGCGCGTTGCGCATCGGGTCGTGCATACGCACATAAGCGAACTCAAGGACGAAAAGCACGGCGCCGTGATCGGCAGGGGCGATGTCGACATCAGAGGCGTCTTCGAAATTCTCAAGGGAGTCGGGTATAACGGTTGGATATCCTTGGAGCCTCTGTCCGGCGGCAAAGAGGATCTCCGATTCAGCGTGAACCACGTCAAGAAAGAGTGGGAATTGGCGTAAATCCGATCGAGCATTCAGATTAGGCCTCCAAAAACCCAACGGAAAGGGACGTGACATGAAGACAGACTCTCAGAAGGACGCCAGCCACAACCGCCGCGATTTCCTCAAGATTGCGGGAGCTTCCGCCCTCGCGACGGGACTTGCCGCGGCACCACAAACGGCCGCCGCCGAGCCGAAGATTAAGGGATTTAGCTGTATTCCGCTTCAATTTTGGAAAGAGATAAAAACGGAGAAGACCGTGTCTTTTGAAGATTGGGTGCGCACGGCATTGGAGTTCGGTCTTAACGGAACCGAGGTTTTCGAGCCGTTTGTCGAGCATCTGGATGCGTCGGGCAAGGCGCGCTTGGCCGAGTTCATGCGCGATGCGGGGCTCGAGGCATCCATGTACACCATCGAATCCAAGTTCTCTAACCCGGATGAGCGGGAGGCGGATGTCGCAAAGGCACGGCACGCGGTGGATACGGCGCTCATTTTCGGAGCGAATATCGTGCGGCTGACAGCGGCAAGCCATGTGCTCGTCAAGCCCTACGAGGGCGCTGCCAAAGAGGCCGCGATGAAGTCCGTTGGCATTGGAATAAGGGAATGCCTTGACTACGCAGAAGAGAAGCAGGTGATGTTCGCGCTCGAAGACCATCCCGTGCTCGGCACAAATGTTGCCGAGTTTATGAAGATTGTCGAACTGGTCGACGACGACCGTCTGAAGATCAATCTAGACGTCGGCAACATACCCGGAGAAACGGTCGTCGAGCTGGCCGAGCTGGTTAAGGGAAGGGTCGTGCACACGCACATGCACACCCACGTGAGAAAACCCAAAGACGCCGGGGGCGCCCGCGTGGTCGACAGCGACGACGTGGATACCAGGGCCCTGTTCAGTTTCTTCAAGAAGAGCGGTTTTGACGGCTGGATATCCATCGAGTGGGTAAACGGCATGAAGGGCTGGGGTGCAAGGGACGACCTTCGATTAAGCATTGAATATATCAAGAAGGAGTGGGACGCGGCGTGAGGCCGCCTCGAACGGCTTGCTCGTTCCATCTCGGAAGGGAGATTCACAGTTCTTGTCCGCCGACTGAAACTGACGCCCCGGCTTGACAGGGATAGACGCAACTTTGCATAGTAGGCGTCTTGTCCCGCCCAAGTCTTCGAGGCCGGTATGGGGGGCCTCAGTGGAAATGGATTATGCGGTGCATAGTTGGGCTGGACTAAGCCATCCGACAGTTCGAAAGGAGGAGAGATGTTTGTTTCTAGCGCGATGAGTCGAAGATTCCTGGTTGTGGCCTTGGCCCTCTTGGCGACGAGCCAGGCCAGCGCCTTTTTCCCATGGCACAAGCCCATTCCGCGCGATCCGGCAGAAGTCCAGCGCATTATGGGGCCGATTCTCGAAACGGAGCCGTCCCGAGACTTGAATATCGTCTGGGTCCACGGGATCGACAAACTCCACGAAAAAGAGACCCACGAATATGGCTGGGTTATGGACCGCTACGTGTTCGAGCTTCTACCAAACGTCCCACGCGTTACGGTGGCGCCCGCCTACGATTTTCCGACGAAGGAGCAATGGGAGAAGGCCGACCTGGTTGTCTTCTATATGTGGCCGCATTTTAGAGACTTGCGGAGCAACTGGGATTACACCGAGATGGACCGCTTCCAGAAGCGCGGCGGCGGGATGATTTTCATTCACATGGCCGTGCAGGAAAATTCAGGCGAAGAGTTGGCGAAGCGCATTGGGTTGGCCTGGTCGCAAAAGTCAGACGGCAGCCCTTTCAAAGAAACCGCTTGGGGTCCGTTGCCGCACTCGGCGAGCCTGACCGAAGCGGCCTCGACCCATCCCATCTTCGAGCGCTATCCGTCGAAGGTCACCTTCAATGAGGAAACGTATTGGCATATGCGCGGCGACCTGTCAAGCGTCACCACCCTGATGACCACGCCCGCCGGGCCAACGATCGAGAACAAGACGCCGCGCGTACCGCCGAAGTTGGAAGATCTCGATGGCGAGGAGTGGCCCGTTATGTGGACGACGGAGGTAGGCAAAGGCAAGGTCTTCGTCACCGTGGCCGGCCACAACATTTTCACGTTCAACGATCCCTACTTCCGGATCATTCTGTTGCGGGCCATGGCCTGGACCGTGAACGAGTCGTTTGACCCATTCAAGCCGCTGGTGACAATGCATCTCAACCGCTAGTGGTTTGATTCGGCCTGATCGGACATTATCTTCGGGTGCAGTTCTGATGCTACCGCTGAATTCATCCCGAAACGGCATAAATTTATCCCACGGACTCGCTGCGCGAACCTCTGGGCAGTATACGCTGAAAGCGTTACATTCCACAGCCCAGGGTACGCGCAGCGATCCCTGGGTTTAGATACCATACGCTAAGAACCCTGAAAGGGTTCCACATGGTGGCGCACGTTTGTACAACCCTTTCAGGGTTGAAACCTTTTTTGCCATTAGTGCGGGGCGAGAAGACGCTACTTGAAACGAGCCCGTTTTACACTAACGCCGGCGGTAGCATCAGAACCGCACCCTTATCTTCTCACTTGTATGTGGGCTGCAAATCATCTCAAGTCTTCTGGTCGAAGAGATCCTTCACTTCGTTCAGGATGACGTGAAGGGAGTTGGCTTGCCCGAACAGATAATGGCTGCCAATTGCGAATCAGTCCACTAGAGCGTTTTAAGAAATTATAGATACGAAGCGGCACCAAAAAATCCTCGCG
>CAYNZS010000327.1:0-3799 GCA_964401695.1 uncultured Nitrospirales bacterium
GCTCAATAACGTGCCCGTGGTGGTCACGGGCGCCCATATGGGAAATGTCGGCTAACGTGTTGAAGGGCTGGCTTGGGCTAGTTCCCGATTCCACGCCACCATGTGCAAAGTCGATGTACACGAGGCTGGCGAGCCCTACATCCGGATCGAAACCCGTACCCGTGAGGCTTACGTCGACGGTTCCCTCATTCGAGTCATTCGAGAGTATTTTCAGGCTGGCCGACTTGGCGCCGGCTGTGGATGGATTGAAGGCCACGTTCACCGTGCGGCTGGCGGAGGGAGTGAGCGTCCCCTGATTCGTATCGCTGGCGTTCGTAAATTGGCTCGCGCCGGATCCAACTCTACTCACGCTCGATATCGTCAGGTTGGCGTCCCCATCATTTGTAATACCGACTCGGATGCCGTCGCTCCTGAGTCAATGTTCTGATTGCCAAACGCACGAGACAGCGGGCTCACCGTAATTCCGGGCTACGTGACCGCCTCCACGGTGATAGTCCCCTCCATATTGAGGAACTCGTGTGGCCTGCAGAAGTACGGAAAAGACCCCAGATTATTGAAAGTATACGAGAAGACGGTGTTCGAGCTAGTGGAGGGCGTCAAACAAGGGCCCCGAACCGGCCCCACTTCCCGAGTCGCTCGTCACCGTATGGATTCCGTCATTCCAGACCCACCGCACCGTGTCACCCTGCTCGACTGTGAGCGTAGACGGCGTGAAAGTGTTGGAGTTTCCGACTTGAACGTCGAATGTAGCCCAATGCAAGGCGATGACAGCAATAAGATCAACGCCAACAATGGTCTTTCGATGAACCTAAAGTCGTTGCGCATGTCCGAGGCCCCCTCAGGAGAAAAGCGCCCTTCAGTCGTAAAACATGCCTTTGGTCAAAATCTATTCCATAGGAAACCGCCCACGGTCAACACGGGTCAATGGCCATCAAGACGGGGATCTTTAAGCGTTGAGCAAAAGCAGACGCGAACGGTACGCAACATCCCCCTTCAAAGGGGGGCTTTGGGCTTTCGGAGGGCCTGAGAGTCCCCCTTGAAGGGGGATCAAGGGGGATGTCATTGGAAGAAGGCTGAGGCTATTTGGAGCACTCCCTGTGGTACCGACAAGGCCGCGGTGTCGGACTGGCGGCGCTAGCCCGGATATCTCTCACCGGGCTAGACCTTGTCGCTTGGCCAACCACCGAGATTGTGCTGGCAGATGTCTTTGGGAAGGCTGCTTGGGGCTGCGGAGCGGGTGCCTACATCTGGTATGATTTTATGCGGTGAAAACACAATGCGATTGTAGGCTAACCACCGAAAACCGATAGTTTGAGAACCAATCCGTATGAAGACAATCCTCTGGAACAACGACGGCGTTCTCGTCGATACAGAACCCATTTGCTTTGAACGTACGCGGAATGTATCGAATCTTGTTGGCGTCGAGTTGACACACGAGGGGTACTTGGAGTTGGGCCTGATTCGGGGCGTTAGCACGTTTACGCTGGCGAAGGGACGTGGGATTTCTGACGAGCGCATCCAGGAACTTCGCGTTGAACGCGACCGGCAATATGTCGAGGGCCTGCGGACCGAACCGGTGGCGATCGATGGGGTGGCTTCGGCGTTGGAACGCCTCGGAGAAGGGCATTCGATGGGCGTGGTTACCACGTCGCGCTCGAAACATTTCGACTTGGTTCATGGCCGGACGGGGCTGGCGCAGCATTTCGATTTCATCGTGGCCCTCGGGGATTATGGGCGCGCGAAGCCAGCGCCGGATCCCTGCCTCGCAGCACTCGAGCGCAACGGACTCTGGGCGGAGGAGTGCGTCGCCGTAGAGGATTAACAACGCGGGCTGACGGCGGCGAAGGCCGCTGGCCTGACCTGCTACGCCATCCCGAATGCCATGACCACGGGGCGGATTTCAGCGCGGCGGACAGGATTTTCGGGAACATCACGGAATTAGCGGACGCGTTGCCGGCGAAGTGACGCGGCGCTTTGTCGATGCGGACCTCTCTTGTTGAACCACCGGTTCCGCTGGCGATTACCAATTGAGCTCCGACACAGAGCCCTGCCGCATTCGCCTGTCTACCCAGCGAATAATGGCCGCTATCGGTCCTGGAAGCGTGGCTTCCGCTTTTCGGCGAAGGCGCGCAGGCCCTCCTGATAGTCCTTGCTCGCGAAGCATTCGCGGGCCAAGCGTTGCAGGACCTTAAGGTCCCGTTCCTCCGGTGGAAGGATAGCCTGGCGCACGGATTCCTGGATCGAGCGAAGAGTCTTGGGCGCGTTTTCCGCGACGGTGAGGGCCGTGGTTTTCGCGGCCTCCTCGAAATCCTCGGGCTCGTACATCTCGTGGATGATCCCCATGGCCAGCGCTTGCTCCGCACCGATCCGCTTTGCGGTGAGGAACAGATATCGGGCGTGGGCCGCACCCAATTCGGAAACGGCCCGCTCGATACCCCCGTAGGGGTACGCCAGGCCCAGGCGCGCCGGGGTGATGGCGAATATCGAGTCGCTGGATGCAACGCGAATGTCCGTGCTAAGCGCCACCGCGCAGCCGCCCCCCATGCAGATGCCCCGTATCATGGATACCGTTGGCTTGCCCCGGTTCTCGAAGGCTTGGAAGGCCGCGCCCGTCGCGCCAGTATTAACGGCGCTCTCCTTGCGCGCCGCCCTTTGATCCTTGAACTCGTGAATGTCGGCGCCCGCCGAGAAGGCCCTCTCACCCGCTCCGCGCACAACGATGACCCGGACCTCAGAATCGTTTTCAAGCGAATCGAGCAGTCCTGGCACCGATTCCCACATAGCCGAGGTGAACGCGTTCATCTTCTCGGAGCGATTGATGATCATCCAGCCTAACGGCGGTTCCTTACGAATGAGTATTGGAGAATCTTCCGCGGATTCCATCTTCGAAGCTTTCGTTTCTTGAACGCGAGACAATTTGGGTACTCCTATCGCTGTTGATGAATCCATCAGCCGCTGATGACACAGAGTTCCTACTGCGCTGCCCGCAAGCAGCAACCAAAACACTTCTTGACGTGATTTACAGGATCATGTCAGGAAAAGAGCGTTTTGGGCGGGAAGTTCCGCCGAGGCGCTGATCTCTTCAAACCGTCAGATCATTGAAAGCGAGATTGTCGCCAATGATATCGAGTAATCCTCCGTACTGCTAACTTCCAGGATCGCTACTGTACTAAATAGAACCTTCAACCGTCTTTGCGAGGAACGATAGCGACTGCGGCAATCTTCTCCGGTCGCCAAAGTCGCTCGCCTTCTGTCAGGCGTGACGAGTTGTTGGCAGTAGATTGCTTCGTCGTTCCTCCTCGTAAAGACGGTGGGGTTGAGGTCTCAATCAAAACAAAAACGCTTTTGTCCAATGCTGCTAACCCTAACCGTAATTATCTTATAGCGGTTTCGGACAACAGTGTTCCAGGATATTGAAATTGTCGCTCCCTTTTCACCTGGCGCTAACTTGGCCCAAGCGTACGCGCGAAAATCCCGGGCCGGCCGATCCAATCGGAAAAGGCGGTGAAAGCGAGACCTTTGGGCGTTGGCCAGAAGCAGAAGAGAGCGGAGCGCAACATCCCCTTTGATCCCCCTTCAAAGGGGGATGTTATTGGAAGAGGGCCAACGCTATTTGCGAAAGTCCCTGTGGAACCAACAGATACACGGCGCATCTATGCATCGATCCAAGAGAAGTCGTCCTTCAGTGCCGGAGCTCCCCGGATTCATGTACTTAGTGATCGTAAATAAATAACTCACTGTTCATGCTGTGCTGTGTCATACTCTGGGACATGAAAAGGGAATCAGAGATCACACGGCA
>CAYNZS010000328.1:0-3767 GCA_964401695.1 uncultured Nitrospirales bacterium
CAATCCCTACCTTAACTCGACCCGAAAAAATTCCCACTTTCGCTGAAGATATACAGGGCTCCCGTGAAGAGCGGTATCAGCGCCCTGAATACTTTGTGGCATGGGGTGTCCATTGGGGTAATTCTATCGATTTCCGACCGAGAATGTAACGCTGCTTGATCGTACGCGGATGATGGGCGGGCGTCGGCCTGCCAGCCGCGAGTAGCGGCAACGCTGGGGCTCGCTAGATTTTTCTTGCGGCTGCTTTTATGCCCTTCGCGTTTCTGGATGGTAAGATACGGACCCCGCATGGGGGTGCGCCGGGAGATGAGTCTCACGCAGAAACGCCAAGGCGCGATGGCAATAAGCGTAATGAATCGAGGAGCCTACATTGAAAGCCGTTATCTTTGCCGCGGGAACATCGACGCGAACCCATCCGCTGACTTTAACGCGTCCGAAGCCGTTACTCCCGGTCGCGAACCGCCCGATCTTGGCGCATCAGCTAGAGGCGTTGTCTGGCATCGTTGACGAAGTCATATTGGTCGTGGGCTATCGCGCGGATATGATTCGCGAGCGCTTCGGCGATAGCCATAACTGCATGGGATTGCGGTATGTCGAACAGGCCGAACAACGTGGAACCGGACATGCGCTACTGCAATGCGCCCCGATACTGGATGAGCCCTTCCTCGCGATGAATGGCGACGATCTCTACGCTTCCGAAGATCTACGGAAACTTTCGACACTCGAACAGGGCGCGTTGGCGAAGGAGATCGAGGATCCTCGACAGTTCGGCGTTTACGAAGTGGACTCGGAGGGCTTCGCGGTTCAGATTATAGAGAAGCCCATCGAACCCATCTCCTATCTGGCGAATATCGGCGTGTACAAGTTCGAACCATCCGTTTTCCCCATACTCGAATCCACGGGGACATCGCCCCGCGGGGAAATCGAGATTACATCAGCGATTCAAGTATTGGCGGAAATCGGTGATTTTCGCGTTCTCAGCATCGAGGGGCACTGGATCCCTATTGGCTTCGCGTGGGATCTTCTCGAAGCGAACGCCTTCCTGCTCGAGCGATTCGAGACTTCTGCCATCGACGGCGAGGTGAGCCGCCTGGCGGACTTGAGCGGAAAGATCTCCATAGGCGAGGGCTCGGTCATCAAGGCGGGGGCTGTCATAGAGGGTCCGGTCTCTATCGGTAAGAACAGCCACATTGGGCCGAATTGCTGGATACGGCCTGCGACATCAGTCGGGGATGGCTGCAAAGTGGGGCAGGGCGTCGAGGTCAAGAATTCGATTATCATGGACGGAGCGGCCGTTCCCCATTTGAGCTACGTCGGCGACAGCGTCATCGGCGCCGACGCTAATCTGGGCTGCGGAACGATTACAGCTAACTTTCGTCATGATGGGAAAAACCATCAATCCATGATTAAGGGCGAGCTGGTTGACACGGGGCGCCGAAAATTTGGGACGATCGTAGGGGATGGTGTGCATACGGGGATCAATACCTCTATTTATCCGGGCCGAAAGCTGTGGCCGGGGACTTCCACGCTGCCTGGGGAAATAGTACAATCAGATATTAAAAACTAGCCTATACCCTTGTGACGAAGGTACTTAAGGCCAGTAAATTATTTACAAAATGCTTGACTATTCGGAAATTCCTCTTTATAGTTTAGCGTAGTGAGTGAGAAAAGGACGCCATGCTGAGCCTTCGTGGGCACCGCGTGTCATCGCAACGTCATCTTACGAAATACTCTCAAATGGGCTAGAAACCGCCACAATGGACCCGTCGAAACCAGACGAACTTGTAGAGAATCTGCGCGCCGTTATCTCGGATCAGTCAAGCCGGGCTATCGAGGGCCATAATGCCATCACCGAGAAACTGGGCGAGCCGGACCACGGCCCTGTTCCCGCTGGCGGTCAATTTTGCGAGGCGCGGATTTCGCGACCACCTCGAACGATCTCTCGACATGGCCTTGGATAGAAGGCTCCTCTACACGCTCAGTCACTCGACACGTATGCTTTGGCGGTCGGTATAGGTTTGGCCGAACATGTCGGTCGTGCGGACATGGATGAGATGCACGCCCTTGGGTGGGTTGGTTGGCAGGTTGGCTGTCCAGATGTGGTTTGAATCGGAGGCCTCGGGCAGGGGGCGTCCGAATTCTCTGGGCAGCAGGGGTTCGAGTTCCTTGAGTTCCATGTAGAATGGATCTTTCATGCGCGTGCGGGTCATGGGTTGCCAGGGGCCGGATTCGCCCAAGCGCATCTCCACGGTCGAGCGTTCCGAGCCGGCGAAGACGTTGACGATCACTTGCGTGTCGCTGGCGCTGCCGCGCGATATGGCTTCGGGAACGTAGATATTCATCTGATGATCGGCGGGGCGCCGCGCGGCCTTGAAACGGATGCTGTAGTCGGAGCCGTCGAAGGTTACGATGGAATAGCCGTTTGGGGCGCCGTCCGTCATCGTGGTGTGGGGGATGCCGTCCTCGTCCTTGGCGCCGGACCACCAACTGCCGCAGACGGTGGCGTGGACGAGGTGATGGAGTTCCCCTTCGCCGCCCCAGCCTTCCTCTTGTTTGACGAAGAAGTGGGATTGGCTGTGCCAGTGTGCGGCCACGGTGAAGGTGTTGGGGCGGTCGTCCAGGATGTCGTAGACCGCTTGCTTGTCTTCGAGGCTAACAAGGGGAATGTGCATCATGAGGACCACCAATTTCCCTTCGGGCACGAGGGCCAGATCGTTCCTCAGAAAGGCCAATTGCCGCTCGCCCAGTTCGCCGTGAAAGCGGCCGCCGAGTTCCCACGCGACATTGTCAACGGCAACGAAGTGGACTTGCCCGTAGTCGAAGGAATAGTACGAGGGGCCGTAAAGACGCTCCCACGTTTCGTCCGAAGAGGGGTCGTCTACCGCCTCCTTGTTGACGTCGTGGTTGCCGTGTATGTTGTACCAAGGCACTCCGATGGTCGCGGTGGTCCGTTCCAGGGGTTCGAACAATGCCAGGTCATCGAAGACCACGTCGCCCAAGGTAATCCCGAATGCCGCGTCGAATCCGATGAGTTCTTCCACCACATCGTGGGCTATCCAATCCACTTCCTCTTGTGTGCGCGGCTGCGTGTCGCCGAAACAAATCATCTTGAAGGTGCTGGGTTCTTCTTGGCGGTAGAGCGGAAAGTCGATGGAGCTTGGGAGTGGACCAGTCGCTCTTACCCCTTTGAATTTGAAGCCGCCGTCGGGCGAACCGTTGGGCTTGTGAACGTAGTAGAAGCGGGAGATGCCGTTTTCGTTGCGCACAGTACGCCAGCCACTTGGTTTGATAACGAAGACGATCGTGTCGCCGCTCAGCGGAATCGAGTAACGCCCGTCGCCGCCCGTCCGAACGACCTCGCGGCCATTCGACACTCCGACGCCGCCCAGCCCGTTCTCATCCGGACCGCGCGCGCCGTTGCCGTTGGCGTCGTGATAGACAAGACCCGTGGCGATTTCTTGGGCAACGGCATCGACGAAGCCCGCAAAGGAGAGAAAGGCAGCCGCGAGAAGGGCTGCTCCGGAGCGGGCAACTGAAGACCGAGATTTCATTCTGTTCTCCTCGTTGGATTGCTTCATGCTTACGAATCTTCATGCCCACGCGAATCGTCCGCGTTTCTCGAGGATGGCGCGCATCCAGGCACGAGCCCACAGTGTATACAGCCGGATCGAGGCATGGAAGCGTCTTCGACCCAGGATTCATATACTAAGATACTGTAAATAAATAACTCGACTGTTCGTGCTGTGCTGTGTCATATTCTGGGACAT
>CAYNZS010000329.1:0-3762 GCA_964401695.1 uncultured Nitrospirales bacterium
CAGCTATACAGTCGCACTTACGGCTTCCGATTCCGGAGATATTGGTGAGGTCTTTTACAATGTTCTGAGCATTAGAGTAGACAAGTCGACGGATGCTGAACGGAAGACACGAGTTATTTCCAGAAGAACGCTCCAAGCCCTCGATAGCGTCGCGGAAAAGCACCTGGTTTCCAGGGATTGGGTGTTGGAATGCGTAGTGAGAACGGCCGTCGCGATCACGCAGATGGCCAAGGAGCAAACACAAAAAGACCTTGACGAAGCACTGGAAGTAGCAGAGGCCCTCCACGAGCATGTGGCGTCGGAACTAGGACGAATCCGAAAACTGACAGAGGAGACGAGTATTTTTGTTACCGGTGCGGAAGGAATATTCATGGACGCGATAGAGGACATCAAAGACGAGAGGCGGGTCTACGAATCGCTCGATTTTTCTTCAGCGAAGAAGGATGATGAAAAACACAAGGGAAAGGGCCGCTAGTCATGACAACAGGAAGCGTAAGCCAAAGAAGAACACAAGAACCTTTTTTCTATCTGTTCATTCTGTCGATGGTTGAAGGTTTGGGCGGGAGTGCGGACACATCGATGATCCGAGAGCGCTTGGAACGTCTAGTACGCCCATTCTTGGGAACGGTCGATTACAAATGTAAAACAATTTTATATTGACTGGATAGATAGAAGATTTATGTCGAATCCGAATTATGAAGAAGATATAACAGATTACTGCTGCTCTATGGCCCCGGACAGGAGTTTTGGATATTGGAGAGAAGTTTTCGGATTGACGAGAAGATCACCTGGCTGACGCATTGGGAAAACAGGAGGGGAATAGCGAACAAGCGTCCGAGTTTCTCCGTGGGTTAGTTCATGTTCATCCCGTGGACGATTCGTTACCGTTAGAGCGAAGGGGGGTTACTCAAAACGCAGTTCGGTTCTCAATTCTGCTTGTTTGGGACTTTCTAGGCGGCGAGAGATCTGAGCAGGAATTAGAGCGTGCGCTTGCTGGGAGTTGGGCGGAGAAAACATGGCGCGCTGAATAGCCCAGAGGCGATTGAGCGACATCGAGTGGCAAAAGAGGCAAAGCGTAGATGCAGGCAGGAGCATCATGCGGAGCGGATGAAGAAACAAGCGGAGCGCGCAGGCGGATGGCATGCTCTACACGGAGACGACAAGCCACGACCGAACTAGGGGCGGGCGAAACGCCGAGGAAAGGTTGATAGTCGAGAGAAATTCACTTGCCTCGAAGATCCTTCGTCTCCGCCCGTCCGGCCATCTGAGCCACTTGCGCTCACCGGTAATGCTTGGTACAATTTGCGTATAGGCCGATTCGCTTGTCGCGTTTTCGCGGCCATGCGGGATGATATGTCCGTACTGCTCAGTCTAGGCAGCAACCTGGGGGATCGAACGCAACAGCTCGATTCCGCTCTCGAATTGCTTCGGGACCAGCAGGGCGTGCAAGTGTCACGCGTGTCGTCGTTGTATGAAACCGCGCCGTGGGGAGCGCAAGGCCAACCGAATTTTCTGAACTTGGCGGCTGAGATCGAGACGGAGCTTGCTCCGCTGGAACTCCTGAAAGCCGTCAAACGCATCGAACGCAAGCTAGGTAGGCGCTCGGGCACCCGTTGGGGACCCCGCGCCATCGACATCGACATCGTTCTGTGGGGGAACGTGGTGCTTCAGACCCCCGGTCTGACGCTCCCTCATCCCGAACTCATGAACCGGGCATTCGTGCTCGTACCTCTAGCGGAAATCGCGGGGGACGCGAAGGTTCCGGTGACAGGTAGGACTGTGTCGGAGCTTGCCTCTTCGCCTGAAGCAGCGGGCGAAGTGTGGAAGTATGAGTTACTAGACCACTGAGCCGCTCCGCTTGGAGCCCTTATGGGACCGGGACGGCAACGTCACGGTTCAGGAGATCTAGCTATGGCACGGATGACTGTGCCCCGCTTTGTCGCGAAGAAGGCAGCGGGCGAGAAACTCGCCATGCTTACGGCCTACGACTTCCCTATCGCCTCGATTGTGGACGAGGTCGGCATCGACGCGATCCTCGTGGGGGATTCGTGCGCCATGACGGTGATGGGGCGCGAGACCACGCTCAGCATCACCGTGGACGAGTTGTTGCACCACGCGAAGACGGTTACCGACGCGGCGAAGAATTGCCTTGTCGTAGCGGATCTGCCCTTCATGTCCTATCACGTTTCGCCGGAAGAGGCCGTCCGCAACGCAGGGCGCTTCGTGGCCGAAGGCGGCGCGCAGGCCGTCAAACTGGAAGGCCCGCCACGCCGGATTGGCCGCGCCATCCACGCCATCCTCAACGCCGACATTCCCGTCATGGCCCACCTCGGTTTGACGCCGCAATCGGTTCATCAATTCGGCGGGTTCAAGGTTCAGGGCCGCGACGAGTCGGCGCGCGCACGGATGAAGTCCGACGCGTTGGAACTTGAGAAGATGGGCTGTTTCGGGGTCGTGCTGGAATGCGTACCGCCCGATCTGGCTCAGGAAATATCGTCCAGCCTTACTATCCCCACGATCGGGATCGGCGCCGGTTCCAAATGCGACGGCCAGATCCTGGTCATCTACGACATACTCGGTTGGGGAAAGACACGATTTGCAAAAACATTCGCCGATGTGCGCGGCCTCATTTCCAGCGCGGTGGGCGACTACATCGGCGAAGTAAAAGCGGGAACGTTTCCCGCAAAGGAGCACGAATACAAATGAGCGCCCCTATCGTCATCAACAATCCCCGCGACATGCGGGAATGGACGTTCCAGCAGCGTTGCGCAGGCCAAACCGTCGGGCTCGTGCCGACGATGGGCGGCCTCCACGAAGGCCACGCAAGCCTCATGCGCGAGTCCGCTGGCCGCGACGATGCGTCCGTCTTGAGCGTGTTCGTAAACCCCGCCCAGTTCGCGCCCCACGAAGACTTCGACCAGTACCCCCGCACCTTCGATGCGGACCTGGCCCTCGCGGAAAGGATTGGGATGGACGCCGTCTACGCGCCAACATCGTCCACCATGTACGCCGACGACTATTCGGCCTACGTGAAAGTCGAAGGCCTGCAAGAAGGACTGTGCGGCGGCTCGCGCCCGCATTTCTTCCGCGGCGTAGCAACCGTCGTAACAAAACTCTTTAACGCCGTCCTGCCGCACCGGGCCTATTTCGGCCAGAAGGATGCGCAGCAATGCGCCGTGATCAAACGGATGGTTCGCGACCTGGATTTCGGCATCGAAATCGTCGAACTCCCCATCGTTCGGGATGCCGACGGCTTGGCGCTCAGCTCGCGCAATCAATACCTCTCGCCGGAAGAGCGGCAGCGGGCGCTGAGTCTTCCCCGGGCCCTTTCCCTGGGGCTCGACTTGATGCAGAACGGCGAGCGTGAGATCCATCGAATCGACTCGGCCGTCCGCGACGGGTTGGCCGACCTGGACATCGATTACATCGCGATTGTGGACGCGGTCCGCATAGAGCGGCTCGTGGAAGCGAAAGGGACAGTCCTGTTGGCCGCCGCGGCGCAGGTTGGCGCTACACGGCTGATCGATAACGTCAAATATACGATTCCCGACGCGGGCGATAGAAACGCCTCGGGTCTCGATTCACGGTATTCCCTCAGCGTCTAGCCAAGCGATTCGTTCGGAGGAAGAGTCTGCCCCTCCCCGCGCACACCTGCACTGCGCTGAGAAACCCATTGAGCCATGCGGAAGTTTCCGATAGGATAGAGGACTAGAGCGTTTTAAGAAATTATAGATACGAAGCGGCACCAAAAAATCCTCGCGT
>CAYNZS010000330.1:0-3759 GCA_964401695.1 uncultured Nitrospirales bacterium
GTCGGCCCACCATTTGCAATAAAATACGGTAGAGAAACCGCAAAACTCTAGACTACGAGGTGCCGCCAGAAGTCAGGTTGCTCATTTCACGCAAGTTCAGTTTGAAACACGAAGTTTTCCCGATAGACAAACTAGGTCCCATACTGACCGTCGGCATGGTGTGCCCCCTCGACACGAACACGAGATCGGAGTTGGAGACGATGACAGGGCTGCGCGTTAGCGCGCTCTTGTGCAGTCCCGCCGATATCCGGATCGCGATCAATCGGAATTTCGGAGACGGCGGCGGCGAGACGGGCCCCAGCGGCCTTGGGAGTTCTGCCAAGCTTCAAGGCATCTCCGCCATGGTTGACAAGATCGATTCACTTCCGGCCCTCCCCCAGACCGTTCAAAAGAACAGGCAGGCGCTCGACGATCCCGAGGTCAATCTGCGAGAGGTGTCGGAGATTATCTCCGCGGATCCAGCCCTTGCCGCAAAACTGCTTCAACTGGCGAACTCCGCCGCCTACGGCCTGCCTAGGCTCGTGGGCAGCGTTCACTCGGCGGTGACTCTACTTGGCCTGAAAGAAACGTACGCCGTCGCGCTTGCCTTGGCGGTAGTTGACTTGATGGAAAGCGCCGGCTATTTTGATTACGACCGTTTCCGGGGCGAAGCTAACTTTACGACTTCGATCGCCAACAATTTGGCCCAGGCTTGTTGGAAGAAGCGGCGTCACGGCATTTTTACCGCAGGACTGCTTCACGACATTGGCCGCTTCGCCCTTTCGGAAGTCGTGCCAGGTCGGTATAAGAAGATCGACTTGACTCTCGACGGCGCGGCGCTCGTGGCGCTCGTGGCGCTCGTGGCGCAAGAATATCACTTGCTCGGAATCGCTCACCCCGAAGCAGGGAACATTCTGGCCGAAAGCTGGAATCTGCCTGACGACATCGCGCAGGCCATTCGGTTCCATCACATGCCCGAACATGCGAGCAGAGAGAAGGAATTCGTCGCGCTAGTGGCGTTGGATGCCCACCTCAAGGAAGTGTACCGGACGGGCGGCGAACCCGAAGTGGACGCGGTGGGTGAAATTCACGAAACGCTGGACATGGACGCCGGAAAGATTCGGGAGATTTACAGGGAGACCGTCCGAGGGCTTGCGGAGGAGTCGGCATAGCGGCCTATCAGCGCTTGCCACCGGTAAGCTCGGCAACGCCCTCGGCAACATGCACAGCCTTGTCCGGGTCCCACCACCATGTATCGAGCCAGGCCTCCCGCCGCAACCGCGGGGCGTCTTCGGGCTGGCCGAATTTGTTCCAATAGACTAGGCGGAAGCCGGGCTGAGCCATCGTCGGGATCACATAGAAGTTCCACAGCAGGACGCGGTCGAGCGCGCGCGTCGCCGCGTAGAAGTCTCGGGCGTTGTTCGCCACCACCACCTTTTCGATGAGTTGATCCACCACGGGGTCGCGGATATTCATCCAATTGAGCGAGAACTCTTTGTCCGCGGAAGCGGTGCTGAACCAGTTGCGGAGTGTGAGCCCTGGCACATTGCTTGGGAGGAGCTGCGTCGCGCCGCCGTCAAACTTGCCGCTGCGCATCCGGTACAGCCAGTTCGACAGTTCGGGCGAGCGCGCGGTCGTCTGGATGCCGACGCGGTTCAGCGCGACGACGAACGGCATCATCGCGCGCAACGTCGTCGGCGCGACAAAGATAAAGTCGGCCGTGAATGCCTCGCCGGTCTTGACGTTGGTCATCAGGCCATCCCGAATCTCCCAGCCGGCCTCCTCGAACAGCTCGATAGCTCTGACGACGTTGGCGCGCTGATGGCCGTAGCCGGTGGTGCCCTGGCTGCGCCACTTGTGGGTGAAGACGCGTTCGGGCACCTGACCTCGGAACGGCTCGAGCAACTCGAGCTCCGCGTCCGAGGGTAGGCCGCTCGACGCCATTTTCGAGTTGAAGAAGAAGCTGTCGGCGTGCAGATAGAAGTCAAACAGGAGTACGCGGTTGAGCCACTTGAAGTCGTACAAGAGCCAGAGCGCCTCGCGCACGCGAATATCCTGAAAGCGCTCGCGGTCGAGGTTCCAGATTATCGGGATGTCCATGCCCCACACCCGGTTGAGGTCGATAAGGTCCTTCTTGAAGAGCCCGGCTTTCGCCGCCGGGAACTCATAGTCTTTGATCCACTGCTTCGAGACGGTCTCGTTGCGCACGTCAAGCTCGCCGCCCTTCAGCGCCTCGACCATGATGGTCTCGTCGCGGAAGTAGTCGAACTTGACGTGGTCCCAGTTATACCGGCCCTTATTCACCGGGAGGTTCTTGCCCCAGTAGTCATCGACCCGATCAAAGGTCACGTCGCGGCCGAGGGCGACCTTGCCTATCTTGTACGGGCCGCTGCCCAGGGGCGGCTCGATAGTCGTCTTCGTAAAGTCGCGGCCGGCCTGGGTCCAGTAATGCTTGGCGATGATCGAGTAGCGGCCGACTGTGATTGGCAGCATCGGGTTCGCTTCGGCCTCTTCCTTGATCTTGAAGTATATCTCGCGCGAGCCGATCTGCTTGACGGCGTCGAGCTCGAGCAGCGCGGTACGGATGCCGGCCGAGCCGTGCTCGATGTAGGTCTCGAACGAGAACACGACATCCTCGACGGTGAGCGGCTCGCCATCGTGCCAGTAGGCGCCTTCGCGAATGCGGAATGCGAACTCCCTGTAGTCGTCGGCAATCCAGACGCCGTCGGCAAGGCGGCCGTAGTAACTCGCGGGCTCATCGATGGCGGCCTCAAGCAGGGCGTCATGGATGAGGTTGCGGTAGTCTCCAAAATAGATGCCGAGCGGTAGGCGCCCCTTGTCGACCATGTTGTTGAAGCTGTCGAAGGTGCCCATATCGGGAAAGCTCACCTGGCCACCCTTGGGCGCTTCCGGGTTGACGTACTCGAAATGTTTGAAATCCGGCGGGTACTTCAGCGGATCGATGAATGACATCCCGTGGGCGTAGTCGATGCCCTCCGCAGCGGCGATGACCGGCCCCAGCAAGACGGCCGCGGCGATCAGGCAGCGCAATGGCTTTCGGCGCATGGTGCGATTCTCCCCTCCTAGACAAAGAGAAGAGAACGTCGCGAATAATCTGGAGTCAAGAGCTACTTGCGCGGAGGCGAGGTTGTCGCCAGCATCTGAAGACTTCATTGGGTGTCCGGTACTCGATACATTGAGGCTGACCGTAATTGGCGGGAAAACTACGGCTAATATCATACCCGCCCCGTGAGCCCTCCATCAAATCCTTCAGGGCTCTCTCGTTGCGAATAACCGCGGCACTGTTCGCCGGAAACGGCGAAATCGAGACCTTTGGGCATTGGCCAAGAGCAGGCGCGAAGGAGACGCAACATCCCCCTTTGAAGGGGGATCGAGGGGGATGTCATTGGAGGAGGGCCGACGCTATTTGCGAAAGTCCCTGTGGAACTGACAGAGGCTCGACGCCGAAACGGCAGAGCCGACGGCTTAATGATGAGTCAGTAACCACCAGCAGAGCTGGTGGCCTGAGGAAGGCCCCTAAAAGGAGCCTGTTAGTTTAAGTCAAGTTCACCTTGATCTGTCTGTTTATCGACATCTTCTTGTTCACGAATGTAGGCGCGAATCCGGCCCTCATCCAGACCCACGGCGCTCACACAGTACCCGCGGGCCCAGAACTTTCGCCCGAACAGCGTTCCTTTCGTCTTGACCAAGTCTCGGTGGATCCGCACCGCGCTCTTCCCTTTCAGATACCCCATGGTCATGGCCACGCTGTACCTGGGT
>CAYNZS010000331.1:0-3685 GCA_964401695.1 uncultured Nitrospirales bacterium
CTGGCACAGCCGCAAAATGTTGGGCTGGCGGCTGTCCAACACGCTGGATGCGGGCATCCAAATCAGCATGGACGGCAAAGGCCGTTGGGTCGACAACGCGTTCATCGAACGGCTCTGGCGCAGCCTCAAATACGAAGAAGTCTACCTCCACGCCTACGACAGCATCCCCCAAGCCCGGGACGGCATTCGCCGCTGGATGCACTTCTACAACCACAGGAGAAAACACCAGGCCCTTGAAAAACGAACGCCGTATACCCTCTACTATGAGAACTTAAACGCCGAAGCAAGAGCCTCGGCATAACCCCGTGGGCGATCCACTCAACAATCGCGATTTAGTGTACAAGGGTATGGGGTCCACCTCAAAGTATGCTGAGTGCGGAGGACTTGTCGAATGGCACCGGCCGAAGTGTACTACACCGCGCACAGCGATTCGGGCAACTTTCTCCGGCTGTACGCAGATGTCCCCCAAGGGCTGCCGGCCATTCGCGCCGCTGTGCAGGGCCTGTCCCACCGTCAATGGTGGCCGTCGGCTCTTTCTGTGTCACGCTGTTTTGGCTGCGGACCGTGCTGGCCGCGGGACTGCCGTGGACTGGCGTCCCGCCGTGGCTGACCAAGACGTGGAAGCCCTGTTCTCCCATGCCTCTGCGCACACCTGCTTTTCGTCTTCTACGACCAGCATACTCATTGTGGGAAAGTACACTGGTACCGACGAAGGATCCTTTTGCCGAACATTACAGTTCTGTCATGGATTCGAGTCCGTTTCGTTCATCTTCGGCGGGTATGCTCTTAGTGACGCGAAGAAGCGCGATGGCAGATGAACAGCGCTGAACCGGACAGAGGAGCAGGTCATCATGAATAAGAGGAAGCTTGGCATAAGCAGAAGAGGATTGCCACGAATCGCCGTCTTCGCATGGGTTGTCGGCTGCCTGGGCTCGCCAACCGCAGCAGCCGGCACGGCGCGTTCTTACGCAGTGGTTGACACGGGGCAAGAGTACTGCTACGACTTGAACCGCGCGGTTGAGTTTCCAGAGGCCGGTAGACCATTCTATGGACAGGACGCCCAATACAACGTCAACCAGCCTTCCTACACGGATAACGACGACGGTACCGTTAGAGATAACGTGACTGGCCTTGAGTGGACTCAGGTACCCGCCGAAAGGATGACCTACCACCAGGCCGTCAGCGGTGCGGCAAGATGCAGGGCGGGCGGTTACTTCGATTGGCGTTTGCCCACGATCAAGGAACTTTACTCCCTGGTCCAGTTTAGCGGAACGGACCCCGATCCCATGAGTGTCGACACTACGGGACTTGCGCCATTCATCGATGCTTCCTTCTTTAGGTTTCAGTATGGCGACCCCTCGAGACGGGAGCGCATAATCGACGCGCAATATGCCTCCAGCACAAGATATGCGAGCACTACCATGAACGGGATGGAGACAGTGTTTGGCGTAAATTTCGCCGACGGGCGCCTCAAAGGCTACGGCCTCAGAACCCCGCGCGGGGAGAAGACATTCTATGTCCTCTACGTTCGGGGAAATCCGGACTATGGAACAAACCACTTTAAGGATAACAGGGATGGAACGATCACCGACCAGGCGACTGGCCTGACCTGGGTGAAGGCCGACAGCGCACGGGGTATGCCTTGGCCAACTGCGCTGCAATATGCCGAGAACATGGAACTGGCGGGCCATAGCGACTGGCGCCTGCCCAATGCCAAGGAGCTGCAGAGCATCGTCGACTACTCCCGCTCGCCTGACACCACCGGCTCGGCGGCTATTGACCCGATCTTCGACACTACCGAAATCACAAACGAAAGTGGCGGAAAGGATTTCGCGCAGTACTGGACCAGCAGCTCGCACGTGAGTGCCCGTGGCGCGCAAGCGGCGGTATATCTTGCCTTTGGCCGCTCGCTGGGCTATATGCAAGACCATCGGACCGGGAGAATCACGTTGATGGATGTCCATGGCGCGGGCTCGCAGCGCAGCGACCCCAAGGTCGGCGACGCTTCGGAGTTTCCCACCGGACGCGGTCCGCAGGGCGACGTGGTTCGCATCAAGAATATGGTGCGCTGCGTCCGTGGCGGAAATGCGAAAATCGTTGCCAGCGGTCCTAGAATCGATGGACAGCATAGCCAGAGCCAACGATGGCCCGGCCCTCCGCCGAGCTTCAGCAAAGGAGAGGCGGGTGGCTATCCTAGAGGACCCCGTGGCGCTGGCTTCGTGAAACGACTCGACAGGGATGGCGATGGGCAGGTTTCCAGGAACGAGTTCGATGGCCCACCTAATCACTTTTCGCGGTTGGATAGGAATCGCAACGGATACCTCAGCGAAGACGAAGCTCCGATGGCTCCCCCGCCGGGCCGTCACCCCCCCGAGGCGATAACGCGGCCAGTGACAATGAAAGAGCGTGACCCCGAATGAGCCGAGCCACCCACAGCATTGAGAGGACGTTTCATGAACACACGAGAGAAGGGAAAAACAGGCGAAAGTTGAGAAGGCCTCCCTCAATAGGAGTTAGGCCAGTGCGCATATGGGTCCTATCAGGACTGTTCACCGTCGCAGTCTTCGCGGACGCTCTTGCGAACGAGGCGGATCAGTTTTTTGACGATTCCTATGTCCATGAGATCCGGATCTACTTCGCCGATCCCGACTGGTATGATGCACTGATCGAGGCGCACACGGCCGATCCGGACGACCCTTACTTCCAGGCCCGCTTCGAGTTCGGGAGTACTGCGCTCGATCCCGTCGGCGTTCGCTTCAAAGGAAACTCCTCCTTCCGCACGCCGGGCACGAAGAAGTCGATTAAGATTGACTTCGATGAGTACCGCGAGGACGACCCCAGTTTTACTTTCTTCGGTCTGGCCAAACTGAACCTGAACAACGGATTTAAAGATCCTACCTTTCTCCGCGAGAAGCTGTTTCTCGAGTTCGCCTCGCGTTTCGTTCCCGCCATACGCACCGTTCACGTGAATGTCTACATCAACGACACGCTCTGGGGCTTGTACACAGCCGTGGAGCAGGTCAACAAGGATTTTCTCCAAGGCTGGTTCGGCGCTGGGGAAGATGGCAATCTCTTCAAAGCGGAAACCAGCGACGCCATTGGCAACGGCACCGGTTTCGGCTCGGGCCTGACCTGGCTCGGCACGAACGCGGCGAACTACCGCGATCGCTATCAACTGAAGACGAATGAGGCCGCGGATGACTATTCTCAGTTGATTGAGTTCATCAACGTGCTCAACAACACGCCGGCAGGTGATTTGCGATCCGAAATCGAGTCTCTGTTGGATGTTCCGACGGCCCTCAAGGCGCTGGCTGACGGGTGTCATCCGATTCATCGGCGAATACCTACGGAGGCTGCTGAGAGCGGACCCAGCGTGGAATTGCGATCCGGCCTTTATTTTCAGGGGGCGCAATTATGTAGGGGCAACTCTACACCTGCCGTTTTAGCGCGGAAATCACCGACTTGGACGGATTGATGTCGAGGGAGCGGTTGACATTTTCTGACTAGGTGCGGAGCGCGGCGTTTCTATGGGGTCCGTAGGCCCTGGAACGGCAATTTCTGAGGATTTCAATCATCAAAGTACTCTATCCAGCAGACGCTCAAAGTTCAATGTTTTCGGCGTGGATGAATATCTCCTAAGGCTCAGATTGGCTGACCCTACCGTTCCGACGTTGTTTGACCTTGT
>CAYNZS010000332.1:0-3671 GCA_964401695.1 uncultured Nitrospirales bacterium
CCGAGGACTACTGGGAGCAAAGGCCGGATAAAACACACAAATCTGACGCAGGTCCAGCTGGATCTGCCTTCTTGCGGTCTTGTTGCGTCGAAGGGGGTCCGCATTAGCACGCCAGCGCGGCGCTTGCTGGGACGGAAATTCGGGCGCTTCGTCTTGATCGCGGTGAGCCGTCCCTGATAAAATCGGTTCTTAATCATGCACAGGCTAGGCCGCACAGCGGCGCCGGGCGCGCCCACGAAGCCTTCTCACGCGTTGAGGAGGCTTTTTTTTGCTCGGCAGCTTCGGCGCGAAACTTGTTATGGCGGCCCAACAGGAAATCCGGCGGAACTAGAGTGTCCGAGAACGCATCGATCATTGTGATGACCGAAGAGGTCATCGAGGAAGCGGTGACGCGCATCGCGCAAGAAATCGTCCACGCTTTGGAACCCGGCGAACCTATTGTGCTCCTGGGCATTCTCAGCCGCGGCAGGCCGCTTGCCGATAGACTGGCCGCGCAGATGCTCGAGGACACGGGCGCCGCGCCGCGTGTTGGTTCATTGGCCACGACTCTTTATCGAGACGATTTGCGCGCGGGGATTGGCGTGGCGAAGATGGGCGGCGGCGAAACTCATTTCGACTTCGATGTAGACGGCGCGACTGCGGTGTTGGTAGACGACGTCATCGCGAAAGGACGAACGGTGCGCGCCGCCATGGACGAAGTAATGGATTACGGCCGGCCCGCTCGGATTCAACTCGCTTGCCTGGTCGATAGAGGGCGGCGCGAACTCCCGATTCAACCGGATTACCTCGGGTGCTCGGTGGCCGCGGGGCCGGGAGACCATGTATCGGTCCGGCTCAACGAGATCGATGGCGAAGATATCGTGTTGCTACGCCAGACCGAACGAGATCTTGAAGACGGGGCCGAAGGCGGAGCGTCAGACGCTTGATAGCGGAAAGGATTGAGGAACACGATGGCGAAAGTGCCGCAGATGGAACCCGTGTACAATCGGCGATCCACAGACGACGCGCGGATTGAGGCGGATGTGGAAGGCTGGACTCTTAAGCATCTCGTTGGACTTGAATACCTGTCTCGTTACGATATAGAAACAGTTCTAGATGAGGCGCCCCAGTTTTTGGCCGTCCAGCAACGCGAGAGTGGCATCAAGAAGGTTCCCCTGCTCCAGGGCCGCCTCGTTGTCAACCTCTTTTTCGAGCCCAGTACGCGCACCCGCTCGTCCTTCGAATTGGCTGCAAAGCGCCTCAGCGCCGACACGCTGACGATGTCCGCTAGCACCTCAAGCGTGACGAAAGGCGAAACGCTTCACGATACCCTCGCCACCATCGAAGCGATGCAAGCCGATATCGTCGTCATTCGCCATTCCCACGCGGGAGCTCCCGATATCCTCGCCGAACGGCATCCGTCTCACATCGTCAACGCGGGCGACGGATACCATGAGCACCCCACGCAAGGCCTCCTTGACGCTTTCACCATACGGAGCCACATCCGCAAGCTCCGCGACGACCCCGAGGCCGGCCTCGACGGCGTCCGCGTCGCCATTATCGGGGATATCGCGCACAGCCGCGTGGCCCGCAGCGACGTGTGGGGGCTTACGAAGCTGGGCGCAAGCGTGGTCCTGTGTGGACCCACCACCCTGATGCCGGCGGAAGCGAAACGGTTTGGCGTGGATGTGACCTCGGATCTTCGCGAAGCGATGGAGGGTGCCGGCGTGGTCTACGCGCTCCGCATGCAACTCGAACGCCAAGCCAGCAGCCTGTTCCCCAGCATCCGCGAATACATCCGGCTGTTCCGCGTTGACCGCGAATCGCTCAAGGCCGCGCCGGACAACGCCCTTATCATGCATCCGGGCCCCATGAATCGCGACATCGAGCTCGCGTCTGACGTGGCCGACGGCCCGCGCAGCGTCGTTCGGGAACAGGTAAGCAATGGCGTGGCCATCCGGATGGCGGTCATGCACCTTCTCGCAAACGCCTCGCGCGCGAATGGGTAGAAGTTATGCCGAATCCCCGAAGAAGCCAGAAACCATTTCAGCCACAGAGAACACAGAGCGCACAGAGGATTTCATGGACGTTTGAGATACATCGCCGGACTCGAGAGTCCGTCTCTGTGATCTCTGCATTCTCTGTGGCAAGAATTCGTTAGACTCTGTTCGCTCATTGCTCTTGCTTGCGCAACTCTTAATGGCACTATTGGGAATCCCGAAAACCATGTCCTTAGTAATTAAGAACGGCCACCTCATCGAACCTTCGTCCGGTGTATCCGAAAAACTGGACGTCCGCATCGACGGCGATAAGGTGGCGGAAATCGGCTCGAACTTGACGGGCAGCGACACTATCGACGCCTCGGGCTACATCGTCTGCCCTGGGCTGGTCGACCTTCATGTCCACTTTCGCGAGCCGGGCTTCGAGTCCAAAGAGACTATCGCATCGGGCAGCCGTGCGGCCGCCCACGGCGGTTTCTCGACGGTCGTCACCATGGCCAATACCAACCCCGCCATCGATGACGCGGGCATGGTCGAATTCGTGAACCGCCGCGCGCGCGAAACGGCCTGCATCAAAATCCGGCCAGCAGCTTGCGCCACGAAAGGAATGCAAGGCAAGGAAATGACCGAAATGGCAGAGCTGAAGTCGGTCGGCGCGGTGGCAGTCACCGACGACGGCAAGGACATTCAGAGCAGTTGGGTCATGCGGCGCGTCCTCGAATACGCGAAGATGTGCGGCCTCGCCTATCTGGCCCACTGCGAAGACCACACGCTCATGGAAGACGGCGCTATGAACGAGGGCTACAACTCGACACGCCTCGGCATTCCAGGTTGCCCGAAGGCCATGGAAGAAATCATGATCGAGCGCAATACGCGCCTTGCCGAACTCACCGGAGCCCACGTGCACATTCAACACGTCACCAGCGCGGGAGGGGTCGAGATCGTCCGCCGCGCCAAGGAACGGGGCGTCCGTGTTACTGCCGAGACCGCGCCCCACTATTGGACCTTCACCGACGAGGCGGTCGTCAACTTCGATACCAACGCGAAGATGTGCCCGCCGCTGCGCGAACCGGAAGACGTCGAGGCCATCAAAGCCGCGCTGGCGGAAGGCGTGTTCGACTGCATTGCCACAGACCATGCACCGCACACGCCTACGGAAAAGGACGTGGAGTTCGCCGTCGCCCCCTTTGGCATTGTGGGGCTTGAGACGGCCTTGGGCGCGGTCATCAAGGGCCTGGTCGAGCCGGGGGTCCTTACGCTGGAGCGAGCCATCGAACTGATGACCTCCTCGTCAGCCGCCATTCTGGGGTTGGACGTGGGCGTCCTCAAAGAAGGTGGGCCCGCCGACGTGACCCTATTCGATCCCGAAGCCGAATGGACCGTTAACCCTGACGAATTCGCCTCGCTGAGCCGGAATTCGCCGTTCCAAGGTATGACTCTTAAGGGCATCGTGAAGCAAACGATCTGCAACGGAGAATCGGTGTACCCCTTCGCGTAGGAATGGTCGAATGTCGCAAGAAAAGGGACAGACACGTCTCCGCTCGCGCCTCGCTGCGCTTGCGTCTACTCTTGAAAGTGCCCAAAGTCCCATTTTCGCTTAGTTTCTTGCGTTTCTTCTGGGCAAAAATGATTTGAACGCTAACCCGGATATTTCACCATCCCTATTGAGAAAAGCCGATTCCTTTCGCATAA
>CAYNZS010000333.1:0-3459 GCA_964401695.1 uncultured Nitrospirales bacterium
GGCCCACCATTTGCAACAAAATACGGTAGAGAAACCGCAAAACTCTACACTAGTTAATTTATCGGCTCCGCGCCGACTGGATCTTCCCTAGCGACGCCGCTCGGCGACAATAATCTTCGTCTTCCCAAGCGCGAAGCTTACGAGGCCATGTGAATCAACAAAAAGGATCTCCTTTCGCTCTCGCAGGAGTCTGAGAACACGATCCGTATCTACGGGTTCTACCCAGGATACGACAACGAGGATCTGATCCTGCTCCGTTCGGACGTCAACCCGGTCATCCTCGCCAAAGCCCATTTGGCTTTGTAGAAGGCTTTGCTCTACCCAATCGGTATAGGCTTGTCCGCGCTCGTTGTCCTGATTGTCATGTTCCGCCTCACCGTGATGAATCCGCTTTCCGTGCTGACGCGGCACGCCACCGCCATCGAAAAGACCAACGACTTGTCTGCGCGTCTGTGCATTGAGCATAGCGACGAAATCGGAATTCTTTTCAACGAATTCGACAGCATGGTCACCAAGCTTCAGGATGACAAGGCGAAACAAAAAGGCTCGGGGGAAGCGCTTCGAGAAAGCGAAGAACGCTACGCCTCGCGGCCCGCGGCGCAAACGACGGCCTCTGGGATTGGAACTTGTTGAGCGGCGAAATCCAGTACACGACACGCTGGAAGACCATGCTGGGCTACGAAGAGGCCGAAATCGGAGGCGACCCCGAGGAATGGTTCGCACTCGTTCACGCGGAGGATGTCGGGAACGTGCGCGCCGCCCTCAAGGCGCACATCATGAGTCAGTCCGCCCACTTCGAGTCTGAGCACCACATCCAGCACAAGGGCGGAAACTACCTCTGGGTGCTGTGCCGCGGCCTCGCCATTCTCGACGAAGACGGCAAGGCCACGCGCATGGCCGGTTCTCGATCGAATATTACGTTGCGCAAGCTGTTCGAGGAGCAACTCAGCCATCAGGCCCTGCACGACTCGCTCATCACGCTGTCCAACCGCGTCCTGTTTTTCGACCGCCTGAACACGGCGCTCAAACACGTCAAGCGAGACTCGTCGTACATCTTCGCGGTACTGTTCCTGGACATCGACCGCTTCAAAGTCATCAACGACGATCTCGCCACGTCGTGGGCGATATCCTGCTCACCTCATTTGCCGAACGGCTGACCGCCGCTTTGCGCATCGTGGATACTCTCACTCGCAGCGGTGGTACTATGTCTCGCTTCGGTAGCGACGAATTCGTGCTCCTGCTCGACAACATCGACGAACTCTCCGGAGCTACCCTCGTGGCCGAGTGTATCCAGAATCTCCTCAAAGACCCATTCAAGATCGAAGGAAACGAAATCTATACCACGGTCAGCATCGGAATCGCCGTAAGCGATGGCGGCGGACTCACGCCGGAAGAATTCGTGCGCAATGCCGATACCGCCATGTGCCGCGCCAAGGCCGCGGGCAAGGCCCGCTTTGAACTGTTCGACGCCGACATGCACTCCAAAGCCATGGCGCGGCTCGAACTCGAAAACGAAATGCGCAGCACCATCGCACACAACGAGTACATTCCTTATTCCCAGCCCATCGTCTCGCTCAGGACCGGAAAGATCGAAGCTTTCGAATCTCTTCTGCGCTGGGAGAATCCGGAAAAGGGATTGCTCTCTCCCGCTAACTTCATTCCGATCGCCGAAGAGACGGGGATATCGTTGCCATGGGCGAAAGCATCATGCGAGCCGCGTACAGGCAGACACGCGCATGGCAGATAAGAGTACCCCACGCCGCCAATCTGCGCGCAAGCGTCAACCTCTCCGTCAAGAAATTCTCCAAACCGGCCCTCGTCAAATCCATTACCGGCATTCTCGACGAGACCGGGCGCGACCCGAGCTGCATGAAGATCGAAATCACAGAAAGCACCATCATGGAGAGTATCGAATTCGTGACAACGACGCTCAAGTCGCTGCGGGAAATGGACATCGAACTCTCGATAGACGACTTCGGCACCGGCTACTCGTCGCTGAGCTATCTGCACCGCTTCCCGATGAATACGCTCAAGATTGACCAAGCTTTCGTGCGCGAAATGCACGTCGCCCCGAAGAACCTCCAAATTGTGAGAACGAGCATCACTTTGGCCAAAGCTCTTGATATGACGGTGATCGCCGAAAGGATCGAGGACGAAACGCAGTTGAAAGTGATCCGTGAATTAGATTGCGAATTCGGCTAGGGGTTCCTTTTCTCAAAACCTCTCCCACCCAACGAGGCCGGTGAACTCCTCGCGAGCAACCCCGCCTGGTAGCCGCGGCGCCTAGCCCGGATATCTCACCGGTTTTCGTAGCGAGACGGTGTAGAAGGCTGCTATGTCGAGACTTATTCGAAACCTTTCGGACGACAGCGTGGCGGGTCACGTCGAGGTCGAAAGGCGAGAAAGGCCTCGTCAGAGTGGCCTTATCCGCCGTCGCAGTAGAAAAGCGGTGAGATATTCGGGATAGATTCTGGCACTCGCAAGAGCCATACTGGAAATAGGGCAATAACCAACGTTGCCGGAGGCAGGCCATCGATGATAGGAGCGATTGTGTTAGCCGCGGGCGAGTCGCGGCGCATGGGTACGCAGAAGTTGCTGCTTCCCTTCGGCGGCGTTACGGTGATCGAACATGTCGTCGATCAGCTATTGGCGACTGCGTTGGACGCCGTTGTCGTCGTGACTGGGAAGGACAAGGACGGCGTCACCCAAGCGTTGCGGACGCGCCCCGTACAACTCACTCACAACGTCGGTTACCGCGGCGGTATGCTCTCCTCCGTTCGCACCGGACTGCGCACCGCGCCCGAGAACTGGACAGCCTTCGTTGTCGCGTTGGGCGACCATCCCGCCATCGAGTCGGCCGTGGTCGATACCCTCATCAAGGAGTTCGAAACAGGGGGGAAAGGAATCGTCGTTCCCGCCCACGACGGCCGCCGGGGCCACCCGCTGCTGTTCGCCGCGCGCTATCGAGATGAGGTCTTGAATAATTTCGATGACCTAGGGCTGCGCGGACTGCTCCAAGCGCACAGCGAAGACATAGAATCTGTCGAGACAGGCTCGCCGCTGGTCCTGTCCGACATGGACTATCCCGAAGATTACCAGCGCGAATTGGCGGCCCTGGCAGCGCGAAACAATTTGGGAGACTCTTCTCGGTGACAACTTTGAAGGGGGCCCAGATGTTGGGCCACCAACGAACGCTACTGGCAGATACGGAAGGTTCGGCGATATCGTGCGGCTGAATACTCGCCACGCAGCTGCGCCGTCGAGGAGAAGGCTGACAAGAAGTAAGATCGCAGTCGTAGCGGTGCTATGATAAGGCCTTGCGCCGCAGTCAGCCGATGCCGCAGCAAGCAGATGTGGCTACAGAATTACTTAGGGTATTCTAGAATCGAGAAGAGCGTTGGGAAGAACCCGGATTTCCCATTTGGAAGAGTCATCTTCAGATCCGCCGGCATCGTTTAA
>CAYNZS010000334.1:0-3442 GCA_964401695.1 uncultured Nitrospirales bacterium
GAGCGTACGCAAGCGAACGCGTATGAGCAAAGCCGGGAGTAAACGCGTCCGTAAAGTTCTGTACATGGGAGCCTGTTCCGCCATCGCCCATCCCAACGCGTGGCGAAGCTAACATGATCGCCTCAAGGGCAACGGCAAAAAATCCATGGAAAGCCTCGGCGCGCTCATGCGAAAATACTGGTCCTCATGAGGGCGATTCTCATCAGTGGAATTCCCTACGACCCCGCCTTGAAAGGCTGTGGAAAAATGCGCATAAACTTGCGAAAAACACCCTCTGAGAGGTTGGCTTTTGACCACACTATCTCGCAAAGACGGTGGGGTCGAGGTCGCAATCAAAACAAAAACCCTCTTGTCCAATGCTGCTAAGCCTAACCGCAATCTTCTTAGAGCGCTTTAGGAGAACAGCAGCTCATTCTTTTACTTTTTTCTGGGCAAGAATGGTCTGAACGCTCACGGAAAAAGGAAGTCTGAAACCAAAGAGGCTAAGAAGAATCAGACCGATGCCATTCGGGCTAGCCTAGGCGACGAGCGACCATTGTAATCGCGGCGGAGAATTCGCATAATCGAGACATGGCGCGCAGCAACGTATCCGGACCGCTCTTCTTCCTCATAACTATTGTTCTCCTTCTTATCGTGGGGCGCTTTGGGGAAGGGATCTTCGCGTGGCTGGCAGAGCAGGCCGAACCAGCCGGGCAGCCGCCTACCCGCCGCGAACTGGACTCGGTAGAGGCGCTAGCCGAAATGCGAGCGGCGCGTCGAATCGTAAATGTCCACGAACACGTTCAAGGTTTGGCCGACGCGGAGCGGCTTCTTGCGGTCATGGACCGGTACGGCGTCGAGAAGTCTCTGCTCATGGGCACTTCTTGGTTCACGATTACGTTAAACGAACGCTTTGGCTTTACGCGTTACGACGAGAACAACGAAGCGATTCTCGATATCGTCGAGAAGTATCCCGGTCGCTTCGAGGCATGGCCGACCCTCGATCCTGAAGACGGCGATAAACTGGCGAAATTGAAGGACCTTCTCGCGCGCGGCGCGGCGGGCGTGAAACTCTACATGGGCCACGGCTACGTGAAGCGCTCGGACGGCGAATACATGTTTCACACCATGGCTCTAGACAATCCGGCCATGCTTCCCGTCTATGAATTCTGCCAGGAGAATTTCGTCCCCATCCTGTTTCACGTTCAGCCGGACTCGAAATTGGGGCCGGGGATTGCCGAGGAATTCATCTCCGTATTAAGCCAATACCCAGATCTGAAAGTCATCTGCCCGCACTACATGCTGTCGTCCGGCCGCGATTCGAGACTGCGCGAGTTCCTTGACACCTTTCCCAATCTCTACAGCGATATCAGTTACGGCCACGATTCGTTCATCAAACAAGGCTTCGCGCGAAGCGACAAGAATCCGGAGAAATTCCGCCGCATCTTCCGGGAGTATCCCGGCCGGTTCATGTGGGGGACGGACTTGGTCGTTACCGAACATGCCTCGAAAAGCGAAAAGTGGATCGCCGAACGTTTTCAAGCCTACCTGGACATGCTAACGAGGGAAACCTTCACGGCCGCCACGGCCCCGGGCAAGGCGTTACGCGGCCTCGAATTGGACTCCGAGCTCCTCGAAGGGATTCTCCACCGCAACTACCGCGACTTCATGGCGAAGCGCCCCAAAGGAACGGCGATTACGCGGTCCATCGACTGGTCAAAGATGGGCGGCGCCCCGACGGGCCGCAAGCCGGGCGAAATGCTTCCGCCTCCCAAGAAGAAATAACCCAAACCATTTGATCTGCTCTGTTCCTGGCCCCGCAGCCGATGTCAACTTCGCTTTTTCTTTTTCGGTTGAAACCGTTGTGAACCGAATCGGCATCTGATAGACTGCCGAATGCGTTACAGTATTGAGGAGCCAGTTACACGATGTTAGATTCCAAGTGCGTCGAGTTGATCGCGGCCGACGTTTCCGTCGCGACGGCGCAAGCCACTGCCACCATCGACTTGCTGAATAGCGGAGGGACGATCTCATTCATCGCCCGCTATCGAAAAGATCAGACCGGCAATCTCGATGAGGTCAAGATCGAGGCTATCTCGGAAGGTAACGTGTATTACACGGCGCTCACGCAACGGCGCGCCGCCATCTTAGACAATATCGAGAAGCAGGAACGGCTTACGGATGCGTTGAAGGAAGCCATCCATTCGTGCACCAAGAAGTCGGAACTGGAAGACCTGTATCTCCCTTTCAAAAAGAAGCGCCGCACCAAGGCCACCGTGGCGCGCGATCAGGGCCTCGGACCGTTGGCCGAATATCTCTGGCGGCAAGAGGCCGACGGCAAATCGATCGAAGAGCAGGCGCAGAGCTTCGTTGACCCCGCGAAATCTGTCGAATCGGTCGAGCAGGCTCTCGAAGGGGCGCGCAATATTCTCGCGGAACGCTACTCCGTGGATGCGCCATCGCGCGCCGCCATTCGAGAGATGATGCGGTCGCAAGGAAAAGTTACTTCGTGCACCACAAAACTGTCCGAAGGCAAGAAGACGAAGTTTGAGCAGTACTACGAGTTTTCCGAGGCGGTCAAGAAGGTCCCTTCGCATAGGCTATTGGCGATTCTGCGCGGTGAGAAAGAGGGAATGCTTCGGATGGAGTTGACGCTCGATGACGAAGCCGCGAAGTCCGGCATGGTCGAGCGCTTCATAAAAGACAAGGAGGACCCTTTCGCCGAACAACTTACTCTGGCCTTGGAAGACTCCTACAAGCGCCTGATAAAGCCGACAATCGAAACCGAAGTGCTCGACGAAACCCGGCAACACGCAAACGAAGAAGCCATCCGTGTATTCCGGGAGAACACCAAGAACCTTCTCATGGCCCCGCCGGCCGGCCGCCTAAATGTACTCGGAGTCGATCCGGGCCTGCGCAGCGGCTGCAAGTTGGCCGTTGTAGACGACACTGGCGCCTACCAGGGAAACGCCGTTCTCTTTCCGGAGAAAGTCGAGGAGGCCGAAGCCATCTTCGCTAACCTGCTCGACAAGTACAAGATCCAGGCGGTCGCCATCGGCAGTGGGACGGGATCGCGCGAAGCATCCCGTTTCATAAGCGGGGCGCTGACAAAACGCGAAGGTTCCGACATCTTCTGCGTCGCCGTAAACGAAGCGGGCGCATCGGTGTATTCCGCTTCAAAGCTCGCTCGCGAGGAATACCCCGACCTCGATATTACCGTGCGCGGCGCCATCTCGATCGCGCGCCGCTTTCAAGATCCCCTGGCCGAACTCGTTAAAGTAGAGCCTAAAAGCATTGGCGTCGGGCAATACCAACACGACGTCAACCAGAAAATGCTGCGCGAGGGACTGCACCGGTCGGTCGAATCCTGCGTCAACCGCGTCGGCGTCGATCTGAACACCGCGTCCGTGCCCTTGCTGCGTTACATCAGCGGCATTCAATACGGCACCGCCCAAAACATCGT
>CAYNZS010000335.1:0-3373 GCA_964401695.1 uncultured Nitrospirales bacterium
GACGGATAAGATGGAAACAGCATGAATCAATACACTAGAACACGCACCGGTCCGGGCCCTATTCCGAGAAGAAACCGCGTTACTGGAATCACAGCCCCAAGCCAAGAGATTGGTTCTATTACGCCGAAACTTTTTCCGTGCGCACGGTGAGCGCATCGACCCGCGCCGTATCCACCGCAACACCCATCCCCGGTTTGGTCAACGGGACTTGCACAAACCCCTTCTCGTCCATCGTCCATTCCGGCGTCACGATATCCTGATCCCAATACCGCGCGCTCGGCGAAAGGTCGCCGGGCATCGTGAAATTAGGCAATGAGGCGAGGGCCACATTGTGTGCGCGGCCAATTCCGCTCTCCAACATGCCGCCACACCACACCGGGACGCCCTCCTCTTGACAAAAATCGTGAATCGCGACAGCGGGTCCGAATCCGCCGACGCGTCCGGGTTTGATATTGATGATCTTACCCGCTTTCGTGGCGACCATGTCTTCAGCCCGCTGAAGGCTCGTGATCGACTCGTCAAGGCAGATGGGGGTGAACATTTCCTTTTGGAGTTTGGCGTGGCGTAACACATCGTCGTAGCCTAGCGGCTGCTCGATCATCGAAAGACCGAATTGGTCGAGCTTGCAGAGGTGGTCTCCGTCGCTCAACGAATAGGCGCCGTTCGCATCGACCATGATCTCGGCGTTTGCGTCCACGGCCGAGAATACCGCCCTCACATACTGAATATCGGACCCCGGATGAATTTTTACTTTGATTCTCTGATAGCCCTCCGCGATGGCCGCCTTCGCACGTTCGGCGAGCGCGTCCGGGCTGGGCTGGAGACCGAGGGAGATCCCGGTGCCCACCTTCGTTTCCGTGCCTCCCAGCAATCTAGACAGCGGAATCCCTTCCAATATCGCGGCAACCTCCCATGCGGCCATTTCGACGGCCGCCTTGGCCATGTTGTGGCCGCGAATATTCCTTTCGAGAGCCGGATGGATCTCCCAGGGGGCCCTGATTTCGCGGCCAACAACGCGCGGCGCAATCCAATCGCGAACCGCCATCCATGTGGTGTCGATAGTCTCTGGCGAATAGTTCGGCGCCGCCCCGGCCACGCATTCGCCCCAACCCACGACGCCGTTCGGGTCGTGCAACTCGACAAGGAAGATGCGCCGCTCGTTCTCGACGCCAGTAGTAGTTTCAAACGGTTCCTTGAGCGGCAACCGAATTTCCCTGAGAACGATTTGCTGTATAACGAACATAGAATTCCTTTCTGATACGTCCCGTCGCCTGTCCCATCTCGGCGCAGGATATAAGAGCGGCGCTCACCGCCGTCGTTGAATGGCGCCACCACATTGTACTCTTCGAGCAGGCAGTGGGTGAAGGCTAGAAGGGAGGGGGGCAATCTTCACAAGTAATAAGTCGTCGAATGCGGCACTCCCGACGTGACGGGTCACGCCGAGGGATAGCCTGGCCGTGGTCCACAGGCCAAAGGATGGCGCGTAGCCCGCGTACCACGTCCAGTCCGGCGAGTCCACTTCGTCTGCCAATCTCGTGTCGAATTCGACCCTTTCGTTCTCGCTCAATCCTTGCCACGCGAGGCTTGCTTTCGCGTCAATGGACTTGACTCTACCTGCCGCGATGTAACTTGTTGTGGCTTCGACGTTCGCGGGCGCGCTGTACACCCAACCGAAGGTGTCTACGTTATCGTTCGTTGCGCGCAGGCAGGCGTTCCCCGAATCGCGTTGGACGGACACGGCGCTGTTTTCCCTGAGTCCGTACCAATCTCGCGCCGTGTCGATCCAACCAGGGGGGCGTTCGCTCTCCGACTTAGCTCGTTCGAGCAGGCGCCACGGGACTTCGTTCTCGACCCATTGCATCTGAAGCCGCCACAGGCCCCGCCGAACGATGATCCCCTCGTCGGGCTCAGCCGCGATTACGACCGCGGTGGGATCGGCCTCGGTCGGCACAGCCGGAACCGTCCAGGCAATCGCGACGGGAAACCGCCCGCCCGATTGGAAGTAGTCATGGTTCAGGGACATGCCCATGGGGCGGATGCTTAGATGTTCCGTGAGCGAGTGAAAATCGCGAATCTCGAAGCCCGATTCGAGACTCGCGTCAAAAGCCTCTGATATCTCGTTCCGCTCCTCCGATTCGAGGTCCTTTCCGTATGCCAGCCGCCACGCCAGCGCAAAGGGCGCAAAAAAACTGTCGCTGGACAACCCGTCCAGCGTCTCTCTAGCCCGCGCCGGATTGTTCTGAAAGATGGGAGCGAGATAGTAGGCCGCGTCCGTGTAGCCCGCCGCCACGGCATCGGAGAGCGAAGCCGTTGCGCTCTGCAATTCGCGCTGGGACAACTGTGCGCGCGCAACAAAAAAGTGGCCTTCGCCCGCTCCAGCGCCCGTGTCCACAAGCAAACGCCCTGCCTCCTCCGCCAGCGTCCAATCGCGCAGCCCAACCGCGACCCGGCCGAGTTCGTGCAATTCGTCGACGGATAGCCCGGCGATCTGGACTTCGCTCGGCCTGCTGAACTCAAGCGCCCGCGCCCAGAGCCCCCTTTCCCACTACGCGTCGAATTTCCACACCGCGTCGGCGTTCGAGTCCCCCGCGAAACCCTCGTCCGCTCGAGCCAACTCCAGATGTTCCACTGCCTCATCCCAATTGCGGCGGTCACGACGGCGAGCACTACGACAAATAGAAATACGTGGAGTTTTGACATGGCGAGAGAATTGTACCGGATCACGATGGGCGGTCGCGGATATTTTGGGGTACAGCGCGACGCCGCCGCATCCAGATCCGGCGCGTCCAAGCCACCTTTCGGTTGGGGAGAATCTCGCTCCGGCTTGTTAATGCGAGGAGGCTTTGCCAAGGCCTTTGTCTCTTCAACCCGGTCGATCCGCGAGAACGAGATTGCCGCGACGCTTGCGCTCCATCGCAATGATAAGTGGAAGGCCAAGTGAAACAGACAAGACAACTTCAATAACCTGATGGGCACTGCCTCAAAGGCTGAAAACTGCGAAGAAGAATAAGAAGAATTCCCGGCGTTTGGGAGAGGCCCTGTCGATACGGGCGAACGCAGCATTTTGGCCACTAGAGTTTATGGCGGTTGCGGACTGCGAAGAGAACCCACTCCGGAACACCCGATCAGACGACGCAGGCAGGATTCGTCCCGAAGGGACTTCGGGTTGTAGCCGGAGGATGAGCGAAGCGATTCCGCCGGTCTAGTTGACCTCTCGATGTTTCTTCGAAGGAGACACGGCGGCTGAGAAATTCGAAACCGTATTCGCCACTTTGTCACACTGTTGTCCTAAACCGCCCTAATAAGATTGCGGTTAGAGTTAACCGACATTTCCCATATGGGCGCCCGTGACCACCACGGGCACGTTATTGAG
>CAYNZS010000336.1:0-3323 GCA_964401695.1 uncultured Nitrospirales bacterium
GACTTACAACGTAAAATCAGGCAAAATCAGAGCCCAACTGTAGAAGATGGGCCAAACCTTTCCATGCATGTCGAACAGCCCAAAGGCGTTCTTGAGCTTCTTACGCACCACATGGCCATAGCGCTCGCCGGCGTCTCCCGCGTTCCCGTCCTACCACGCGTAGTCGTTCATGTTCGCGGTACTGTCGCCGAAGGAATATACCGTCGCACTACCCGCGCGGCACGCGTACTCCCACTCCACCTCGGTCGGTAGCCGGAACGTTTCACCCGTGATTTCGTTCAGCGCGTCGATGAAGGTATTGGCGTCGTTCCAACTAACATGAGTGGCCGGGGAGTTGGGGTCATCCAAGACGGATCCCTGGCGCGACCAGGGTGTCGTTTCCATTACAGCATCCCACTGGGTTTGCGTTACTTCAGACACGCCTATCCAGAAACTCTGGGTGATCGACACTTGATGGACCGGAGTCTCGCGCGAAGCGCCATCCGGCGTACCCATCATGAATGTGCCTGCTTCGATGCTTTGCATTTCTAACGGCACGTTGCCGGGCAGAGTAAAGGTCTCGATTGGGCGATCGGAGCAGCCGGCGCTGCCCGGCGTGATGGTGACGTAAGCGCCCGCCGCCGGCACGTCGGTTTCAACATTGGTTGTTACGGACATCGAGATCCTTCACTTCGTCCCGGCTAGAGCCAAATCAAGCGACTCATCCGCCGCCCTGGTGAGTCGCGGGCTCTGAGAGCCTCGAAGCGGCACTAAACAGAGGGGATTCTGGCTGGTTCATACGTTAGATTCTTGAAGTAGGTGCGACCGTGTGATATCCTTTCCGGCTGTGATGATCGAGGGGTAGCGCCCTACGCTGGCGAGCGCTGGGCGGGCGCCTGATATGCCTCGGAGCCATCCGCGAGACGGCGCGTTCTCCAGCTTTCTGTTGGTTCTGAGGGATTCGGTTCTTGAGAAGGAGGACTTTCTCACGGAGTGGCGCGTTGCTTCGTCCAAGGTGGCAAGATGGCTTGGGAAGCGGGGCGAGTGGCGGAATTGGCAGACGCGCTGGATTTAGGATCCAGTACCGCAAGGTGTGCGGGTTCGAGTCCCGCCTCGCCCACCATACGATTCAATACGACGATTCAATTTGTTTGAGCGAACAACTACCGTCGAGGAAAGCGCAGATTACGATGACAGACGACATGAGTGCAGCCGCAACTGGCGAAGAAGAATCCGCGACCGCCGAAGGCGAGGAGGAGGAGTTTAGCTTCGTCGGGGATCCCAGTTTCGATATCGACTACAAGGGCGATTGCGCCTACGAAGTCAAGGTTTCCGTTCCGGCGGCCAACGAGACGAAGACGGCTGACGAACTGTACGAGGAGTTGCGTGCCGAAGCAGAGCTTCCCGGATTTCGCCGCGGAAAAGTACCGAGAAAACTTCTTGAGAACAAGTTCTCCAAAGCCGTTCGCTCGGATGTCGAAGGCAAGCTGGTCGGCGCCGCTTTCAAGAAATTGACCGATGACAACGATCTTGAGCCCTTGGGCATGCCGGATATTGACGGATTGGATGGGGACGAAGAGCGCGAACCCGGCGCGCCTCTTGACTTTACCCTCAAATTCGAGGTGAAACCAAAGATCGAGCTGGGGCAGTACCGCGGGATTGAGGTCGAGCGTCCGGTTGTCGAGGTCGACGATGTCGACGTCGACGAGTCCATCGGCGAATTCCTTAAGCAGGGCGCGGTCTACGAGACGGTGGAAGATAGCAAGGCGGGCGAAGGCGACCAAGTGATCATCGACTTCGAGGGCACGAGGGATGGAGAAGCTTTCGAGGGCGGAACGGCGGACAACCTGCCGTATATCATCGGCTCCAACCGCTTTCTGCCCGAATTTGAGACCGCCTTGGCCGGGGCGTCGGCGGGCGATGAACTCACCGCGGATGTCACCTTTCCCGAGGAGTACTTCGCGGAGGAACTGCGCGGCAAACCAGCAACCTTTAGCATTACCGTCCATGAGGTGAAGCGGCAAGCCGTGCCGGAATTGACGGACGAATTCGCCGAACAGAGCGGCTACGAAAATGTCGCGGACATGCGCGAGAAGATCGCGGAGCGCATGCGCGAGAGATCGGGGAGCCAATCGAGGGCCCTGGCGGAATCCGATGCCCTCAATAAGATTATCGAAGGCAGCACGTACGAACTACCGGTTTCCCTGGTCGACAACATGACCCAGGATATGGTGAACTCGGAGGTTGAGAAGTTGGCGGAAATGAAGATATCTCCGGAGCGAATCGAAGAACGGATGGAGGGCATAGAAAGCGAGGCCCGCGAGGCCGCTCTGCGCAATATCAAGTCGATGGTTGCCCTGTACGAAATTGCCGAGGCCGAAGGCGTCGAGGTGACCGAGGAGGATTTCGAAAAAGAGGCCCAAACCATGTCCAAAGCGTTGGGCATGGAAGCCGACCTCATTTCCAGGTACATGACCCTCTCCGATCAGAGCAGTACGTATGCGGATAGATTACTGCGGACTAAGACTTTGGATGTCATCCTGGATAACGCGAAGGTGACGGATAAGGAACTAAGTCGGGGCGAATTGGATGAAGAAGACAGCGACGACGAAGGCACGGGAGAATAAACGATGGTTACGATATACGAACAAACAAGCCGGGGCGAACGCCCCTACGATATTTATTCCAAGCTTCTAGCCGACCGCATTGTCTTCCTTGGGATGCCCATCGACGATTACGTGTCCAGCTACATTATCGCGCAACTCTTGTTCTTGGAGGCAGAAGACCCCGACAAAGATGTTCAGCTTTACGTGAATTCACCGGGCGGCAGCGTGACGGCGGGCCTTGCGATTTACGACACCATGCAGTACATCAAGTGCGACATCAGCACCATTTGCCTGGGCCAGGCGGCTAGCTTGGGGGCTGTCCTCATGGCCGCGGGAACCCCCGGCAAGCGCTACGGGCTTCCCTATTCGCGTTTTCTGCTCCACCAAATCATGAGCGGCGTTCGCGGCCAAGCCAGCGACATCGAGATCCAAGCCGCTGAAATCATACGCATAGGCGATATGACCGATGAAATCATCGCCAGGCACACCGGCAAACCCAAGGACGTCATCCAGGCAGACAGCGACCGCGATTTTTTCATGGGCGCGGAGGAGGCTAAGGAATACGGATTGATCGACGAAGTACTCGCCCGGGAGCCGGCGGCCGTCTGACGCGGCCAAGTCGGCATGCTCGGTCCACAGCCGGCGCGAGCGTGAACCGCGCGACACACCCCAGCGCGTTCTCTCCGACTGCCGTGCCGCTTTTTCGTGATAGTCCCATTATTGCTCGGCTCCGGTACA
>CAYNZS010000337.1:0-1655 GCA_964401695.1 uncultured Nitrospirales bacterium
CGCCGGAACGGCAGAGCCTAATGAATTCTCACCGGCAGAGCCGGTGGCTTAATGAGGAGTTTGTGGGCAGGGAAGCCGTAAGGTAGGAAACCCTTATAAAAAGGGCCTATTGTGGTGCGGTGTTTCTCTCTGAGTTGCACAGAATCGCATAGAATGGAACCGTTTCTGGAGCATTTTTGGTAACATTTTTAGAACGTCTGCGCGACTGCCGCGAATAGGTCTTCACGGGGAACATTCAGATAACGATTCGTCGTGACAATTGTCGAGTGGCCGAGTAAGTTTCTGATAGTTGCCGGGTCCACTTTGGCGCGCACAAGCTCCGTTGCGAAGTAGTGGCGAAGCGAGTGCAACCGAAGGCGCTCGCCGTTTTCGTCCGGCTCATGCAAGCCCGCTGCGTCCAGCATTCTGGCAAATTGCATTGAGAGGTGCTTTCCGCTCGGGGCGTTGTGTAAGTCGGCGAACACGCACGCACCGAGCCTGATTGATTTCTCCGCCCTGCTCCGCCTTTGCAGCATGGCTTCCACGCGGTCTGACAGGGGTACGGAGCGCTCGCTTTTCGTCGTCTTGGGTTTCCAGCCCGCGCGGCCGGCCACTCGAATATGACCGCCGTGGCCGAGTTTAACATCGCACCAACGGAGCATGAGGCCCTCCGTTTTTCTGAGTCCCGTCTCGGCCAACAGAGTCACGAAGTCGGCCAAGTTTGCCGCCTGTGGCCATCGGCATTGGTTCCGCAGATAGTCTGTGAAAGCGTCGATTTCCTGGCGTGTGAATGCTCGCTGGAAGGCTTCGCACTTCGGCATTATATCCTTGACGCGCCGATCATCGAAGGGATTGCTCTGGAGTTGATCCGTTTCTACGCAATGCCTACAGAACATCTTCGCGGGAACGCATTTCGCCGCAACCGTTGCTCCCGTGAATTTCAACTGTGCATGGACATAATCCATGGCCAATTCCGGTGTGAGGTCTTTCAGAAACCGCGCGCCGCTGCCTTTCAGAAACTGTCGGAACGCGCGTAGGTTGTGGCGGTACGATTCCAACGTCGCGGCCCGCCGGGAAGATTTCTCGATACCATCCCAGAATGTGATCATGGCCGCGTCGATCTTTCCCTCGCCCAATTTCGGCCTATACTTCCCTTCCATGAGTTGCAGTTCGATCCGCTTCGCTTCAACCGCCGCGGTCTGCCGGATAAGGTCGAGCGATTCCGGGTCACTCGACCGGCCCCAAACTCTCTTGATTCGTTTGCCGCTTAGGTCGTGATAGTCGAGCACAACGGCTGTGCCCTTCTTTCGTTGCTTCTCCAAGACTCGAACATTCATCGCGCTACCTCCGAAACAAAAAAAGCGCCAGCCCAACGGGTGCACTCAAGCACGTACCGAAGTACAGACTTGTCCCGCCGAACCGGCGCAAATTAGTGTTTTGATTCTTGATGGTCGTGCTTGAGTGCAACTCCATCATAGCACATCATCTCCCGAACATAACGTCCGCCTTTTCGCGCGCCAACTTTTCCGATAGCCGCTCGGGGGCCTCCGCCTGCTTCCGAATCCATGCAACTACCTCCGCAGGATCGAACAGCACTTTCCGAGTGCCGGGAACACGAACCACAGGGAAGCCCGGACGCGCTCGCAAATTATCGAGGGTCCGCTCCGACACGGAGA
>CAYNZS010000337.1:1755-3319 GCA_964401695.1 uncultured Nitrospirales bacterium
ACAGGGAAGCCCGGACGCGCTCGCAAATTATCGAGGGTCCGCTCCGACACGGAGATCGCCTTTGCCATCCCGCGACGGTCCAATAAGAGGGGCTGTATGTCTTCCACTACTGCCATCTATCCGCGCTCCGCTCCTTCGTCCGGCCTGTAAGCCGTCCGGCCTTCTCGAAGCTCCCGCCAAGAATTTTTCAGAAACTGATCCCATTGCTTGTCATTCACGCCATCGAAGAGAGCGGGGGTGTCGAGCGCCGCATGTGTGATCGCGACTTCGAGGGCTTCGGCTGTGGCCTCCGTCCTCGCGCCGCCCTCGCCCCGAATCATCTTACCCGGCATACGCTCTACCTCCTTGTTGAAAACTCCGCTTGTTCTTCGTTCGTGGCCCGCAGGATGGCCGCCACGCCATTAACTCGCCACAGGTAAGATTGCCTTCGCGGTTTCGGTCTCCGCCGCCTGAAGGCGCTTCCAGTCCTTGGATATTCCGCTGCAAAATACTCTGACAAGCCTTTCCAACTCGCGCGCCGCCCGATCTCGATCTCCCGCCCAAATGACGTGCAGTCCCATTCGGACTTGGAGCGCCGCAAGACTTCCGAATACTGATTGAGGTAGACACCGGCTCCGGTATTGGTGCATCTCGACTTCGCCGGGGTATGCCTCGATCAGGATGGCTCTGAATGCAAACTGGCGCAATTTCAGACACTCTTTCCAGAAGCGTTCCCGGCCCGATGTGAGAGAGCCGATCAAGTCGTCCAGGCTCTTGCGTTCCACGATGAACGCGGGGTTGCCCCAATCGGAGAAGCCCCGGACGCCGTAATCGCCGCAGGGAAGCCCAACGATCTCTACCGGGTAGGTGAGATCGAGCGGAAGCTGCTCTCTAGAATCTTGAAGTACCGTTGGTTCCATGTCCGCCTCTTGTTTCAGAAAAGCAAACCTCAAAATGAGGGTAGCTTTATTGGCCCCGGCAGGGGCTCGAAAGGAAATAATAACCCCGCCGGGGCGGACACGTTGCCGAGAGGATAAGAGCCTCTTCACAACGTTTGAGGGGTGTCTAGGTTATCGCTAGGTTATCGCCGTCCCCGTTACCTCCGCGCCATATCTCGCGCCGGACAGAACTGCTACCGCGCTCGCGAAAGTCGCCACGGTGGGATCGGTCATCTTCAGAACCAGATACGGGTAGCCGTCCGTGAGGTTGCTCGAGTCGAGATCGAGAACATATATGATCCCGTTATTCGTCGAGGTGGCAAATCCTGACGCGCTCGCCGCCGTCCGCGTGCTTAGCGTGTCGCCGCCCGCCGTCTCTTCCGCGTAGTAGCTGAACGCGATAGCTGTCGTTGAACTACCGGAATTGTCGTCGCTCTCTTCGAGTGTCACGGTCGTTGCCGCGCCGGTTACGCCCAGCGTCAATATGATACTGGCGTGGTTGTAACCTTTCAGACTGAAGTAGTCCGAGACAACGGCGCCGCCGTTAATATCGACGGGCGCGAGTATTGAAACGACATGGCCATTTTCGGCCGCATTAAATGCACTCATGAATTAGCTCCTTCCTTATGACCGAACGGCCAAGGTTA
>CAYNZS010000338.1:0-3306 GCA_964401695.1 uncultured Nitrospirales bacterium
CGTCCCGTCGACGTACACGACCACGCGCGCCGGCCCGTCGTACGCGCGGCACGGGGCACAGCGCGGCCAACAGAAAGCCGACAATCCGGTCCTTGCTCGTCACCGTTCTCAGGATATCGTCTACATGGATGGCCTCGCCCGGCACCTCCACCGGAACTTGGCCCAGGAAGGCATTAGCCGTAATGACCTGTTTCATGCCACATTCCTTCGCCGCGGCCGCAACGGATTCGTTCGAGGAGGTATAGTTGAGGTTCACGGGCACCTTGCCCATGAAGGGCAGAGCAACATTGACCAGGACTCCGCCCACCGATTGGGGCAGCAGGACGCCCACCATCTTCTCCGGGCCCAGGACCACCTTCAGTTTGCGCGCGAGCACGATGCTGGCCGCGAGGGCCTTGATATACGACATCTTGCCAGAACGGGCGTCGGCCACGGCCATCATGAACGGGTGGGCGCGCGCCTTCTTCACGAAAAGCCGGTGCAGCAATGGCTTGTCCGGTTTACGCGTGGCGTAGACATCTGTGCCCAACTCCTGGATAACATTGCGCAGTTCTTTGGCCGTGGTGTCCGCGGGCATGGGCTTGCCAAAAGCGACGGTCAGCGGATAGGGAATTTTTCGGGGGCGCTTCCAGAAAAACTTCTGGCCGGAGAAACTAAAGATGCTCCCCCAAACTCGGTCCAGGTATACCGGGATAATTGGCGCGTCGATGCCCTTCATAATCCGTTCGAAACCTCTGCGGAACGGCAGCAATTGACCCGTACGCGTAATTTCCCCTTCGGCGAAGATACACACGACGCCGCCAGCCTCAATGGCCTCCGTGGCTGCCTTGAGCGAATTCACCGTCTCTCGGGGATCGGCGCCCGACGCGACGGGGATAGCCCCCATCATCCTGGCCAGCGGTCGAACCCACCGCACGTCATAGAAGCCCTTGTACATGAGAAATCTGACGGGCCGGTCGATGGATGCCAGGATCAGCAGAGCGTCCAGAAACGACGTGTGATTGGCGACGAGTAGCGCACCGCCGGTCCTGGGCACGTTCCCGCCTCCGATGACGTGAAGACGGTAGATGGAACTGACGAGCATCCACATGTTAAGCCGAATCAGCGCGACGGGGAAGAGACAGGAAATGTAGATGCCCACGGCAAGCGTCATGAACGCGGTAATCAGGAAGATGTCATAGGAATCGATGGCAAGAAAATCCCATTGGCCCAACGCCAAAAAGAACAGGCCCGCGGCTGCCGTGCCAAGGAAAGTGAGCATGTTTATCGTGGCGAGGATTCCGCCCTTCATGTTCGCCGGGCTTCGTAGCTGGATGGTTGCCGCAAGGGGCACGTCGAAAACGCCGCCAAAGAAACCGAGGCCAAACAGCAGCGCGAGGATGGACGTGTATCCGAATCCGTCCCACGAAAGGAGCCCACAGCACAGCGCCATTCCGAGCGAACCCAAAGGCAGCAACCCAGCCTCGATTTTCCCGCGCGACAAGTACCCCGCCCCGACCGCGCCGATGCCGATTCCCATTGACAGGACCGCGGACATTATGCTGATCTTTATCTCGGACAACTCGAGCGTCGCATTCCCGAACGAAACGAGGTTGGCCAGCAGCAGCGCGCCGGCGAACCAAAAGTAGATGTAGCCGATGACGGCCATCCCCAGCCATTTCTCTTGGTAGAAGAGGCGAAAGTGCGTGGCCATTCCCTTGAAGGGGTTGACGGTGAGGGTCGCATCCTTGTTGGCCGCTGGCGGTTTCGAGATCCCGAAGGCCCCCGCCAGCCCGAGAAAGGCCAAGCCCACAAGCCCGGCGGATACCCACGGCAGAAGGCCCCGGCTCGCCAACGCGTCGTATGCCGGACCCGCCACACCAACGCCCGCGATAATCGCGACCATCGTCCCCATCTGGAGGATGCCATTCCCCCAGGACAGCCGATCTTCGGGCAAGATCTCTGGCAAAAGTCCATATTTTGCGGGACTGAACAGGGCGCTCTGCGCCGCCATGAGAAAGAGCATGGCCCAGAGAACCTCCACCTCGCCCATGTACAGGGCCACGCCGCCCAGGCCCATGATCCCCGCCTCCAGAACTTTCGCGGCGACAGCGATTTTCTGCTTCGAGAAATGGTCGGCAATCGTGCCAAAGATGCCGGGGAAGAGAATGAAGGGAAGCGAGAATAGGATGGTAGTCCACGAAGAGACGAAGTTCGAGAGTTCCCACTCGCTCATCCCACCCGATTCGGTGTAAGTGTGTCCGAGCAGAAAAAAGATCAGGATGTACCTGAACAAGTTGTCGCTGAAGGCCCCCTGAAACTGGGTGAAAAAGAGCGACCAGAATCCACGTTTGTAATTCGTCTTGTCGAATCGTTCCGCCATCGGTCGTGGGTCTCCCGTGGGCCGCCACGCAGTCTCTTAAGCGCGGCCCTCTCCATTCAGGATGCCCCGAAGGCGATCCCGCGATTTTTCCAGGTTCTTGTTCAGCCCCTTGCAGTCCGAGTTCGTAAGATCCGTCAGGGCTTCATAAATCTCGCCGCGGTACATCGGCTCCACTTCCTCGACCAGCGCCGCGCCCGCCGCCGTGAGCACGACATGATGAATCCGCCGATTGCCTGCCACGTTCTCGCGGCGCACAAGGTCCTTTGCCTCCAACTTGTCCAGCACTGAAGTGATACTCGCGCGCGTGACCACCAAGCGCTTGCCCAGTTCGGCCTGGGTCACATTGCCCTCGGTAAACTTCAGCGCAAACAACACGTTGAATTGCGCCTCCGTTAAATCAAATTGGCGAAACACTTGCGCGGCCCGCGCGGAAAGCAGATTCGCCGTGCGCACGATGCTCAGCACAGTCTCGTGGCGCAGATCCTCAAACGGGTGCTGCAGCCCTAGTTCATGTTGTAGCGACATGTCACCCTCCTAAAGTATTCACGTATAATGTATCACATTAAATCGTTCAAAGTCAAACAACATCCTGCGGGAGGTCCATCCTGCTGTGCGCAACGCCTTTTCTGTACCTCACCCGCATTGGACTCGCGAATCTCTATGGGAGAATTCAGTTAAGCGCCCCATCAAGGCTGTCTCCGCGCGGATCAACTCTCTTCGGCACGAGCGCGCTCTAGAAATACTCGACATAATACTGAACAGAAGCAGGACTGACGCAAGCGTAGCGAGGGACGAGCGGAGACGTGTCTGTCCCGCATTCTGCGGAAGGTTTCCAGGCGCGGTTGGGCGTCGCGCACCTTGGATCCAGCCCCCGTAAAATGAGCCAGTAGCGATGATAGAATCTCCGTAACGCGAATGAGATTCACCGATGAAGAAGAAACGCT
>CAYNZS010000339.1:0-3275 GCA_964401695.1 uncultured Nitrospirales bacterium
GACCCGTTGCGCAACAAGAACCGTTTGTGCCATATCGTCGAGAGGATTGTCGAGCGTTTCCGACGCTTCCGTCCACGTCAGCAAGTATTCGCCGTGCGTCGGCGCGTGGGCCAGGCTAGGCGATGAAGCCGGACCCGTCGCGGTGGCGATTAGCCGCGCGGCAACCGGATCGCGCGTGGCCGCGTCAAATACGGTTAACACAACGTCCACACCGTTGTCTATATGAACAAAAGCGATCTCTCCAAGATCCGCGTTAAACAGTCCGTCCGGTTGCGCACGTTCCGTCGTACCCGCTGAAATTGGAAAGGAGAACCCGTCGATGCCATCGGGATCGAGCGCCAAATCCCGTGCTAGGATCGTTGAGAGATCCACACCGGACGCCCGATTCTCCCAAGCGACCCAAACGCCACCGGTGTCAGGATTCGGAACGGCGACGACAGCGGACGCGGAACCGACACCGAACTGGGATACGGATATTCCGTCGCGAAGGGGCAGCGCGGCGCCGTCCAGGATACTCGCGGAGGCCCTTGAGTTGCCGGACCACGCCACCGTGTAGCGCTGCGCCGAGGCGTCGTACGCGGCAGTTGGTTCAGCTTGGAATCGGCCGTCGGGGAGCACGGGAAACGCTTCGCCGAGATCGCGCGACGGATCGACGATCAGTGTCACGGAAACTTCGAGCGCCTCGCTGAGTCCCGCGGCTTCAGTAATTCGCACCGTTGACCGGAGAGCCGAACCGCTCCCAATGAGCCCCGCGAGATCGACGGAGACCTCGATTGTCCCCACCCCTTCTCCGGCGAATGGCGCAACGCTCAACCACGAAGCATCCGCTTTCGCCAGCCATGTGAATGGACCTTGCACGTCATTCTGGATGGCGATGCTCTGAGGTTCCGGGTTCGCGCCACCTTCGAACCCGCGAAAAAAAAGGGGACTCGGCGGGTCAGCGACAAGTACGGGGACTGGGTAGGCAATGGTGAAGGTAACCGGAATCTCAAGGGGGCTGTTCATGAATCCCGCGGCTTCGACCGACACCGTTCCAGTCAGCGGGCCGTCTTCCGGCATCAAACCAAACGCATCCACGGAAGCTTCTACAGTGCCGTCGCCCGATCCTTCCTCGGGCGACACGCGAATCCAGGCTTGGTCGTCGGCTATGAACCAATCGAAGAAGGGGTTCCCCTCGCCAGAGAGTTGAACCGCTTGCGAAGCCGGATCGGGATCGCCAACGGTCATTTCGAATTCCAGTTTGTTCGGCTCCGCGGTCATGACGTCGTTCGGAACCAGCGGGTCCGGGTCAATCCCGTCCTCCAGGCCATCGCCGTCCGTGTCCGGGTCGTTCGGATCGGTGCCGAGCGCTGCCTCCTCCGCGTCGGTGAGGCCGTCTCCATCCGAATCGAGACCATTTGTCCCGCCGCCCCCGACGCGGAGCCAAATCTGCATCCAGGCCTCGCCGCCAACAGCGGTGGTGACGAACCCGCCGTCTTTCGTAGCGACCAGAAAGTCGCCACTTCTACCCATGGTTCCTTCTTCCATCAGCGCGCCGTCGAAACGGAACGTGCCGCTAGAGTTGACGGCGACACTCCCGGCGAAAGATTCCTCCGCGCCATTGCGGACGATGGTTCCCGTATACGCGCCCGTTCCGTTCGCAGCGACAGTCGCGACACCCGTGATCTGGGCCCGGTCGGCGCGTACGCGGATCTCATGGACGCGGTAGATCCCCGTGAAGTCCGCTTCGGATGCGTCCTCGCTTCGCTTGACGAATGCGGCAAGGCCCAAATGCGCGCTGGGAATCTGGGGGTTATCGCCCGCTTCGGCGTCGATGGAGCGAAAAACCAGATCCCCATCCGCGGTAAGGCTGCCACGCGAAACATCCTCTCCGTCGAAGGCTACCGCCCCGTCGGATTGGACATCGTAGGACATCGTGACGGCATCGAAGCCATCAAGAGCGAGAAAAATAGCGTCGATTCCGTTAACCGACGCGCCGCCAAAGAGGTTCCGCCAGTTGCTGCTGTCTTCGGCAATAAGGGCATGATAGCTAAAACTTCCCTCGAAGCCGGAATCGCGAAACCCACTCCCCTGACGAAGGCCAACGCGCAATGCGCCGTAGCCCGATGTCAGCAGCGAGTCTTCGCCCAGGCTCCTGCGATCCGAATGCGTGGAAATTTCGCCGTCGGGGCCAAGCGAGCCGCTGCCGCCTTCGATGCTGAACTCCGTCTCGCTGGCCTCCGTGAAGTCTTCTACCAGAAACGGCACCTCTCTCCCACTCGTCAGAAAACTATCCACTGTGCCGTCGCTCGAATCGAAAGTCCGCGTACCGTAGCGGACCCAGCCCTCGCCGCTAAGCTGTGCGAAGATATCGTGAATATGGAACGTCCCCTCAACGGCGGTCTGGGCCGTGGCCGGGACCGCGCCCGCGAGCAACAGAGCTAACGCGCAAGTCCATCTAAACGCGTTCCGTGTCATGAATTTCCCCAACAGGCTCTCGCCCTCAATGGGCCATCAACTTCCTCTTGTATCGGGTCTGGACGACGTCGCACAGAACAAGCACCGTTATCACAAAATAAAAGGTGGTCTTGGTCATGGGCATGATCGCGTTTCCGAATAACTCAAGGTGAGCGAGATGCCCCCCTTCGGACAACAGCATAATCCCGACGACGAACAAGATGAAGAGGCCCAGCACTTCGTACATGCGGTTCTTCTCGATGAAGACCGAAACATGGTCGGCCAACCAGATCATGAGCGCGCCACCGATGATGATGGCCGTAGCCATAACAACCATGACATCGCTGAGCGCCATGGCGCTTAGAATCGAATCGAATGAAAACACGAGATTCATGACGACGATGGTGGCGGTGACGAGAACGGCGGATTGAGACTTCCGCTCCTCGGTCTTATCGTGTTCGAGTGTCATCATGTGGAGGATTTCTCTAGTTGTGGTATACAAGATAAACGCGCCTCCGACGAGAACGACGAGGCTGTGGAGACTGAATTCGCCATGGACGAGCGAGCCGATTTCGACGGCGAACATAGGATCATGGAAAAACTCGATCAAACTCATGAGCAGAAACAGAAGGACGATTCGCAACACTACGGCAACGGCGATGCCCACCCGCCGCACCGCGGCCTGCGAGGCGGCGGGAGCGCGTTTGGACACCAGCGAAATGTAGAGGAGATTGTCGAAGCCCAACACCGCCTGGAGAAGCGTCAACATTCCGAGCGCCACTAGATTATCGATCGTAAACATGGAATTCCCTTCTTAGTGGTTGTGGCAAAACAAGTCG
>CAYNZS010000340.1:0-3273 GCA_964401695.1 uncultured Nitrospirales bacterium
TTTCGGACACACAGGCACGGCGCTCGCGGGGCGGCAAGTAGATTGCCGCGGTTGCCTGAGGCTCCCTGTTAAGGACGCATTTTCTTGCAGCTTCCTGTAAGGCCTTATTCCTGCATGCTTTATCTAATTCCATGTCAATCTCGTGGCACGGGCATCCTGCCCGTGTTTCATGGGATGGAAGCCCATGCCACGTTGCTCCGCGTTCTTATTCCAATTTCCCGTGTAGCGGGTTCTGACTCGCAATGACAATAGGTGCAGTTTTCGACTTTTGTCGGTCGCATCTTCAAAGGGGGGATCAAGGGGGATTTCATTGGAAGAGGGGCGGCGCCATTTGCGAGAGTCCCTATGGAACCGGCGGCACCGGTGGCTTAACGATGAGTTAAGAGAAGATGGCCGCGCCTTGAGCGCCCGAAGGATTATCTCGTTCCCACATTCGTTTCCGGGTGACTCAGTTGATACCATGCAAGCAAGAAAAGGGCCAGACACGTCTCCGCTCGTGCCTCGTTGCGCTTGCGTCTACTTTTGAAAACGCCCAAGAGTCCCTTTCTTGCGATCTTTCTGGGCAAGAATGGCCTGAACGCTCACGAGAATTATTCCTTTACCCCTCGATATCGAGGAAATATACCGAAAGAAACGAGAAGTTCGAGTCGACTATCGTACGGATCTCGATATTGTGAAGAATTGTGGAGGTAGGCACTAAGGATATGCGAGATATTTCAGTCGAGGGAGTTATACCTCTGCCAACAAAGACTTTCCTAAGAGTTCGACACGCCCAAAAGGAGCTTGTCTTCGCCGCACGACGCCAGCCCGGGATGATACGCCGTGGCGGAGCCTTCTCGCAGCGGTTCGCGGCGACCGTCTTACTCGCCGGTTTCCTCGCGGCGTGCGGCCGCGAACATCCGATCGATGATGTGGACAGCGTTGCCGCGCCGGCCACCTACGTCCGCGACGCGGATTGCCTGGAATGCCATGAGAAGCCGTACGAGGAATGGTTGAACTCGAACCACGATCTGGCGATGCAACTGGCGAGTCCCGAGTCCGTTGTGGGCAATTTCGCTGACGCGACGTTCGCGAAAAGGGCTATCACGTCGCGCTTCTTTCGCCGGGACGGCAACTTCATGGTCCATACCGAGGGTCCGGATGGCGAGATGTCGGACTTCAAGGTCGCGTACACCTTCGGCGTCGAGCCGCTGCAACAGTATTTGGTCGAGTTTCCGGACGGCCGCATTCAATGCCTGACCATCGCGTGGGACACCGAAGGGCAACGCTGGTTTGACCTGTATCCGAACGACCACTTCCCGCATAACGATTCGATGCACTGGACGGGTATCCAGTTCAATTGGAATCACATGTGCGCGAAGTGTCACTCCACAAACGTCCAGAAGAATTTTCAGCCTGAAACGAACAGCTTCGCGACGACCTGGAGCGAGATCGATGTGGGCTGCCAAGCCTGTCACGGACCCGGCAGCAATCACATCGAGTGGGCAGGTACCGAGGCGGCGGCGAGCAGCGAGGCGAAGCGCCCCTTCGGCCTGGCTACCGACTACAGGCGGGGAACGGGGCGCTATCAGGTCGAAAACTGCGCTCCATGCCATTCGCGCCGGTATGATCTGAATCCGCCAAGCTCGACGCCGGCCCGCTTCATGGACGCCTATGTGCCTTCGCTGTTGCACGAGGGCCTTTATCGCGCGGATGGCCAAATCCTGGATGAGGTATTCGTTTACGGCTCTTTCTTACAGAGTAGGATGTTCAAACACGGTGTCCGCTGCACCGATTGCCACAACCCGCATACACTCAAACTCGACGTGCCGGGGAACGACCTGTGCGCGCGGTGCCACCAGGAAGTTCCGCCCGTGCTGTATCCGACGTTAACGGCGAAGAACTACGACGATGCTAGCCATCACTTTCATCCAGAAGGCAGCGAGGGAGCCCGGTGCGTCGAATGCCACATGCCCGCAAGAACTTACATGATCGTCGATCCGCGCCGGGATCATCGATTCGGAAGCCCCCGCCCGGATCTGACGGTCACCGAGGGAATTCCGAATGCGTGCAACGCGTGCCACGACGACAAGAGCGCGGACTGGGCGCTGGCAGCCGTCGAAAAATGGTATGGGCCGCGCGATACGGAGGCCTTCGACTATCCGAAGACGATGAGCCTGGCGCAGCGGAGAGACGCGTCCGTGTTCCCACAACTCCAGCAGGCCGTGAAGGCCGATGAGCTGCCGCCCATCAAACGCGCGACGGCCTTGGATGCCTTGTTCGCGTACGGGGCCGCGGCCGCAACGGATATCCAAGCGGCGTTGCGCGATCCGGATCCCCTTGTACGGCACACTGCCGCGGGCGGAGCGGTCCTATTCTCCGAAGCGGAATTACGCCAGCACTTGCTGCCCTTGCTCGGCGATCCCATCCGCGCCGTGCGCCTTACAGCCGCGCGGGTCGCGTCCGTCCTGCCACCCAATGCATTCTCGGACCAACAGCGGCGCCAATTCGACACGCTGCTCGAAGAGTACATCGCCCAACAAGAGCACGACGGCGACCGCGCCGAGTCTTACGCCAATCTGGCCATATTGCGCGAAAACCAAAACGACTTGAATGCGGCCGAGACTGCATACCGAAAGGCGATCGCAGTCGACCCCCACTTTCTGCAAGCCTCCCAGAATCTCGCCGTGTTCTACAGCGCGCAACACCGCAATTCGGAAGCGGAAGAGGTGCTTCGGGCGGCGTTGAAGATTGCCCCCAACGAAGCGGAATTCCATTACTCGCTTGGGCTACTCCTTGCGGAGGAGGAGCGCTACGAAGAAGCGCACGAATCGATGAGGAACGCGGTAGAGAATCAGATGCAGCAGCCGCGCAGGCTCTACAATTACGCGTTGATTCTGCAAAGGACCGGGCGATTGACGGAAGCCGAACAGGCATTCGAACGCGGCCTTCAGATTGATCCGGAGGACGTCGACCTATTGTACGCCCTGTCCCTTCAGCTTGTGGAGACCGGTAAATGGGCCAAAGCAAGGGATGCGCTCTCAAAGCTCCTCGCCCTCAATCCCGACAGCCCCCCGATACAGGAGCTACTGAGACATGTGTTAGAACAGGAAAGTGGCCCGTAGCTTTAAATGTTTCGGCCCGTTCATTCCCCATATCCACTCCAGTGAACCGTAGGCTATCCATGTGAGCGAAGCATCTCGCTGACAACGCCGATGTGGTGCTGCGTATGCCGGAGTTGGCCTAACAGCCCGTGGTAAAAGGCTTCATTTGGATTGAGAAATGCCACTCGGT
>CAYNZS010000341.1:0-3231 GCA_964401695.1 uncultured Nitrospirales bacterium
GCTTTTACGAAGATTGCGGATAACACGGCTCCGTAACCGTTTGGACCGGAGATATAGGTGACACATTTGCTTTGGGTACCGAGTTAGCCCGGTACCCAAAGCTTTTTTTGATCCTGGGGATATGAGCGACGAAGCGAACCGCCCCAGCTTCGTCCCTACCGGACAAACGTGGTGTCAGGGCGGCGTCGATGCCATCGGAACAGGAAAGGCGTTTAGGACGCGTCAATATAGGCATCGTATGGGCTGACAAGCTAGCCGAGGCCCCAGCAACTCACGACGATACCAGCGGTCTACCCCTCGTGCCCGCTAGGAGGTGACTCGCGCGGGCCGGGTGACGGGCTATGACCTGACGCGGGAAGGCTAGATACCCAGGGCAAAGCTGGGTAGGAACGGCGACCGCTCGGCTGTCCTGTTCGACATCGACGATTTGGACGCATTCGTGAAAGCTCACGCGGTATAGATTTGCATTGACAGCACGGCATGTCCGTTGTACAGTTCTTCCCGGGCACGTCTGAGGAGAGGCAGCATCCACGGGAACAGCTAGTCCGGACGGGAGCCGAATACATGGCTATCGACGTATACGCTGCTTTCGTATTGACGATCTTCGTTTTCCTCACGACCGTCATCAGTCCGTTTTTTAGGGATCGATCCGAGTGGGTAAAGGCCAAAGGTCGCTGATTTCGCGAATCGAGGATCCGCGACGATTTTGGGTACACGTCGCCTTTTGGTCTGCGGTCAGCATGATGATTGTCTGTCTCGGTTGCGTCCTCGCTGGGTGGGCTGAGTTACCTTTTGATCTTTCGCCGATAACATAGACGATTGGGATGGCGCAGACCTCATATACCTGGCATCCGGGAGTCAAACGTGTGGTCAGAGCGCATCAGGCAAGCAATCTACTCCGGTTCTTGTAGGGCTTCGGAACGAGGATTAGGACTTCGGACATACAGGCGTGGCGCTGGCCGGGTGGCGAGTGGATTGCCGCGGTCGCCGGAGGCTCCCTCGCAATGACCAGAAGAGAGAGTTTTCGATTCTTGTCGGTGGTGTTTTTGAAGGGGGATCAAGGGGGATGTTCTTCCAGCGGGAACTTATCGAAGATGAAAACTTCAAATCAGAGACTCTAGCCGATGGGAACGCCCGCTCCCGAGATGCGCGACAAGCTCAAGGCGCTCCTCGCCACCAAGGGCGTCATGTCCGGAGCGGATCTCCAGGCGCGCGAAGGGGAACAGCTAAGTCGCAAAGCGGAAGAGAAGGCCCAAGCCGCGGTCGGCGAATTCGAGGTCGAGCATATCGTGCCCGGAATCATCGAAGGCGACGAGGATATGTCCTTCTACCTGGTTCGCGAGGATTTTCCGCTCGATTGCATCCATGGACTTCACACCCTCGGCTCGGCGCTTGAGACGGACGGCGCGCACATCTCTTTCTCCGCTAAGGACGAGGAGTTGGCCGACTTCGACCCGGAGAAAGCCATCTTCATCGACACGGAAACAACCGGCCTCATGGGCGGCACGGGCACGGTAACTTTCCTCGTAGGCGTCGGCTATTTCCACAAAGGCCACTTCCGGCTCGAGCAATGTTTCATGCGTGACTACGACGACGAAGAGCCTATGCTCGAATACCTCGCCGAACGGTTCGCGTTCGCCGATACCGTGGTCAGCTTCAACGGCAAGAGCTTCGACATGCCCCTCCTCCGCACACGCTTCATCACCAACCGCGTCCCCTTTCGTGCCGACGCCCTGGCCCATTTCGATTTGGTGCACGCGTCGCGGCGCTTCTGGAAGAAACGCTTGGGCGATTGCAGCCTAGGCAACATCGAGGAGCAAATCCTCGGCATCCACCGCGAAGGCGATGTCGACAGCGCGCTCATCCCCGAGATTTGGCTGAATTACCTACACACGCGCGATGCGCGACGCCTCGAAGCCGTCTTCTACCACCACAAAATGGACATCCTCTCGCTGGTCACGCTGACCGGATTTCTGTCGCAGAGCCTGAGTGTGCCCAAGGGCGAAGGCTTCGAGCACATCGAAGATCGCCTTTCCCTCGCGAGGCTGTACTTTAACCAAAAGCGCTACGGCGAAGTCCTCGCGCTCGCCGGCAAAATGCTGCCCTCTCTCAACGAAGCCCACCTGCGGCGGGAGTGCCTCGAAATGTTGGGCTTCGCGGCCAAGCGCCGCAGCCAGTGGGAAGCGATGGAGAACCACTGGCGCGTGCTCATCAAGGAATTCCCGCGCCACTTCACCGCCCGCGCCGAACTCGCCAAATACCTCGAGCATCGCAAACGCGATCTGGGAGAGGCGGAGATCTTGTGCCGGGAAACGATGAAGTTGTTAGAAGGCCGCGCGAGTGTGGACCCATTGGATCGTATCGCGCCCAACTTCCGCAAGAGGCTCGAACGGATTCAGGGCAAGATCCGGCGTGGCCGGTGAGGGACTATGTCACCGCGGAGACGCGGAGGGCGCGGAGATGTTTCCGTGTTGGCCGCAGGGGACAAGGCCTGTATGCATTCCCACGGGGGTCCGCGGGAATGAGAGGCCCGAAGTTTCTTGACAAGTCCCCGGAGTTTTGAAGGGTCTTCTAGCTCGTATCTCGCATCTTGACCCTTCAAACTCCTACAGCCCTGGAACTGTAAGCAGTAAAGCTGATAAGCAAGTAACAATTGCCTGGCGAGGCGGAACCCGAGGTGGTAGTGCGCGGTGTCCGGGTTGCCGAGGTTGCGGAACGCTGAACGGCAGTGGGCGCCGTCGCCGTTCCAGCCACCGCCCCGTCCGACGTGGGCCGAGCCCGTTGCTAATTCGACAGTTCCGGTAAGCGCCTTCTGCTCTTCCAGGAACTGTTCTACTATCCAGTAACCTACAGCGCGGCGAGAGTTTTCTTCTAATAGTTCCGCGTCGCCGAACTTAAGGTGGTGGAGAAACGCTTCACCTTCCAGCACGACGCCGACTAGGCCTGCTCCCTCAATCGGAGCGGAATCTTCGTAAACTGTACCCTCTACGATGATCTCAGAGCCGGGATCTCCAGGACCATCCTGTCACCTTCGCCGCCTGGCCCACCAAGACAACTTTGCTATCCCATCAAGAGCGGCGCGCACACCAATACGCTCAGAGACACGAGAATCCTCAACTTCCCTGCACATCGAAGTGTTGCCATGAAACTTCTCCTATAGGTTAGCAGTCCGTCCAGACTACCTCCTAAGGCTCAGATTGGCTGACCCTACCGTTCCGACGTTGTTTGACC
>CAYNZS010000342.1:0-3223 GCA_964401695.1 uncultured Nitrospirales bacterium
TTTCGGACACACAGGCACGGCGCTCGCGGGGCGGCAAGTAGATTGCCGCGGTTGCTGTCGCTCCCTCGCAAAGACGGTTGAGGGTTTTACTTAGAACAGCAGTGTAACATAATATTAAACTTATGTAAGTATTCAGAACATTCTTGCCCAGAGAAAAAGCAAGAAACTGAGCAAGAAAGAGGCTTTTAGGCGCTTTCAGAAGTAGACGCAAGCGCAGCAAGGCAAAGCGCGCCTGTTCTGTCATCCTGAACGAAGTGAAGGATCTCGATACGCCAGAAGCCCAATGAAATGAAGAGATACTTCGCTTCGCTCAGCATGACGGGTAAGATGGAAACCGCATTAATCGATACGCGAGCACCTTCCCGAGTCTACTCGAAACGAATCAAACGATCAATCCCCCCCTGGTGTAGGGAAGGCCAGGGGAAAGGTCGAACCCGCGAGAACTTTCGCGGTCCTACCCGCGCCCCAAACAACGTCAACCGGAAACAATAGACTGGTGACAGGAATAGGAAGTATTCTTGTGAAGAGCGGTCACAATTGGGTTGCGGCGCTGCTGCTCCGTAGGAATGCAGACCTTCTGATCTTCGTTCCTTCGCGTCGCACCTCTTGATTCGAGCAACCCCTCGGCATTTCCACACCGGAGCGCAGGAAAGAGGAAAACCCCAAAACAAATTCATTCCACGCTCCCGCGCCGGAAACAATTCCGCACAACCGATGCCAGACATCAGCGGAGCAGAAAGAAGATTCATGAATCGACAAGTCGAAATCACCGGCGTCGCCAAAGGGGGCGATGGCGTTTGCCGTATCGATGGGCAAGTTTGCTTTGTGCCCTATGCCTTGCCGGGCGATGGCCTAGAGATTGAGTTCGCGCCAGCTTCCAAAGGCGTACTTCGGGGAAGAGTGCTCAAGGTCCTCGATCCATCGCCGGACCGCGTCGAAACTTCCTGCTCCGTATTTGGCGATTGCGGCGCGTGTACGTGGCTTCATTTCGAGTATCCCATGCAAGCCAAATCGAAACAAGCTGTCGTGCGCGATGCGTTCCAGCGGATCGCCAAGCTCGATCCCGCCCTAGAATGGGCCGGCGACCCCACCCTCCGCGTGGGCTACCGGACTCGCGCCTCGTTCCATGGCGATGACGGCCGTTGGGGGTTTCACGAAGCCAAGACGAGGCGGGTTGTCCCCGTAGAATCCTGTCCCCTGTGCCACGAGCGCCTCAACGAAGCCCTGGCGACTCTACGAGAAATGAAACTTGAGAGGCCAGTCGAGTTGGTTGTCAATCCCGAGGGGGACGAGGTCCTCGTGTGGACCAAGAAAGATGCGCCCAAACTTCGCAAACGCTTTGCGGCTTACAATTCGCGAAACGACGGCCACGCCCGGCACACCTTTACCTTCGACGGCGTCCCCATCGTAAACGGAACCTTCTCCCAGTCCAGCCTGCTGCTCAACCGTGTCCTTGTTCGCATCGTGCATGAAGCGGTGGAAAGCCCCTCAGCCCTGCTGGACCTCTATTGCGGCAACGGGAATCTATCCCTTGGGCTCGACGCGAACATCCAAGTCACGGGCGTAGACCACAACCCGCACGCCGTGAACGCGGCGGAACGGAGGCAACGAGGAAAATATGTGGTCGGCGGCGAAGCTGACTTCCTCGAAGCGATCGAGATGGGCGGCTGGGGCGTCGTGCTCCTCGATCCGCCCCGCGCCGGGGCGAAAGCCATCGCCGCTGGCCTCGCGCGTTGCGGCGCCGGCAAGATCGTCTACGTTTCCTGTGACTCAGCCACCCTCGCCCGCGACGCCGCCACCCTCGCGAAAGCCGGGTGGGCCATCGGCCGCTGTGTTGTGGTTGACATGTTTCCGAACACGTCCCATGTCGAGACCGTCTGCGTATTCGAGAGGAGCTGACGCGCGCCAATCGGCCCAGGGCGAAACCTTTTTCGCATTTCAAGGATATAGCCTCAGAGATCGGTTGACGGTCTAGCGGTATTTTGCTACCATCCCGTGCATCTTGGCGGGGTGTGGCGAAAGCGATGGAGTCATTTGAGGCTCGGTTTTGACTGTCGCCGCCCGAGGACGCCGGAGAAAGATCGCATTTCTCGGAGGCGGGGCGGCGGTCTAACTTCGCGCTAGGTTAACGCGCGTCAAAGCGGCTGGAGAATTCTATGAACGCACGGCTTATCGGTATACGATGCATGACACTGGCAATGGCAACCGTCCTTATTCTCGCGAGCGGGTGTAAGGGGAATAAGGGCGATACCACTATTTCGCCAAACTTGACTGAGTCGAACGACGACGTCTTTGGCGGGAATGAATCCAGCGAATTTGGGCCCTCCTTGAACCCGAACCTCATGAGCGAGGAGCTGATTTTCGATACGGCCGCCGGCCTTCAGACGGTCTACTTCGACTACAACAGCTTCGACCTGCGGCCCGACGCGCTCTCGACGCTTCGCGACAACGCGGATAAGATCAAGCAGGTTCCGGGCGTGATCATCCAGGTCGAAGGCCATTGCGACGAGCGCGGCACGCAGGAGTATAATTTCGCCTTGGCGGAAAAGCGTGCGTTGGCCGTGCGTTCTCACTTGATGAACCTCGGCGTTTCAGGCGACCGCATTATCACGATTAGCTACGGCGAGGAAGACCCGGTCGACATGGGCCACACGGAAAGCGCCTGGTCGAAAAACCGGCGTTCAGAGTTTAACCGCGCCCGGTAACCACGCCCCAAGGACCAACGTTTGCGGCCCAAACAGATTGGAATAAGCCATGAGTAAACAGTATATGTACGTCGCGTCCACGGTGGTGTTGACGCTGGCTTCGGGCTGCGCATCCACGGGTGGCGGAGGCGGCGGCCAGATGCAGAATACCGTCTATGCGACCCACCGGCTCGTCCAAAACTTGGATCGCAATCTTTCGGGGTCGGTAAACAAATTGAACGAAACGACAGCTGACCTCGTCGCGCGGGTGGAAGCGAGCGACACGGAAAACCGCCGTGTGCGGAGCCTGGTCGAGGAGAATCAGAAACGCCTGGAGGACCTGCAGCAAGCGCTGGACAACTTGACCACCGTGCTATACCGCGAACTCGAATTGTCGCCGCCTTCCACGGTGGGCCGTTCCGTGACGCCGCCGCCCGTGGATAGTTCCTCTGAGGTACGACCGGGGCGGGTCGAAGTCCAATCGCCGCCAGCCGTCGTCACGGCGGCGCCGCCCATCGCCACGCCGCCGGACTCCAACG
>CAYNZS010000343.1:0-3211 GCA_964401695.1 uncultured Nitrospirales bacterium
CGTCCGTAAAGTTCTGTACATGGCGGCCTGTTCCGCCATCGCCCATCCCAGCGCGTGGCGAAGTTAATATGATCGCCTCAAGGGCAACGGCGAAAATCCATGGAAAGCCTCGGCGCGCTCATGCGGAAAATACTGGTCCTCATGAGGGCGATTCTCATCAGTGGAATTCCCTACGACCCCGCCTTGAAAGGCTGTGGAAAAATGCGCATAAACTTGCGAAAAACACCCTCTGGGGGTTGACTTTTGACCACACTGTCTCGCAAAGACGGCGAGGTTGAGGTCTCAATCAAAACAGAAACATTTTTCTCCAATGCTACTAACCCTAATCGCAATTCCCTTGGAGCGGTCTAGGACAACAGTGAAACAGAACAATTTCAACATCCTGCGACTTAGTCAGACGGAGGGAATCTTCCCCAGAAGTTCCCCAGTGACAGAAAACTGCTCTCATTTGCAGCGTTCCCTTGCCGTCGACACAATGCGTACCATGGGCAAAGGCGCACACCATAGCATTTCTCCCGCCTCCGCTTCAGTTGGGACGGAGTGCCTCCATGGGTGAGTCGCCACGTCCCTCCAGGTGGGCGCTCGCCGTTTGCGTTCTGGCTCTTGCCGCCGTGGGCGGGGCATGGGCTCTGGCGACGAGCATTCGGAAAAACCCCAATGTCGTGTATCTCTCCTCCGGACAGGGCGCCCACTGGATTCGGCCCGACGCGCCATCCAGTATTCGGATCCATAATCTTGGCGTGTTCAGGACGTATTTTCGGTTCCAGTTCGATGTGGACCGCGTGGTGGCGGACGCGGTATTAACGCTCAACGGATTGACAGATTTCTCGGTGTCGCTGGACGCTCGCGAAATCCTGGCGGAACGCGACGACCGAACGTTCTGGAAAGAATCCCGATCGGTCGACTTGACTTCTTTCCTCGCGCCGGGGCATCACGAAATTATCGTCGCCGTGACCAACGAGAACGGCCCGCGTCTCATCCGGGCCTATTGCGCCGAGTTAGGAATCGCAACGGACCGCGACTGGGAGGCGCGCGAAGATGACGGCGTTTGGGCGGCGGCAGTCACAGCGGACGACATATCGCCAACACCGCTGTCGTTGTCCTTCGAGTCTCCCGCTTCGGCTGTCCTCGGCCTGTGGCCGTTTCTGTCGATAACATTTCTCGCGGGGGCGGTGTGCGTGTACATTCCAGCCGAGCGGCATCCGCCTTGGCTCCGCCGCGCCACGCCATCGCCCGGAACATTTCGTTGGATCTTGCTAACGGCCTGGCTCGCGCTCGGCGCGAATAACATGATAAAGATCCCGTTTCACATAGGATTCGACATCGAAGGCCACATCAACTACATCAACTATATCGCGCAACACAAGAGCCTGCCGCTGGCGGACGAGGGCTGGCAAATGTTCCAAACCCCGCTCTACTACCTGGTATCCGCCGTGCCGCATTGGATTCTGTCGAAGTTCTCCGAACTGGATGCCGTCATCCAACAGCTTCGATTCATTCCCTTGCTGTGCGGAGCGGCCCTAGTCGAGATCTGTTATCAGACGTCGCGGCTTGTGTTTCCCGAACGCGCCGATCTCCAAATCCTCGGCACGGCGTTCGGAGGCCTGCTTCCGATTAGCCTCTATATGTCGCAGGCGATTGGCAACGAACCCATGGCTGGGATGTTGACGGCGGCGAGCGTGTACCTCGCATTGCGATTGCTCATTCAAAGGGACGAGCATGCGGGCGGGCGCAGGCTTCAACTGTTGGCTTTTGTTCTGGGCTTGGCGATTCTGACAAAAGTTACCGCGGTCCTGCTCATTCCCGTGTACCTCGGCTCATTCGGGTACCTGGCTTGGACGCTTCCAGCGGATGAAAGCGCGGGCGAGCGCGTTTCCGCGTTCGCAAGAAACAGCCTTGCCTTTCTCGCTGTCCTCGCGATCGTGTCGGGCTGGTACTTCTGGATGAACTACTCGGCTTTCGGTAAGCCCATGGTGGGTGGCTGGGATCCCGTGCGAGAGCTTCCATGGTGGCAGGATCCGGGATACAGGACGCCGTCGCAACTGTTTGGGTTCGGAGAGGCCCTGAGGCAACCCGTGACGGCGGGCGTGGCTGGACTATGCGACGCGTTCTATTCGACGTTCTGGCTGGACGGTTTGATGGGCTCATTGGTGAATTCGGGGACCGCACCCCCGTGGAATCATCGCTTCGTCATCGCTGGCGCGTGGCTCGGACTCGTTCCCACGTTGGCGCTTCTGCTCGGCCTGGCACAAGTTGTGTGGTATCCGAAGGAAGCCATGAGAAACGCCCTGTGGTTACCGGTTTGCGCGGTCGCGATCTACTTTGCGGCCTTTGCGTGGCTCTTCTTGACCTTACCGGTGTACAGCACGGGAAAGGCGTCGTACACCCTCGGGCTTGCGCCCTGCTATGCAATTATCCTATGCGCGGGCTTTCGCTCCTTGGATGGTTCCCGGATTCTTCGAGCGATTCTCGGCGGCGGGCTGGCGTGTTACATAGCAGCTGTCTACGCGGCCTACTTCGTCTTGCCGGGCAGTTCCTGATCCGTCTCACTTGGGGAATCGGCTGTTTCGGCCAGGGACTCGCGAATCTCGATGAGGGACCCGCACTCTTCGGAGAGCCGTATGATAGCTTGCTCGACAACCCCGGCCAGGCGGCCGTCCCCTTCGGACTTGGTGTTGCGTTCCTGGATAATCATGTAGCAATTCGTAATAAGGTGGATTTAGTTGAGCGTGACATTCCCAATCTATTCGGAAACGCACTTCTCGATTGCGTCGCGCTGGATGTGTTGCTGGCGCCGGCGACCGCGCTGGCCATCCGTTGCGAGGGCGGAGATGCTTGCTTCTTCGGTATCCTCTTCTTAATGCGCGAGGGCCTGGTGGGTGGCCTCTTCGAAGGTGTCTTCCCCGATCGCGTCAGGCGTGCTCCCGGTTTCCGCTTGATCTCTTTCAGATTCCTGTTCGCGATCAGGATATCCTGTTTGCAGCGGGCCAGCCGGCTCTTCTCGCGGAGGAGTGTTTTCTCGAGACGGTCTAGTTTCTTATTCCAACTGCGCGCTTCCGAAGGGCTGTCCTTCTTCTACTGGTCTGCCCCATCTAAAAGATCCCGTACACGGACGAGATTTGCTAGAGTTTCTTCGTGTTCCCGGCGAAGGGCAATTAGTGGTTTGATTTATAGTTGAGGGAATTTATCTTTTGTCGTATGTGTTCTCTAT
>CAYNZS010000344.1:0-3124 GCA_964401695.1 uncultured Nitrospirales bacterium
AAAACCCGGCCCAAGCCCCGGTCTGAGGAACCGCCTCAGGCGGTCACAGGAAGCCGCCCCGGTACTTCCGCAACCGGCTACTGAAACGAACGCCCGAGCCTCTGAACCATGGTGCTTGCGCCGTCGTACGTGCAAGGTTGGGGCTTTCAGCCGCGGCCTCTGACAGACGGGGCGCCTTTGGGTGGGCACGATCACATGGGCTTGGGGACTTCATTGGGATTGGTTGAAAAGAGACTCGGATTCCTGCATATATAGCCCTGCATCCATGCTGCTTCGACGCTGCGGAATGAATGTGGCGTTTGCGGGAGTCGAAAATCTTTCGGCGCTACCCATCGAAACTCTACCCCGTAAACGCCCTGAAGTCAGCCACAGCGATTGCCGTATTGATGCCAGAATAGATGATCTATGAGAGGGTTCTGATAAGCCATTTTCTTTTCGTTGACCCGGCTTGACTCTTCAACTCCCTAACTTAACTTTGCTTATCTGATCGCGCTGAAAACAGGTTCCTCATGTCTGAATTTTGCTTTCCAAGTTTTCCAACCCACGGCCCGGATGCGCCAACGCTCAAGCCTTGGCATGAAATCGAGGACGTTATCTCGGGAAATCCTACGCACAAGATCTATATCGCGAGCGACGCACCAGGCGGAAAATTCGAGTGCGGAATGTATGAATGTTCGCCGGGAAAATTTGTCGTCGATTCCTATTACGTCGATGCCTATGAGTTTTCCCACCTCCTAGAGGGCAGGGTGACCGCTTCAGATTTGGCGGGCAATTCTCGCACCTACGGGCCCGGCGACACGTTTATTACACCGCAGGGTTTCAAAGGTTTCTGGGAAGTACACGAATCCGTGCGCAAGGTCTTTTGTATTCGGTACGCCTAAAACGGCTAGGGCCAACATACATAACACCACTGTACAGCCTATAAAGGGAGTTTCCTCATGCCTCGTGACCCGCGCCACGACATTCTATTCAAGCCCGTGCAAATCGGCCCCAAGACAGCCAAGAATCGCTTCTATCAAGTGCCGCATTGCAACGCCATGGGCTACATGAAGCCGCAAGGCGATGCGGCGCACCGCAGCATGAAGGCGGAGGGCGGATGGGCCGTGATCTGCACCGAGGCGTGTTCGATACACCCGTCCGCCGAAGCCGCGCCTTATGCCGAAAAGCGCCTGTGGGACGAGCGCGATGCACGCGATCTGGCACTGTTCGCGGAAGCCAGCCATTCGGGCGGCGCCCTGGCGGGAATTGAGCTCGCGCATTGGGGCCTCGCCTTCTCCAACCGCAGCAGTCGCGCAATACCGCTCTCGCCGTCGCCCCACGTCACCCATTACAATTGGGATCCGGTGGTCGCGCGCGGCATGAACAAAGCGGATATCAAGGAAGTGCGCCGGTGGCAGGCCGACGCAGCCAAACGCGCCGTCGATATCGGTTTCGACATCGTCTACGTTTATGTCGCGCACGGCCTCAGCATCGCCCAGCATTTCCTCTCTCCAGTGGTCAACCGCCGTACGGATGAATATGGCGGCAGCGTCGAGAACCGGGCGCGCCTGATCGGCGAAATGCTTGAGGACACGAAAGAGGCGGTCGGCGACCGCGCTGCCGTGGCAATCCGTTTCGCGGTCGAAGAGGTTACCGGACCGACGGGCATCACGATGTCGGAAGAGGGCCAGGCGGTAGTCGAAATGTTCGCCGAGCTGCCCGATCTTTGGGATGTCAACGTTGCCGACTGGCAGTGGGACTCAGGGACGGCGCGCTTCGATCAAGAGGGCCACCAGGAGCAGTACGTCTCCTGGGTCAAACAAAAAACCAGCAAACCGGTAGTCGGCGTCGGCCGCTTCACTTCGCCCGATACCATGGTCTCGCAGATTGAGCGCGGCATCCTCGACTTCATTGGCGCGGCGCGGCCCTCCATCGCCGATCCGTTCATTCCGAAAAAGATAGACGAAGGCCGGAGCGACGACATTCGCGAGTGCATCGGCTGTAATATCTGCGTCGCCTCGGAAAGCATGAGCGGCCAGTTCAAATGCACCCAGAACCCGACCGCCGGCGAAGAATTCCGGCGAGGTTGGCATTCGGAGGAAATTGAGCCGAAAGTCTCGGACAACAGCGTGCTCGTCGTTGGCGCCGGCCCCGCCGGCCTCGAATGCGCCCGCGCGCTAGGGGCGCGCGGCTATTCCGTCCATCTCGTCGAGGCGAAGGACCAATGCGGCGGCCGGGTTGCCTTCGAAAGCACCCTGCCTGGCCTCGCCAGCTATAGCCGCGTGGCCGATTACCGCGTGCATCAAATCGGTAAATTGAAAAATGTCGAGATTCACACCAGCACCACGCTTGCGGCCCAAGATATTCTCGACTACGGCGCCGAGATTGTCGTTCTCGCCACTGGCGCAAGCTGGCGGCGGAGCGGAATTTCACACAGCAATCTGACGGCTATCCCGAATACCGAACGCGCCAACGTCTATACCCCCGACGACTTCAAAAATGGCATCACCATCAAGGGTCCGGTCGTGGTGTTCGATGATGACCATTACTATATGGGCAGCGTCATCGCCGAGAAGGTTCGAAAAGAGGGGCACGAAGTGCTGTTCGTCACGCCGCTTATGGAGGTGGCGCGCTGGACGGAGAACACGTTGGAGCAGGATCGCATCACCGAATCTCTCATGAGCCAAGGAATTGAGATTTTGACATACAAGAATATCGCCGCGATCGAAGACGGTGAAATCGAGCTCGCCTGCGTTTACACCGACAAACGCGAACGCCATGCGTGCGGGTCCATTGTTTTGGCCAGTTCGCGGACACCCGACGATGAGCTTTATCAGGAACTCGCCGCCAGTCCCGACCGGCTTGACGCCGCCGGGATCAAACTCCTCAGTGTGATCGGCGATGCGCTGTCTCCGAGCACAGTCCAGGCCGCCGTTCACGCCGGCCACCAGTTCGCACGTGAGTTCGATGGGCCGATACCGAACGAAGTGCCGTATAAGTTGGAGCGGATCGACCTTTCTGAAGCCTTACAGTAGGAGTAAGGATCCGAAAGATAGTTATCACGGACCTTGATTAAACACTCGCGGAGGCACGCCGGAACCCTATTCCCACGGTCCGTGTGCCGTGATAACCGAACCGAGACGCT
>CAYNZS010000345.1:0-3116 GCA_964401695.1 uncultured Nitrospirales bacterium
AAAATCGCGGTAGCGCATCAACTCGCGCGGCTCGAACTCTTCGTCAGACAAAGGCTCGCAGGGCGCCGGGCGCCGCTGCGCGCCATAGAGCGCCAAAGCCCCTGCGCTCAGGCGATCCGTCGTGTTTCCCAAGGCCAGGCTCTGGATAAATTTCACCTGTGTCTCGCAAATATTCATCCGTGCCGATATCATTGAAGTTACGACCTTGTCCGTGTTGGTTCTCCGGTTGTTGTGATTCATCCATAACTGCCACAATTGAGTCTCCCAGAATCTATATCTGACATTACTCACATGGCCCCACCTGCACCCGTCGCGGACAGGTTCTTGCCATCGTAAGCGATGGAGCTTGCGTATTCAACACCAGTTTTTTCTGCATAGTCGTTCTTGAGGTCTTTGACGGCCCAATAACAGCCTTCGGAGGCGACCGTCCGCGCTATTCGTGCGAATTCGGGCAGACCACCCCATCGGGTTTTACGTCCTTTCCGTTCCGACGAACACTGTCTTGTTCATGTCGGCACCGGTGCGGGTGGTTGTCTTCGTCTTCGAGAAACGTGTAGATGTCGGGATTGGCAAATGTAGCGGCACCATGGCGAACCGTCGTTTCGATCCCATTCGCCTGGCCACCGTCTATGAAAGAGAGGCCACGGGTTGCCGTTGCGACGCCACGCCGCGCCCGGTAGACTGGCGGGATGAGACACCTTCTAACGTGCGCGGTCCTCGCCGGGGCAGCGCTGGTCATTTACGGGCAAACGCACGCCTTCGATTTTGTCGATTTCGACGACAACATTTACTATGTGGACAATGAACGGTTGGGCGATGGGCTTAGTCCGGCAAACGTGGCCTGGGCCTTTACGACGGGCCACCATTCCAACTGGCATCCGGTAACGTGGCTCTCGATCTTGCTGGACTACTCGCTGTTCGGCGAATCGCCGGGGGCGTTTCATCTTACCAACGCGTTGATCCACCTCCTCAACGCCTGGCTGCTTTACTTCCTGCTGTTTCGGATGACGGGGGCGCGGTGGCGGAGCCTTGCAGTGGCGGCCCTGTTCGTGGCGCATCCACTTCATGTGGAATCGGTGGCATGGATTTCGGAGCGTAAAGATGTGCTCGCCGGGTTATTCTGGCTGCTCTCGTTCCACGCCTATGCCTCCTACATCCGCTCCTCGAACCCGTGGCGCTGGTATGCGTTACTCATGGCCTGTTTCGCCTTGGGCCTGATGTCCAAACCCATGGCTCTGACATTGCCGTTAGCGCTGTTGCTGGCCGATTATTGGCCCCTGGACCGGTGGCGGAATCCGGGTCGCCGGCGCCGGCTATTCGTGGAAAAGGCGCCGCTGGCTGTACTGTCCGCGCTGTCGGCGATCATCACGCTAACTGTCCAGGAAGGCGCGGCGAGTGTGCAAGGGCTCGACGTGTTTCCTCTGGGCCAACGCCTTGGCAACGCCTTGGCATCCTACGTCCTCTACCTGTGGCAAGCCATTTGGCCCGCGCGCCTCGCCGTGTACTATCCGCATCCGCGCGGCGAGCTTCCGGCCTGGGAGGTGGCGCTGTGCGCAGCCATCCTTGCGGCGGCAAGCGCGGGGCTTATCGCCCTTCGGCGAACCAGGCCCCATCTTCTCGCCGGGTGGCTCTTCTATTTGATAACGCTTCTTCCCGTAATCGGTATTCTGCAAGTCGGCGCGCAAGCCATGGCGGATCGCTACACCTACATCCCGCTTACCGGCGTTTTCACTGCGGCGGTATGGGAATTGGGAAGGGCGTCAGAGCGAACACGGACAGTGCGCGCGGCGTTGGCGGCCACTACGGCGGCCGCGCTTGTGCTCTTGACCGCGCTGGCGTGGAGGCAGACCGGGTACTGGCGCAATACGCAGACGCTCTTCGTACGCGCGGTGGAAGTCACGCAGCGCAACGCGTTGGGCCACGACATTCTCGGCCGTTACCACCTGGACGAAGGGCGGGTGGGGGACGCCATCTCCGAGTTCGAGGCCGCGCTCGGCTACAACGATTATCCGGGTGGAAAGCTGAGCCTCGCGCAAGCCTACTTCGCCGCGGAACGGTATGAGGCCGCGCTCGCGGCTTCGGAGGAACATCTGCTCGTCTCGCCGGAGAGCGTGGGTGGATACTATCAGGCGGGCCGCGCCCACCTCCGCTTGGGCCAGGCCGCCGCCGCCGTAAGTTTTCGGGCGGCCCTCGAGTTCGCTCCCGGCGACGCCATCGTGCAGACCGCTTACGGCAACGCACTCCAACAACAGGGGCTCATGGCGAAAGCGGTAGAAGCCTACCGCGCGGCAATCGAGATCGACAACGATTACGCTCTCGCCCATCTCAACCTCGGGCTGGCGCTCCACGCCCTCGAGGAGCGAGAGGAAGCCGCCGAGGCCTTCGACCGCGCCGTAACAATCGATCCTTCGCTACGCGAAACGCTGGCCGGAATGGGAATCGCGTTGGAGACGGCCGCCCAGCCGCCGCGCTGAGGCCCTCTTCTGGATCTTGGACGCGTGACCACTTCGACAAGATCCGCGAAGGTGTCGAGCGCTTCATGATCACCGACATCAACAACGCCGGCGCCAGCGCCACGGGCCAGAGCGTTGTCCCGATCATGTTCGACTCCGTCAGCGCCGGCACCTTCGGCGACGGCCTCTACAAATTCAACCACGTCCCCGGCGGGGCGCCGTCCTCTACCTGGACGGCCACGTCTCCTTCGTAAAGAAATGGACCGACAGCCAAATCACCGTCCAGGCCGGTCAACTCGACAGCGGCGGCCAATTCCCCGTCACCCAATATTTTTCCATGGAACTCGACGGATCCCGCGTAGCGCCCGGCATGCGGATCGACTACCAAGTCCACTAGCCCGGATAACGTTAAGTATGACGATACCTTCATTCACGCTGCCGACTTTCACTAAGACGGACAAGGACGGTGGATGCTTCAATCTGCCTAACTAACGTTCGGGGTTTCGGACATACGCAGGATCCGAGTCGAAGGCAGTGGTTGAAACTTAGACTCACTTGATCTTCGTAGCGGAGATCATCTTTCCGGTATGATCCTCACCGACACTCTGACCCATCTTCTACAGTTGAAAACTTAACCGGCTGTTTTGCAAGCACTTACGAGTC
>CAYNZS010000346.1:0-3110 GCA_964401695.1 uncultured Nitrospirales bacterium
GACTTACAACGTAAAATCAGGCAAAATCAGAGCCCAACTGTAGAAGATGGGCCATACAGAGCGCCTGCACCAGCGAAGATGGGCGTTTTGCCCTGTCCGCTACCCGCCTTGGCACCGTGAAAATATGGAATGTGCAAACCGGCCAATGCCTGCGGAGTTTCCGAGGCTTTGGCCCCATGAAGTTGGGACGGGATGGACGTTTCGCCATCTGCGCAGGCCACGACGAGGTCTTCCAGATCCTCGCCGTCCATTGCGGCGAACCGCCCTTGGCCGCGCCGCACGTCGTTTGCCGGGACACGTAGGAATGATGTAGAACTTTGCGTCCTGGCCCAAACATCTAACCGAGTCAGCAACCACCCGCAGAACTCGTGGCTTACTTATTGGTCAGGCTTTCAGCTTACGCGCGGTCGCTTGGGCTGAGTCGAGCGACATGAATATGAGCGCGTAACGGCTTTCTACCTGCGAATGAACCCGCCGCCATCGACGTAGATCAACTGCCCATTGACGTACGAACCCTTGTCCGAACACAAAAAGGCGACGACATTCGCGATGTCCTCGGGCTGGCACACACGGCCGAAGGGATGGGTGGCGTGCATTTTATCGATGTCGCCTCCGTGCGCCTTGGTCAGGCGCCGGCCCATCTCGGTCTCGACCAGGCCCGGTCCGACGATATTCGTGCGAATGCCGTTTGGCCCTTCCTCAAGCGCGAGGGCCTTCGCCACGGCTTCCATCGCTACCTTGGCAACGGTGTACGGAGCGCTGCGGGCTGAATGGTTCTTCGTCGCGGTGGACGAAATGAAGACGATGCGGCCGTCGCCCTGTTCGCGCATCGAGTCGATTACGGCTTGGCTCACCCAGATCGCGCCAAAGGCGTGCGTGTCCACGAGCCTGCGGAATTCCTCGGTCGGCGTGTCGCGGACCGTGTTCCCCCGGGACGCGACGCCAGCGTTTGCGATAAGGAAATCGACCTTCCCCAGCTTGTCGATAACCGAAGCGACCGCGCCTTTGGCTTCCTCTTCGTTACTCACATCGGCCTGAACGAACATAGCCTTTCGACCGAGCGCTTCGATGGCCGCCGCCGTTTCCTTCGCGGAATCCTCGTCCCGCCGGTAGGTGAACGCGACATCCGCGCCGCCTTTTGCCAGCGCCAGCGAACACCCAGCTCCGATCCCCCTGTTTCCGCCCGTAACCAGCGCTACCTTCCCTGACAAATCCATGGTCGCTCCTCCCCGCAATATGAGATAGAATTCCTGGTCCTCGCGATCTCCCACCAATCCTGCAAATCGCGCAGACAACCGGAGCAGTATATAAGACATCCTAGATCGATGCGAATTCGCGGCGGGGGCAAGTTGTGCTACATTTACGTCCGAGACAAAGTTTCTACAGAAGGAAATCGCTCATGGGTAGCAAAGAACTGGACAAAGTACTGGGCCTGCTGCGAAACAGCGCGTCTGGACCCCCGGCCACGCTCGAAGAACGGCGCAGATTCATGGACAGCAAGGCTTTTCCCAGGCCCGGCTTCGCTTCGTACGAGGAAGTCGATGCGGGGGGCGTTCCTGCCCACTGGGTTCGCGCGCCGGAGTCGGTTGAGGATCGCGTGGTCTTATATCTGCACGGCGGAGGCTATCTCCTGGGGTCGTTGACGAGCCATCAGGATTTGGTCGCGCGCATTGCGAGAGCGGCAAAAGCGAGAGTCTTCAACGTCGATTACCGGCTTGCCCCGGAACATCCGTTCCCGGCCGCTGTCGATGACGCCACCGCTGCGTACCGTTGGCTGTTGGACCATGGCGTGGATGGGGCGCGCGTTGTCGTAGGAGGCGATTCGGCGGGCGGCGGACTGGCCGTTGCGGCCATGGTCAGCCTCCGCGACGCCGGTACGCCCCTGCCCGCCGCGGGAGTCTGCATCTCGCCGTGGGTAGACCTGGAAGGAATCGGCGACTCGATGACGTCAAATGCCAACGTCGATCCGATGGTGCGTTTCGAAGGGTTGGGCGAAATGGCGGGGGCCTACCTTGGCGGCGCGGATCCGAGAAGTCCGCTCGCGGCTCCGATCTACGCGGATTTGGCCGGGCTTCCGCCGCTCCTCATCCAAGCCGGATCGATTGAGACGCTGTTGGACGATTCGACGCGTCTGCACGATCGGGCGGAGCAGGCCGGCGTTGATTCGACTATCGAGGTGAGCGAAGACATGTTTCACGTGTGGCACGCCTTCGCCCCAATGTTGCCGGAAGGGCAGCAAGCGATCGACCGTGTCGGCGAGTACGTTCTCGAGCGTGTGCCGTAGCCCGCATCGCGCCGCTTTGCGGACGATGCGTCGAGTTAGACGAAAGACCCCTTTGAAAACGGACCATCAAAAGTCGGATGACTGGCGGATTTGGAGTGCGGTGGCTTGAATCTCGCGAATGCGGGGGCGGGTACTTTGATCTGGCGGGCAGTGTGACATAGTTTGGGCGTGGCTACCGAGTACAAAGCAAGCTCAATAGTTCTCCTGGGTCAGATGAACCCTTCCATTCATCACCCTAGTTGGTATTCGAGCGTCGGCGCAATCTCTTCTGATGCGGCCCAAAGAGCAACAGAAGATAACGAACTATTGATATGCACTCCACAGGCTTCAGTTTTCCAGACGAAGGAATTCCGTGTGCAATGCTTGGCATACAACTGGAAAATCGAAACAATCATGGACGAGCCGCCAAAGGAAGCGTTCGACAGCTTCCTGGAAATTACCCACCATGTATTCGATGATTGCCTAGAGCACACACCCGTTGACGCCTGCGGCTTCAATTTTAGCTATCACAAGAACTCGTACGCTCAAGGTGTTGGCACGTGCTTAGATTACGTGGTTGGGAATTCCTTCGAATCCTTAAAGGGCCTGTTTGGCACGGGCAAGTTTCAATTGACGTCCATGTCAGAGAACCCGAAGATTAGCGTGAGCGTGGCGCCATCGACCAAGTTGGCCGCGATGGTATTCGTCGATATGAATTTTCACTACGCCAGTCCCAATATCGCGAGAACTCCTGGACGGTACTCACTCACCATTAAGCCACCGGCTCTGCCAGTGAGAATTCATTAGGCTCTGCCGTTCCGGCGTCGGTATATGATAAACGGTCCTC
>CAYNZS010000347.1:0-3087 GCA_964401695.1 uncultured Nitrospirales bacterium
CGGCATCGTCGAACGCAGAGCGACGTGCAACATGAATTGTGGCCAGCGTAGTAATAGCGCTATATAGCAGAGCTCAAAGTTCATCCATGGTACAAAGTTCATGACCCCAAACGCAACGCTCGAACGGAAGCCGGGCTTGTCGCTCATCCGGGCCGCCTTGTGCCTACTTGCCGCCGTGGGCCTATCGGCTTCGTGTGGCGTCCGCCAGGAAGCCCCTGACGCCCCTGCTACTCCCGCTCATCTCATCAAGCTTGTCAGCATGACGCGCATCGAGACCCTCGTCGAAGAGAGCCGGGGCCGTGTGCTCGTCGTCAACTTCTGGGCGACGTTTTGCCCCCCCTGCGTCGACGAGATGCCGGAGCTTGCGTCGTTCGTAACGAACCATGTAGGCGAGGATATCGAATTCTTGAGCGTATCGTCGGATATTCCTTCGACCCGGGACACGTTGGTCCTTCCATTCGTTCTCGAGCAGAACCTGCCGTTTCCGGTCTACATGTTGGGTACGGATAATAGGGCTCAAGCGCTGAGCCACATGGAAATAGAATGGGATGGCGGCCTCCCCGCCACCTTCATTTTTAACAGAGAAGGCCGCCCCGTCCACTCATGGCTGGGTCCCGTAAACGAGCAGATCCTAGTCGCGGCCGTAGGTCCGCTTCTCTAAGCTGGGAGCCTCCCACGCGCCACGCCCTTCTCTCGTTCCCACCTGCCGCTGTGGGAATGCATACAGGACGAGGATTCCCTCCCCTTAGCCCGCAACTTCTTTGTATATAAAGGCTTTTCTGCCCATCCGACGTACGGTTCTTACGCTTCCCAGCCCTGTCTTGACTGTCGGCTGGTCATATGATAAAATCTGGAATCACTATTAGCACTCGACTGGATAGAGTGCTACCATGCCCTGGAGCGCCGTGCCGCCAAAGGCCACCGGCGCTTGATCGGGAGCGTCCGAATTCCGGGTTCAACTCGGACGCGTGCGTGGATTGCGGAAAGTCAATATCGCGAGTTTTATCTCGATAAATTACACGAGGAGGAGAGAATCGAATGGCCAAGCAGATTGTATACGGTCAAGAGTCGCGCGCCGCGCTTTTAGCGGGTGTGGATGCATTGGCGGACGCGGTGAAAGCGACTTTAGGGCCAAAGGGACGCAACGTCCTGATGGAGAAGTCTTTCGGCGCCCCGCAGATTACAAAGGATGGCGCGACCGTTGCGAAGGAAGTCGAGATCGAGGATGTCTATGCAAACATGGGCGCCCGGATGATTCGCGAAGCGGCCTCCAAGACGCAAGACGATGCCGGAGACGGCACCACAACGGCAACCGTGCTCGCGCAAAGCTTGATCCACGCGGGATTCAAGCACGTTACCGCGGGCGCGAATCCCATGCAACTCAAGCGCGGGATGGATAAAGCCCTCAAGGTAATTGTGAAGGGTTTGGAGGCCGCCAGCAAGAAGGTCAAGGATCGCTCCGAAGTGGCGCAGGTCGCCGCGATTTCGGCGAACGGCGACGCTGAAGTGGGCGAGATGATCGCGAGCGCGCTCGAAGAAGTCGGCAACGACGGTGTCATCAGCATCGAAGAAGGCAAGGGCTTGAACACCGAAGTGGAAGTGGTCGATGGCATGCAGTTCGACCGCGGCTACCTTTCTCCGTACTTTGTGACCAATCCCGAAACGATGAACGTGGAACTCGACGACTGCTACGTGCTGTGCAACGAGAAGAAGATTAGCTCGATGCAGGACATGCTGCCGATGCTGCAAGCCATCGCGCAAACGGGCAAACCGCTGTTGATTATCGCCGAAGATGTCGATGGCGAAGCGCTGGCCACGTTGGTCGTAAACCGGCTGCGCGGTTCTCTGAACGTTGTGGCCGTCAAAGCCCCGGCCTTCGGTGACCGGCGCAAGGATGTGCTCCGCGACATCGCCATTCTGACGGGCGGCACGTACATCTCCGAAGACCTCGGCACCAAGCTGGAAAGCGTGGAGTTGAAGGATCTCGGGATGGCCAAGCGCGTCGAAATCACCAAAGACCTGACCACGATCATCGAAGGCGGCGGCAAGAAGAAGGATATCACGGGACGTTGCGAACTCATCCGCCGCGCCATCGAGGCAACCACCTCCGAATATGACGTGGAAAAGCTCCAAGAACGCCTCGCGAAACTTGCCGGCGGCGTGGCCATCATCAAGATCGGCGCGGCGACGGAAGTGGAACTCAAGGAAAAAAAGGCACGCACCGACGACGCGCTCAACGCAACGCGCGCGGCCATTCAAGAAGGAATCGTTCCCGGCGGCGGCGTGATGTTGCTGCGCCTGCGCAAGAAGTTGGCGAACCTCAAGCTGGAAGGCGACGAAGCGGTCGGAGCTCAGATTCTGATTTCGGCCCTTAGCGAGCCGTTGCGCCAAATTGCGCAAAATGCCGGGCTTGAAGGAGCCGTTATCGCCCGCGATGTGGAGGGAGAGGCCACCAATGTGGGCCTGGACGCCTCCACGGGCAAGATGGTCGACATGCTCACAACCGGCATCGTCGATCCGGCCAAAGTGCTTCGCTCCGCTTGCACAAACGCCGTCAGCGTCGCGGGCGTATTTGTCACGACCGAATGCCTCGTTGCCGATCTTCCGGAAGAAGAGCCCCCGATGCCCGCTGGTGGCGGAATGCCCGGAGGCGACATGGGCGACATGGGCGGCATGGGCGGCATGGGTGGAATGGGCGGAATGGGCGGAATGGGCGGAATGATGTAGCCGACCGAGAGATCATTTTCGGGCGCTGGTTTTATTACCGGCGCCCGATTTGTTTAACTCGGATATCTCACCGATTTTCGTAGCGAGACGGTGGCCTTATCCGCCGTCGCAGTAGAAGAGCGGTGAGATATCCGGGTTAAGGGTGCAACTTTTACGCGCCTTCGCGGGCACGGAGTAGTATAGAGAACGGGATGGCGGACATTGGATAGATCGAATTTGGATTGGAGCCCATGTCAGACGAACGCTCGGACAAAGGATACGTCAACTTCTATGACGTGCTGGGATTGACCGAAAATGCCAACCCAGGCGAAGCGCGAAAAACGTACAAGAAGAAGATGAAGAATCTAGTCTCCGAAATCG
>CAYNZS010000348.1:0-3086 GCA_964401695.1 uncultured Nitrospirales bacterium
ATGGGACATTATCTTCTCGCTTGCATGTGAGCTACGAATCGCTTGCTGATGTTGAGTCTTCCGGTCGAAAAGATCCTTCACTTCGTTCAGGATGACGTGAAGGGAGTTGGCTTTCCCGAACAGAGAATGGCGGCCAATTGCGAATCGGTCCACTAGAAGCTTTCCTTCAACGACCGCAGCGCTAGATCTGGCAGGGAGCGTACGACGGCGAATTGCTTACACAGGATCCGCGTGAACATGGGGAACTCTTCCATGATGGTGTCCATGTGTTCGGGCTTGAGGCAGATTGCGAAGGTCTCGCCCAGCGCCGCCACGCTCGCGGAACGACGGCCGCGCCCCAGGTACACTAGTTCCCCCACGAATTCCGGGGCCGATGGGTCGGTGACTTGACCCTCGGCGACACTGTCTTTCGATTCTTCACGCCGGACTACGTAGCCCCCGCGCAGGATGAGATAGGCATCTCTGGATGGGTCGCCTCTTTCTACGAGCGTCTCCCCATCATCGTAGCGGAGAAGACGGCTGCCGCCGCACCGTTCGACGAGCCGGTGAAACTCGGAGCCCGACGGAATGCCTAGATCTTCCAAAGTGAATTCCTGCGCCATGTGTGTGCTCCTGTCTTACCTGCTGTTGGACCGGCGTGGGCGGCTTTGGTTTCTTTTTTCTGATTCGGAAGCTGCTGTTCATGTTGGAAGTCTTCACCCTCCCCGGGCCCTCCGCGGCGCGATGGCTCTAGCCCGGATACCGGCGGTACTTGGCCGCCGGGCTACCGCCCCTTGAAGTAGGGCTTCCGTTTCTCGTTGAAGGCGCGGACTCCTTCCATGCGATCCTCGGTGGAAACCATGCGGTTGTACGCTTCGATCTCGTAGGCGTATCCCGTTTTCAAATCCAGTTGCGTCGCCATGGCAACGGACTTCTTCGCTTGGCGCACGGCGATAGGCCCGTTCCCAGCGATTTTTAGGGCTGCCTCCAAGGCTTCATCCATGAGCGAATCGTCTTCGCAAACCCGGTTCGCCATGCCCCACTCAAGGGCCTCTTGCGCCGTAAAAGGCTCTGCGGTCAGGACGAGTTCCTTCGCGCGCCGCACACCGACGGCTCGCGGCAGTTGTTGCGTACCGCCCGCGCCAGGCATGATGCCGAGCCGCGTCTCCGTCTGGGCGAAGCGCGCCGACTCAGCCGCATAGATGAAGTCCGCGCCGAGCGCTAGTTCGCAGCCGCCCCCGAACGCAGCCCCGTTTACTGCCGCGATGATGGGAACCGAGCAATCCATCATGGCCAGAGTCATCTGCTCGAACACGGCGTGTTGTGCCGCCCACTGTTCGGTCGTCATACCGTCGCGTTCTTTGAGGTCGCCGCCCGCGCAGAAAGCTTTCGCACCGGACCCGGTGAGAACAACGCAACGCACATCCTCCGGGTCCACATACAGGTCGGTGAAGAAACCTCTGAGGTCCAGGCCCATCTGCGTATTGAACGCATTTCGCCGGTCGGGACGATTCATCGTCAACACGACGATATGGGGCTTCGGTATTTCGACCAACAACGTCTCGTATTCAGTCCGCATGCTCTACTCCATTCGGTGATTCCATTTCATTGGCGTTACCCAACGGCGGCGCGAGGTTTCTCAGCGGTGGCCGTTTGCGGTCGAAGGACAGAGGCAAGCCGAACAATTTCATCGCCTCGTCGCCCGTCTCCTGTGCCAGGCCCAGCGCGGCGGTTTGCTCGTGTTGAAGGGCCTCGCCAGCCGTCTGGATCGACGAACTTGGCACGCCCGCCGCGTCGAATTTCTCTTGCCATTCCGCGCGTGTGCGGGTTTTCAACAGCGTTTCTAGCATTTCGTTCAAGACCTTCTGATTCTCCACTCGTTTGGGATTCGTCGCAAACCGGCCGTCTTCCGCCCATTCGGGATGCTCCAACGTCCGGCACAGTTTTACAAACAGGCGGTCGTTCGAGCCGGCGACAATCAGATGGCCATCCGAACATTCGTATCCCTGATAGGGGACGACTCCGCGCGCGCTCGTTCCCAGGCGCTCCGGCTCCTCGCCGCTGGCCTGAAAACTAGCCGTGTGAAATGTCATCCAGCTCAGAGTCGTTTCCAGCAGCGACCCGTCGACTACGCAACCGATGCCCGTCGACTTCCGTTCGTACAACGCGGTAAGAATGCCAATCGTACACCACATGGCCGTACCCTTGTCCACAAGCGAAACACCCGCTCGAACCGGTGGCCGACCTTCCTCTCCCGTAACGCTCATGATGCCGCCGAAGGCCTGCATGAGGGCGTCGTATCCGGGCTTGGCACTGAGCGGGCCGACCGCGCCGAAAGCGTTCAGGTTGCAGTAGATGAGCCCCGGGTTGTCTTTTCGAAGCGACTCGGCCGAGAAACCGAGTTTCGCCGCGACCCCGGGCCGAAGATTCTGCACAACCACATCGGCTTCTTCGACGATCTGCGCGCGAAGCTTCGCGGTCTCGCCGGGAACTTTCAGATCGACGCAGAGCGATTTCTTGTTCCGGTTGATCGTGTGGAAGGCCGTGGAGGAGCCATTCCAGAAGGGCGGGCCCCAGGAGCGCGCGTCGTCGCCCTCTGGCCGCTCGATCTTGGTGACATCCGCGCCCAACTCGGCGAGGATCCACCCGATGTAAGGTCCGGCGACGTTGCCGCCGAACTCGAATACCCGAAGGCCCTCTAGCGGAAATTCTCGCATTGATTCTCCTAACCTCACGCTACGATTCGCATGAAACCCAGAGATTATAGCGTATTGTTCGCGGCGCAGCGCTTGTTGGCGCTTGCGTGACACGCCTGCATGCAGGCCCCACCCTCCCCCAGCCCCTCCCTGGTTTAGGGGCCTTCCCAAAAGTATGGTCCCAGGGTTTTCTTTTTACAGATCTGGTTTTATATGCTATTCATACGTATCGTCAATCACAGGAGAATTTCCATGGCACGTTTCGTCGAAGATAATAGCGCGGCTACTTTGTTTGTCGCGGGGTCGTTGAACTCGTTGTTGCCCGCGAATGCGCTGGCCCGTGTGGTGCGAGCAGCTTTGGCGGGGGTTTGGATAACGGCGCTGTTGCGGGGCGTTACCTCGTCGGTGATG
>CAYNZS010000349.1:0-3034 GCA_964401695.1 uncultured Nitrospirales bacterium
CCACTATTTACTCGAGATGGCGAAGCTAAACGCGGCCATCTATATCTTGCGGGACAAGGACAAGCGTGAAGAGTACTGGTCGTTGCGCGAAGAACTGATTGACTTGGAGGAAGAGTGGCGAGCCGCGCCAGACGCCGATACCGAACGGCGCGACGCATTGCGCAAAGCCTTCGACGGGAAGGTTCGGCATTTCTTGAGCACCTACGTGGAAGAGGCCATGCTCGAAGCGGGGCGCGACAAGGATTGCGTGGACGCAAGCCACTGGGACCTCGCGCACGAACGCCACGCCACCCGCATGTTGCGCCATTACCGCCACGGACTCTTCCAAGATATCCTCGAGCGCCTTCCCTTCTCCGAGGTCACCCTCCCAGAGGTCGATTGGGAGGAACGGGCGCGCACGGTAGATGCGCTCATCGCCGCGGGGAGCGCGTAGGCATGGCGAAGAAGAATGCCCGCGCAGTCGAGAAACCTGTAGACGAAGACCTCGTCAAGGACGCGCTGGCGAAAGCGGTCGCGACAGGCGACATCGTAGACTTTCGACTGTTGTTCGCACCCTTCTCCCCGGCCCGAAAAACCTCCGTCGAGGTGTTGGAATCGGAGAAATACGCCTACCTGCGCCCCGACGCCTCTCTAAAAGAAACTCCCGAGTTCAATGAAGCGCTGCTCCTCGTGCGCGACGTGCTGACCTGGGCGCACATTCAACAGGAACTGGACGCCAAGCGGCCAAGCCAGTTGCCGTCAGTGCTGCTTCTGCCCCTGGGCGATAACGCGGTTCGAGTGGGAAAATACACTTCGGCGTCGCAGGCCTACGAGTTGCTCCGTGTGCGCCGCCGGATGCAAGGCCTCTTTCTCGCCGAAGCGGGAAAGGCCCTGGACGCGGGCGACGTGGACCGCGCGGTGAACGGCTACATCATCGGCGCCGGCCTGGCCTACGACTACGCGGCTTTCCCCGAGCCGCTGCCCCTCGTGCCGAACCATCAGACCGAAGCCCTCAAGCTGCACGGCGCATATCCACGCCGACCGGAGGATTGCGTCGCGTTCGCGCCGACGAAGGACCACGCCGCGACAGCCCTCGAGTTCCTTCTAGGAGATTCGGAGGCGGCCGAACAACTCGCCGCCAAACCGCTGGACACCCAGGTCGCGTTCCTGACAGAGTTGGTTCGCCGCATGGACCTGGATTGGGAGAGTTTCGCTGGACGGTACGGGGAAGCCGTGGCGCAAACGCGCGAGTACAACGAACGCCTGGAGAAACTTTCGGCCAACCCAGGGCAGTCGCCCAACACCTTGGAAGCCGAGATTGAAGAGCAACTCACGGGCGATCTGAAGGAACTTTCGGCGCTGTTGTTGGGCCGGACCATTCCCGACGGCGAATGGTGGCAATACCTCAAAGAACTGGCCTTCGAGCACCCCGCCGCCGTCCTATTCGTTTCCCGGCAACTCATAGGCGACAAGGAAATCATCATGCCCCGCTACCGGCCCGACTCCCCTCTCCCAAAAGCGTTGGGGCTTGTGACGGAATCCGCTCCAGCTTCGACGTGACGACGGTGTTATTATCTGAACCAAGGCAAAGGCTGTGGGACCTCAAAGACTATATAATCACCGCCCACGCGGCGAGGGAGGCGGCACGCAGGAACATTGACGTCGAGAGCTTTGAGAAAGTGTTGAGCGCTCCCGGTCAGCGTGAGACCGTGCGGCTTGGCCGCGACGTGTTACAGTCGAGAATCGAACAGGTTCTTAAGGAGCACCTGATTCGCGTGTTCGTGGACATCGATCGGACGCCGGCCGAAGTGGCGACAGTCTATCGGACGAGCAATATCGAGAAATACTGGAGGGTCAAGCCGTGAAAGTGAACTACGATTCGCATACGGATACACTGGTTGTCATCTTGCGGGACGATGCCAGTGTTTCCGAAAGCGACGAGGATAAACCAGGCGTAATTCTGGATTACGACGACGGCGGAAACCCTGTTTATTTAGAGGTTATCGACGCATCGAAACGGGTGACGGATGCGCGGGAAATCGAGTACAGTACGGAGGAGTGACGGAAGAAGACTGAAGCGCAGACGCGGAGATACGTTCTTGTCGAGCGTAGTCTGTCCGCATCGATAGAACCGGGCTATTCGGACTCGCCGCTCCTGGCCGCGATGGCGGCCTCCGCGTTTTCGATTCCCTTTCTCAAGACCTTCGAGATCGACCGGTCCACCATCACGACGATGAGCAAGCCGGGGATGGGGAAAAGCGCCATGAAGAATATGGCCATGATGAGCAACGCCGGGTAGGCCATGTCGCGGAGCACGGAATAGAAGAGGACGAAGAACACGAACAAGACTGCGAAAGATGGAATTGCTATGAGAAAACCCGGCCAACCGTTCATAAAAAAGAACGCATAGGCTTGAGCGGCAAACCAGAGGAGGTACAACCCAATGTACTTCATGCGCCGCGCGTTGATTCGGTGGACTTGCCTCATACTCAGCCGCAGCGAGGAGGAATCCTCCTGAAGCGCGGCGCCGCCATCGGTAGATTGGTCATCTTGTTCCACGCTACCTGAACCCTTGCTCTTATCCGTTCACCCAAGAATCAGCCAACGCCATTGTAGCCGTTTACGCCAAGCCCCCACAAAGCAGCGCGAGAAGGTCTCATGCCCGAAAGCAATCCCTGGAAAAATCTCGGTTCGCGGCTCGTCTACGAAAATCCATGGCTCACGCTCCGCGAGGACAGGGTGATCCGCCCAGATGGCCAGGAGGGGATCTGCAGCCTCATCGATACCCGAATCGGCACGGCCGCCATCGCCCTGACCCCTAGCCGCGAAGCCTACCTTGTCGGCCAGTACCGTTACCCGACCGATGCGTACTCGTGGAAATTGATTGAGGGAGGCGCCGATCCAGGCGAAACACCCTTGGCGATGGCTTTAAAGCCACTGCTTTCCTCTAAAAAGTGCATGATGGGATCCGTGGTAAATCAGGGTCGAAGTATAGCCGTCGGAGTGCGCCAGGAAGCTGTGCGCGAGATGAGGGTGGGCCCCTCGTGGCCGGGTT
>CAYNZS010000350.1:0-3020 GCA_964401695.1 uncultured Nitrospirales bacterium
TCATGCACCATAAATCAGGAGTGTTAACCCTCGGCTGAGTTTTTTGACCATACGGCACGCGCCTGAAACAACGTCACTCGGAAACAACACACAGGTGTTTCCTAGGAGGGAGCCTCCCAGATGCCGGCATCGGAGAATACCAGCCGCCGATCGTGATGCGGATACTTCAGTTCGGCCCACGGAAGCGCCCCGCGCGCCGCCTCTTCGGCGAGGGCAAAGATGTACGTCACCCGCGCGCCGTCGAATTCGGCGGAGGTGTTCTGGTACGTATTGCCTAGGGGGTCGTGCGCCAGCAGGGGCAGAGCGAGTCCGCGCGAGGCCCATGGACCCTCAAGTTCGAAGTCGATGTACAGAATCCCTCTGTCGATCCGCGCGGAGACGGGTTTTCCTTCCCATTCGGCGGTGGGCGTTGCGCCGATATGCGCCTTTATGTCTTCTTGATAGTTCGCCCATTGCGGCGCGCTTACTTCGATGCGCTGTTCGAGTTCGTCGAGGGAAACCGTCGCGCGATTCTGAAGAGTGAAGACGGTAAGCAGGGCAAGCACAAGGATTGCGGCAACCGCCTTAGCTCGCGTCTGGCCCGGCATAGCCCGCTTTACCGGTCGATGTGACGCCGGTCCACGAAGACCGAGCTTTTTCCGTTGGGCTGCGCGAGCTGGCGGACTTGCGTGAGCACTTCAAACACTTTGTTTGCGCTCTTGAACTTGCGGTGCTTATTATGGGATACGCCAATGGACAAAGCCATGAGCGGGTATTCGGCGAGCAGCCCATTCTTATTCTTGGTGAGGATACAGCCCTTTTCGATTTCCTCTTGCGTGTAGATCTGGTGCGTCTGCTGGTCGAACGCGTCCATAAGGTTGCTGCAAAAACGTTCGTAATCCTCGATGGATAGCACGACGGCAAAATGCGCGCCACCCAGGTGGGCCAAGTACGTTTCGTAAAAACCCACGTTGCGGATGAGACCGTGGATCAGCTTGGCAATGGACTGGACGAGTGGCACTTGACTGTCTTTGCCACGGGACGCGCAGTAGGCCTTGAAGCCGAGCACGTCGATGTAACAAACGGCGATCTGCGTATCCCGCGCGAGACGGTGGTTCAACTCGCGCTTCACCGCCTCCGTTCCCGGAAGATTCGATATGGGACTGCGTTGTTTAACGGAATCCAGAAGTTTTTGGAGCGACGTGACCTTCTCCGACAACGCCTCAAGGCGAAAGGGCTTCGAGAGGTAATCGTCAGCGCCCTGTTCGAGCCCATGGAGGACTTCCGGTTCCTCGCCCAACGCTGTAAGCAGCAAGACGCCCATACTATAGAGTTCGGGATCTTTGCGAAAACGCCGGCAGATTTGATATCCCGTTATGCCAGGGAGCATGACATCCAGCAGAGCAATGTCCGGCTTCGACTTCTTGGCCAGTTCGAAGGCGCCATCGCCCGTATTGATACCGATGACGTCGTGGCCGTCGGCGGCTAACTTCGTCTTCACGACTTGCGTCAAATCCACATCGTCATCGACCACTAGTATCTTGCTCATGCAGGGAAACTCCACTCCAAACCGTTGCGTGGATAGCGGAGCCGCGAGTATAGCCGAATCGGGTCTGCCATGACACTTTGATCCCCTGGCGCAACGGAGCCAGCCGTAATTGCGGCAAAACGGTCGACGCCCGATGTTGCCACGGAAGAGCGCGGAAACGCGGGAGGCCAGCGCCTAACAGGGATGGCCACCCCTGTCTGTTCAATTCGTGCTTATCGATGAAGCGTCGAATCGCGGAATAACTTACTCCTAGGACGCTGGCGGCCTTGCGCCGCTTCCAGGTATTCTCCCACAGTGCCTCAAGCACCGATTCGCGGGTCAGTTCCACCTTCTTGATGGTGGGTCGCGGCTTTCGTTCCTCCGCCGTGGACGATGGCTTCGCGCCGGCTGCCGGCGGGGCAGCGCCCGGTAAAACCGAACTTGATTTTCCAAGCGCCAGCCGGTGTTCAACGGTTTGCCGTTCTCAGTAGTGCTCGCGGAATTCGCAGGTGTGTTGCTGCGCGCGTGCCTGGAGGAGGATCTCTTCTTCGGGGTGTTCGCTGACGGTCCGGCTGCGGGGACGCTGCTCGTCAACATGCCCGAATTCACCGAACGCGCCGAACTCCTCCTGGAGGAAGGCACGGACCGAAGGAAGTTCCTGAGGCACGAAGTCGATCGGTACACTTGGCGCGATCTTGGGTCGGCCTATGCTCTGGACAATATTCGAAGCGCCTTCCTCCTCGCGCATCTGAAGCGCAGCGATGCCATCACGGCAGAAAGGATCGTGCTCTGGCGGGAGTACTATCGTCTGCTGACTCCCCTTGCCGAACATGGGCTGCTCGAATTGCCGACGAGTCCAGCGTACGCCGAATTGAACGGCACATCTACTGGATCAAAGTTTCGGACGAGGAGCAGCGGGAGCGATTAATCGAGTATCTGGGCGGCCACGGTGTTCACGCCATCTTTCATTACGTCCCCCTGTATAGCTCGGCTGCGAGCAAACGGTACGGCCGCTTTGCGGGCGAAAATCGTTACACGAGTCACGATGCGGCCCGCCTCATCCGTCTGCCGCTGTTTCACGGACTCGATGAAGTAGATTGCGTCGTAGAGCGGATCGCTTCTTTTTTCGGGCGTGGCTAACAGGCATTTCGCGCGCCACAAGCCGAAACCGCCCTCTCAGACCTGGCGAAACCTCATCGGCAACCACATGCCCGACATGGTTGGTGTGGATTTTCGCCTCGCCCCTCCTCCAATGACATCCCCCTCGCGTCTGCTTCTCGGCCAAGCCGGCATGTCGGCGAACCACGACCCGGGTGCCAACTTCGAATTCTGGCTCCGCCATCAGCTAAGCTGGTTGGGTTGACGCGCGAAGGCAGGCGCCATCGCCGCCGCACCTGGAGCGAGGCTGCCTGAGAATTCAATCTTTGAACGCGAAATAACTGAGGAGACTGGAGAGACATGGGAGCACTAAATGGAAGAATTGCCGTTATTACTGGGGCTGGGCGCGGGATTG
>CAYNZS010000351.1:0-2998 GCA_964401695.1 uncultured Nitrospirales bacterium
ACAAGGTCAAACAACGTCGGAACGGTAGGGTCAGCCAATCTGAGCCTTAGGACCTGGTCTAACAACACGGGTATTTGTAGTGGTGGGTGCGATCACGATGCTGCTTGGGCCGTCGGCGCAGCCAGCGTCTGGACAGATTACTGTCGACAATGTGAGCATCGCGGCGGATGGTCCCGCTTCAGGGACGGATGGAATCTTAGGTGATGCTGGCCCAGTCGCGACTTTTAGCCACACGATTGGCGGTGGCTCAGACCGCCTTCTCGTTGTAGGAACGAGCGCAGAAGGCACAGGTGATCCGGATTACGACATCGTCGTTACCGGAGTCACCTACAATGGCGTTGCCATGATCGATATCAATTCTGTCGAGGCTGAAAACGGCCCGGGGATGCTTGGAACGATGCACTACCTACTTGATGGTAGCCTGCCTGCCGCAGGAACTTATGATGTGGTCGTCACGTACTCAGAAGGCACGATTTCAGCCGCATTTGGCGCCATATCCCTTAATGGAGCGATTCAACAAGGCCCAGAAGCGATGGCATCCAGCGCAAGCCCCGATCAGTCTGGGACAACCACCGCGAATATTACAACCCTAACGGAAGACTCGTACTTGGTTAATTTTTCCGGTTCGGGCAACAGCGTCAACTCGTTCGCGAACAGCAGCGGAATGAGCGTCGAACTGTCTGTGGAAATTGGCACCCAGGAACTCGCCATCGCCACGAAGACTGTAGCCGCACCCGGGGCGCAAGCCATTACGTGGACCTACGATAATCCGTTTAGAATGGCCCAGGTTGTCGCGGCCTTCGCGGCTATTCCTCCGGTCTTTTCGGTCACGCCGACAGGCGGGAATAAGCCAATCGGCGGGTCGCACACCTTCGAGGTCGCGCTAGCGAGTCCAGACGGCGCGGTATCGTATCAGTGGAAGAAGAACGGCACCGACATCCCTGGGGCAAACGCGGCCACGCTCGTCTTGGACGAACTTGAGGAGAGCGACGCGGGCGCGTACGTGGCCGTCGTGACCGATAGCTCGGGAACGTACACTACCAATGCCGCAATTCTTACGGTGGGGCTGACATTTCCCGCGGCGGGGTTGTGGGGGCTTCTTCTTGTTGCTGCCCTGCTTCTCGGCACTGGAATCTACTTAGGCCGGCGGCACGGCCTTCGCTCGTTCTAGAAGCACATACTGAAGGGCATTCAGGAGTTGGGTATCGGCTCGCGAATGCGCTCGTCCTCCCGGAGCGGCGCACGGGGAGTGCGGATGCGCTCGCGAGCCGCTCTGCGATGGGCGCGGGAGGGGACTACTCTCCGCTGGTCCAAACGCGCGCACCATTGAGTCTGTGAAAAGAAAACGGTAGCATACGCGTCCACTTCTGAGTACAACCCAGCGAAAGGGAGGAACTATGAGCGGACGTTTAGAGGGCAATGTAGCCGTTATTACAGGCGGAACCAGCGGCATCGGCGAGGCAACAGCGGAACTGTTCGCCGCGGAAGGCGCGAAAGTCGTCATCGCCGGCCGGGGCGAGGAAGAGGGGCAGGCCATCACCAAGCGCCTGGGCGACAACGTCTCTTACCAGAGGTGCGATGTGCTCGTCGAAGACGATATCGGGAGCCTCATCCAATCCACCGTCGACAAGCATGGGCGCGTCGATTGCCTCTTCAACAACGCCGGCGCGGCCAGCCGAGGCACACTCGAAACTGTCACAGGCGAAGACTTCGATTACAGCATGCGCCTGCTCCTCGGCAGCGTTGTCTTCGGCATCAAACACGCCGCGCCCGTCATGAAGAAGCAGGGCAGCGGCTGCATTCTGAATAATTCGAGCATCGCCGCTATCCGCATGAACCAGGGCGGGTACCTCTACTGCGCGGCCAAAGCGGCTGTAACTCATCTGACGAAAGTCGCGGGGCTCGAGCTCGGCGAGCACGGCATACGGGTCAACACAATTTCGCCTGGGGCCGTGGCCACGCCTATTTTCTGGGGCGGCTCCGAGCGCGCGCGCACGCTCGAGGACGAGGACAATGAGAGGAAAATGGGTAAGCTACTGCGCAACCTAGCCAAGGCGACGCCGCTGCAGAAGGCGGGCTATGCGAAAGATATCGCCACCGCCGCGCTCTACCTCGCCAGCGACGAAGGCGCGTTCGTCACATGCCACGATCTCGTAGTCGACGGCGGCCGAACGTCCGCATTTTACGAGAGGCCCAACGCTTAGCGATTTGATCGAAACTACTTTGCCAAGTCCGCAAAAAGAAGGGGACAGATTCCCGCTCGTGCCTCGCCGCGCTTGAGCCACTCCCCAATTCTTGCTCCCATCCATCCTCAAACCTGGAAAGTCTATTTCGAGCAATTGCCTCGGGTGGCGGCTGGCGGGAGCGTTTCTTGAGCACGGCGGGCCGAACGACGTCGCTTCGTCGCGTCGAGAGGCCCGTGCAAGACCGGCTACCGTTTCTGTCGTAGGCCGTTCTTGCTTGTTTTGCGTTTTGGCGCGACCATTGTCTTGGCAAAGAGGTCCATACAAAAAAACCGCCCAAAGAATCCTAGGATTCTTGGGGCGGTTCAAGTATAAGCCGGCAACGTCCTACTCTCCCACCCAGTTGCCCGGGCAGTACCATGGGCGCAGGCGGGCTTAACTACTGTGTTCGGAATGGGAACAGGTGTGGCCCCGCCGCTAATGCCACCGGCAAATTTTGCGCCGGAGGGACAACGGGCTAGGCTCGTTAGAACCCTCCAGCAAAAATTTGACAGAGAACGCAAGGGTTGCTTCATGCAAAACACGGAAAGTGCAGTAGTTGATAAAGCCTTAATAAAAAGGCCAAGCCTCACGAGCGATTAGTACTGGTCAGCTTAACGCCTCGCAGCGCTTACACCTCCAGCCTATCAACCTGGTAATCTTCCAGGACTCTTCAGGGAACTTGCGTTCCAGGGAGATCTTATCTCGGGAGGGGCTTCGTGCTTAGATGCTTTCAGCGCTTATCCCTTCCGGACATAGCTACCCAGCGGTGCCAC
>CAYNZS010000352.1:0-2983 GCA_964401695.1 uncultured Nitrospirales bacterium
ACTGATCGAGCAGGGTGTCGATTTCTTTGATGATGTGCTCAGGGGTTTTGCGCATCTGTCCCGCAGATAAGGGACGGAGAACTTCGAGTGTTTTGGTTTGTCCTCCGCGCAGTCGTATTTGCAGGCGGACATGCTTTTCCTTGCGCGTCAGGGTAACGTCTTCGATGAGCAAACGGATCATGCGTTTACGTTGCTTGTCCGTTGTAGCGGGATCGTTCCAGACGCGGGGGAAGTCTTTGGCTAAGGAGAGGATCTTCTGGCGCGCGTCTTCGTCGAGTTGCATGCGATCCTTTTCGCGTTGTTCTTCGTAACGCTCGCGCGCTTGTTCGATGGCCCTAAGTTTCTCGTTCCAATCCGCTTCGAGTTGGTCGGCGACCATGCGGTTGCGCGGGTCCACGTTCATGAAGCGTTCGCGGGCGAGGTCGGCTTGGTACTGGGCGCGTTCCACACTCTGGCGGCGTATGGCGTCGGCTTCTTCGAGTCGGGTTTGGACTTCGTGTTGGACGTGTAGTGCGAGTTCCAGTGTCATGGGTTCAACGAGTTCCAGCAGAAGTTTTCCGATGGCTTTATCGATGTTGCTGCCGAGGATGTCTTGGCACTTGGTCACGCCGTATTGCGTGGACTCGCCTTGGCACACGTAGTCGGGAATAGTCTCGCCGTTTCGGTTGTGATACCGGATAGTCATCCGCTTTCCACACACGCCGCAGACCACCATGCCTTGAAGCAGCGCGGGTCCTTCACCTGGAGGGTGGTCGCGCCGATCCGTGCCGTGTGCCTTGGCACAGGCCTGTAAGGTCTTGAGGTTGTCGTTGTATTCTTGCCAAGTGATGTAGCCGGGGTGTGCGTCGGGAATGACGGTATCCCATTCGTCAATGGGAATGGCTTTGACGTGCAACTTGCCGTCCGCATGTTTGCGCGATTTGTATCGTCCATAAACGAAAGCTCCGGCGTAGCGTGGATTGCGTATCGTGTACACTGCGCGCGAATGCGCCAGAGCGCCCCAGGCAATATCTCCTTTCTTGGGCCCTTTGACGATGACGCGAGGAAACTGTAGGTCGTGTTCGCGAAACCATTTGACCACGGCCATAGCGGAGCCGGTGCGTTGGTAGGTCTTGAAGAAAACGCGCAACACTTCTTGCACTTGTTTGTCCGGGTTCAGGATGACCTTGCCCTGCAAATCGTAAGCCAAACCAACGGGCAAGCGCGAGCGCAGTTCGCCACGACGCGCTTTGCTGAGAATGCCGCCCTGCAATCGCGCACGCAGCACATGCAGTTCCGCTTCGCTCATTGTACCCTTCATGCCGAGCAGTAAACGGTCGTTGAAGTCGCCGGGATTGTACAACCCGTCTTCGTCCAGAATGAGTGTGTCGCTGAGCGCGCAGATCTCCAGCAGCCGATGCCAATCCGTTGAGTTGCGTGCCAGACGCGAGACCTCAAGCCCCAATACGATGCCCGCCTTTCCCATGCCCACATCGGCCACCAAACGCTGGAAGCCCTCGCGGTCGGCCGACGAGGCGCCTGATTTTCCAAGATCGTTGTCGATGACCACAACACTATCCTCAGGCCAACCCAGGGCCACCGCGCGTCGGCGCAGTTCGTATTGACGGCGCGTACTCTCGGTATAGTTAAATACTTGCTGGATGGTCGACTGGCGAATGTAGAGGTAGGCGTCGCGCCGCAGATGATCGCTCGTTACTTTTTGCCGTGCCGTATCCATCACGCTGCCTCCTTGCGCAACGCGTCCAACACCATGCCTGCCAAGGCCGAGACCATCTCCGTGTGGACTTGGTCGGGCAGGCTCACGACTTCGCCGGCTTCAGAGACGGGCCTCGGACACATGTCCGGTGTAGCTTGGGTCCATGCATGCATCCATACGCTATACCCGCGGCTCATAAACAATGCCATCCCCCTACGCCCTTGCGTACGAAACGGTTCGCCCATCGCCAGCATCCGCAATTGCTCGTAGGCCGCACGGCAGTCGGAGAAATTTTCCTCCGCGGCTACAGCCCCTTTTTTGCCTGCCGCGCCAAGGCTCGTTCGATGCTGCGCGGATGCACCTCGAAGCCAAAGCGCTTGCGTACCAACGCGACCAGTCCGGGCGCGCGCAACGTGGCGTCCTTGCTTTGCGCGGCGCGCACGAAGTCCATCACCTCGTCCGTGAGTTTGTGCCGGTGCTTCGGTCCCCGGGGCCGGGGCATCAAACCGCCCACGCCTTCGCCTTGCCACGCCCGCTGAATCTCGTAGAACGCCACGCGCGAAAACCCGAAGGACGACGCGGCCTGCGCCACACTCATCCCGTCTTCGCGCACCCGACGCAACATCTCGTACTTCACCTGCACCAGGTCCTGCGCGTCGAAGAACTCGCCTGTCCCAAACAACGGATCCCCGACCCCCTCGGCCCGCGTATTGAACGTGCCATTCGCCCGAAGCGCGTTTTCCTTTTTCCCCTCGTCGTTGTGCATGGTGTGCTCCTCCGAATGCCTGCGGCCAACCTGTAAAGTATATTACGCCGCAAACGATCGAGAAGTCAATTAGATTTTGCCGTAAGCCCTTTCTGAATATGTCACATAACAGCAAATATGTATGGAATTCCCATAGAGAATATGAAGACCTTCCAGGCATAATAGAGTTTACACAAATGGCAAAATTTGCCTTACACTCCTTCGGCCGAGAATTACACCCCATCGTCGGCCTCCTCTCCCATCGAATCCAGATACCGGCGCAACGCCAACAGGTCCTCGCAACGAAACGCAGAACGCCCATCCGTCAACGAAATGAAGGGGTCCGGGTCAGATAACGTCGTCCAGGCCGCCGGAATCGAGAGCAGTCGCTCCGAAGAGCCGCGATAGAATACCCGCGTCTCACTCCAATTCCGCCGCACCTCCACCAACGGAATCGTACGCCCGAACAACGGGTGAAAGGGATGAGTCACACAGAAAGTTTGCGACTCAGAGTTGCCATAAGGTGCAGTTGATTGCACCTC
>CAYNZS010000353.1:0-2938 GCA_964401695.1 uncultured Nitrospirales bacterium
GTCCCAGAGTATGACACAGCACAGCACGAACAGACGAGTTATTTATTTACAGTCCTTAATAGTTTGATTGGTTCGACCCGTCGATGGGATCGTCTGCTCCTGGGTTGGAAGCCATGGATGGGCTGCGCTAGTAGCAGTTTAATTTAGCGCGGAGTTCTTTCGCGCACGGATGTCGCGGAAGAAGGACGTGAGGATGCCGGCGGACTCTTCGGCCATCAAGCCGGAGACCAACTCGGGCCGGTGGTTGAGCCGACTGTTCCCCAACAGGTTCATCAGAGACCCACAGCATCCGGCCTTCGGGTCGGCGGCCCCAAAGAAGACCTGCGGTATGCGCGCGAGAATGATGGCCCCGGCGCACATCGAGCAGGGCTCCAGAGTCACGTACAACTTTGTGTCTTCGAGGCGCCACGAGCCTAGGCGAGACGCCGCCTGGGTGATGGCGAGCATCTCGGCGTGAGCTGTCGGGTCTTGGAGAGTTTCCCGCTGGTTGTGCGCCTTCCCGATTATTTCGGCTTGGTGGACGATGACGCAGCCCACCGGGACTTCGCCCTCATCGAAGGCCCTCTCCGCTTCTCTGAGCGCGTAGCCCATGTATCGGGTGTCATTGTCCTGCATGGGCCGCGATTGTCCCTATCGGTGCGCACGAAGTCAAACTCGAAACCGAGTTTGCGTGATGTTTGCCGGGGAAAGATGTACTTTTAGTACAGGCTTCGAAACCGCCTCGATCCCCAGATAACTACTGCGATGAGGGATAAGTCGACATTCCTAACATGCTGTAAAACATGACGTTAGCAATCATCAACACACGCCGAACAAGGTTGGTGGAAATGCTTTGCACATAGGAAGCGTTCCAATGGGAGCAGAGCGTTTCGGCCCGCGGTGGGCTGAAATGGCGAGATCCGGCTCTTCCCGGTTCAGTTCCGGATGACGCGGAACTTTCGGTCGGATTCGGCCCATTGTAGGAACGCCGCAATTCGGTTAGAATAGGCACTATCCTAGCGTGGGTCGAATTGGTTTGCGGCGGCGCCGACGGTTTGATATCGGGGGGACGTTGGGTGAAGGCTCCGCTACGCATGGCGTGGGGGGCTGATAATGGCCCCTTTGGGACTGGCTGATTGTCTTTGCCGTACTGGGGGGTTAGCGCGAACGGGCGGTTCAGGCGGTGGCGTACGCTGCCGAAATATAGTGAGACGAGGGTCCAAATGGCTGATGTGCGGGAAAATGGGCTAAGCACCTACCTCAACGAAATCTCCAAGGTGCCGCTGCTGACCACGCCGGAAGAGATCCGTCTGGCTATGGCGGCCCAATCGGGAAGCGGCGAAGCGCGCCGCCGTCTGATCGTGTCTAACTTGCGCCTCGTTGTCAGCATCGCCAAGAAATACCTCTACTATGGCTTGCCACTTCAGGATTTGATCGAGGAGGGGAACATGGGGCTGATGAAGGCGGTCGAGAAATTCGACCCAAAGCGCGGTTGTAAGTTTTCCACCTACGCGACGTGGTGGATTCGCCAGGCGGTGACGCGTTCCTTGTCCAACTATGGGCGTACGGTACGAATTCCGGTTTACGTCACCGACAATATCTCGAAGTACAAACGGACCGTCGAGAAACTGTATAAGGCCAATGGCAAGAATCCCGACGCAGAAGAGGTCGCGGAGGTCATGGGCATCAAGGTGAAAGAAGCGGAGAAGATCCGCGCTTTTGTCGAAGATGTGGGGCCACTCGAGAATTTGGATACGACCGACGCGGACAACGGTCGGGGCATTCCTGAGCGCATCGAGCCGCGGAAGGTCGATGAAGCCCTGGTTCAGTTCGAGTTGGACCAGCAGATGGCGGAGTTGATGAAGGAGTTGACCGACCGCGAATCGGACATCATTCGATTTCGTTATGGGTTCTCGGACGGTAAGGCACACACGCTCGAAGAGACCGGAAGCGAATTCAATCTCACCCGCGAGCGGATTCATCAGATCGAAAAGGATGTGATGAAGCGGCTGCGCGTTTTCGTGACGGACCACTCCGAAGATTTTCAGCCTTAATTGGCGCCTCTGGCCGCTTAGCCGGGCCGCTTTGTTGCGCAAGCGACTGTATACGCCCCGCCCCGCCGTGGTATCCTTCCCGGAACGTTCGCACTACACTTGACCCGAAAGCCCAGCATGAATCCACCAGAAGACGTCTCATTTGACCTTGACGCGCTGATACGGACCATACCCGATTTCCCACAACCGGGCATCCAGTTTAAGGATATCACCTCCCTTTTGCAGAGCGGTCCCGCGTTCAAGCATGTGATTGACGGTTGGCGGAAACGCTACGCCGACAAAGACGTGCACGCGATCGTCGGCGCCGACGCGCGCGGGTTCATTTTCGGAGCCGCCCTTGCCTACGCGTTGGAACTGCCCTTCATCCCCGTGCGGAAAAAGGGGAAGCTTCCGGGCAAGACCATCGAAGTGGATTTCGACCTCGAATACGGCACGGCCACCTTCGAAATCCATGTCGATTCGTTGCAGAAAGGCGACCGCGTGGTTCTGATTGACGACTTGCTCGCCACGGGCGGAACCATGGAAGCAGCAGCGAAATTGGTAACAACACTCGGCGCGGAAATCGTCGAGATTACCTTCCTAGTCGAATTGCCCCCCCTCAACGGCCGCGCGCGGTTGAAAGGCTATCCCGTCCACGCGCTGGTGGAATTCATGGTCGATTGAGGATCTAGACCAAGGCCGGCACATTGAATCGCGCCTGATACAGCGCGCGCGAACGATTCCCGATAGAGTCGCACGTCTCGTTGCGAAATCCGGGAACTGCCCAGTGTAGAGTTGCGCCAGTGGTTCTCCACAGCCGCCACACTCTGATAAACCCCCTGCGCCGCGTCCTCATCCACTTCGCCAGCGCCCCCTACCAACCCCTCTTCCAAAAAGTCTGGCAACGCCTCCAACACTGCCCCTTG
>CAYNZS010000354.1:0-2873 GCA_964401695.1 uncultured Nitrospirales bacterium
TGCACATCGCTCTTGGCCAGTGCCACCGCCGACAACGGATCCCGCTTCAGATCGTCATGGTCATTGAGATCCTCATAGCCCAATGCTAGGCCGTAGACCCGCTGGCGCACCAACGCGGTCACGTCATGTTCAATGAGACCCGGGTCGCGATGATCCGTGAAACACGCCGCCAGTTTCTGCGTGATGCCCAAGCGGGCATCCACCTCGCGCAACAAGACCGCGCCGCCGTCCAAACTGATATGGCCCCCGTCAAACGCGCCTCGAACCGTGCGCCGCCCCGGCCCTGTAAATTCGATCTGAACCGGTGCACACTCTGTCTTCATAAAGCCGGCTCCTTATCGTGTGCTTAAAGTGCTTCTCGCAAGGCCTTTATGCGAAAGGAATCGGCTTTTCTCAATAGGGATGGTGAAATATCCGGGTTAGTACCGGTAGTGTTCCGCCTTATACGGGCCTTCCACGGGTATGCCGAGGTAGTCGGCTTGTTCCTGCGAGAGCGTAGTGAGGCTCACACCAAGTTTTTCCAAATGCAGCCGCGCGACTTCCTCGTCCAGAATCTTCGGAAGCGTGTAGACCCGGCCCACTTCGTACTGATCTGTGTCGCGGGCGAGGGCGATTTGCGCGAGCGTTTGGTTCGCGAAGGAATTGGACATGACGAAGGAGGGATGGCCCGTCGCGCAGCCGAGATTCACGAGGCGCCCGCGCGCCAATACGATGATGGATTTGCCGTCGGGGTAGATGAACTTGTCCACCTGCGGCTTGATATTGATTTCCTCGATATCGTCGCGCTTCTCCAAGTACGCCACTTCGATTTCCGAATCGAAATGGCCGATATTACATACGATAGCCTCGTCCTTCATCGCGTCCATGTGTTCGCCGCGAATGACGTTGAAGCAGCCCGTCGTCGTCACGAAAATGTCGCCTTGCGGCGCGGCCTCTTCCATCGTCATGACTTGATAGCCTTCCATCGAGGCTTGAAGCGCGCAGATCGGATCGATCTCCGTGATAATTACCCGCGAGCCGAGCCCTTTCATGGCCGCCGAGCAGCCTTTACCCACATCGCCGTAGCCCGCGACCACAGTGACCTTGCCGGCCATCATGACGTCGGTCGCGCGTTTGATGCCGTCCGCGAGAGATTCGCGGCAACCGTATAAGTTGTCGAATTTCGATTTCGTTACTGAGTCGTTCACGTTGATGGCGCGGGTGAGGAGCGAGCCGTCGCGCATCATGTGGTAGAGGCGGTGGACGCCGGTAGTCGTCTCCTCCGAAACGCCGATCCAATCCTTGGCTACGTTGTGCCAGTGGTTGGGGTCGCCGCCGTGGACTTGATGGAGGAGCGTGTCCACGCAAGTGATCTCTTCGTTCTCCGTGCTGATATCCGGCAGCTTCCCCGTCTTCTCGAATGTAACCTCGAACTCGACGCCGCGGTGAATCAACAGCGTCGCGTCGCCGCCGTCATCGACGATGAGCTGCGGGCCCCGGCCGTCAGGCCAAGTAAGCGCCTGGTAAGTGCACCACCAGTACTCATCCAACGTTTCGCCCTTCCACGCGTAGACCGGAAAATTCTCCGCCGCCATCGCCGCCGCCGCGTGGTCTTGCGTAGAAAAGATGTTGCAGCTCGCCCAGCGGACATCGGCCCCAAGCGCTTTCAGCGTCTCCATCAATACCGCCGTCTGGATCGTCATGTGCAGCGAACCCATGATCCGGTATCCAGCCAACGGCTGTTCCGGAGCGTAGCGCTCGCGAATAGCCATCAAGCCGGGCATTTCCTTCTCCGCCATATCCAGTTCTTTGCGGCCCCAATCGGCCAAGCTGATGTCGGCCACTTTGTACGCGAGGCCCCGGTCGCTCGTTGTAACAGCCATTCGGTTCATTCTCCTATGTTAGTCGTTGCCGCCGATACGTGGCGGTCAATATTTGCTCTCTCGTTTCTACGGTCCTCCATGTATATGTATACTCGGAATGCCTTCAAATATACAAATCAATCGACCGTGTTCCAGACGCTCGAATGTGGGACCGCCGCCCCCGGCGGTCACCCCTCAACGCATGACCGCCGAGGGCAGTGGTCCCACATTGATGTGAACGATATTTCTCAAGTCATCGCCCCATGCCCGAAGAGCAACTTCGCCACCGGCTCGTCTCCAAAATAGAGCGCCTCGCCCAGAGGCGTCTTCCGATACATCTTATCCGTGGCGTTTACCTCGGCGCCGCCCGCCAGCAAGAGCCGCGCGAGGTCGCGCCGCCCCTTAGCCGTCTTCATCGCGCAGGCCAACCAGAGCGGGGTTCTTTTCGAGTAAGCGTTGAATGCGGCTCGGAAATTCATTCGCCGCCGAAACCAACTGCGCCGATATCGGTAAACGCGAGAGGCCCCCCGGCGCGCCGATTTGACTAATTTCGGGATAGTTTCCATTTTCGCTCGATACCAGAGTAGATATACCGAGAAGTCCCGGCGACCGGCTAGGAGGATACCATAACCGGCGCGTATTCAGTCTCGATTACAGGCGTTGCGAGGTCCGTGGGTTTGACGGGCAAATACACTTGTCTTAACCCGGATTTCCCATTTGGAAGAGTCATCTTCAGATCCGCCGGCATCGTTTAACCCTATGAACACAGGGTGTTGTCGGGGCGATGGCACAAGACAGCGGGGAATCCAATGGGTGAAACGAAAAAGGCCGCGTTACGCGTCGATTTTGACCGAAGTCTGAAGCTGGAATTTCATGGTTCCAAAGTTACGAGCGATGCGGGACTGCTCGCGTACCGGGAATTGGATGACGTATTGGGATTGACTGTGATGGCGGAGGACATCTTCGATGATTGGCGCACCGGGGAGAATACGCAGCACACACTAACGGCGTCGCTGCGTCAGTCCGTGTTCG
>CAYNZS010000355.1:0-2873 GCA_964401695.1 uncultured Nitrospirales bacterium
GTCTTTCTAGAACAACGAGAGGAACACCGTGTTGCACTTAGAGCTTGAATCCAGGTCGACGCGTCTTCAGGCCTGGATCCACGATACCACGAGAACGTTGGATGACCTCTACGGCGCACGACAGATCGCCGTACGCCAGAGCCAATCTCCCGATTGGCAAAACCCTCACGAGGGGGCCGGCCTCTACTCCGCCGAAAATCTATAGACGGTCGTCTCCCTAAATTTCTCGCCTGGGCGCAGAATTGCCGACGGAAAACCCGGCTGATTGGGCGAATCGGGGAAGTGTTGTGTTTCCAGGCAGAATCCCGTACTGGCGCCGTACACCGAGCCGCCCTTGCCGTGTTCTTTCACGTTGGCCCAATACCCCGTATAGAGTTGGACTCCGGGCTGAGTCGTAAGGACTTTCATGACGCGCCCCGTTGTTGGCTCCGTGACGCGCCCCGCGAGGGCCAGGGATCCGTCGCCGCTATTCAACACGTAGTTGATGTCATAGAGGCCATCGACTTGATCGATGCGTCCGCCAATCGCCGCAGGCGTCCGGAAATCGTAGGCCGTGCCGTCTACCGTGGCGAGTTCGCCCGTCGGGATGAGGGTGTCGTCGACAGGGGTGTATCGGTCCGCATGAAGGGTCAACTCGTGGTCGAATATCGTCCCCGAATCGTGGCCCGCCAGGTTGAAATAGCTGTGGTTCGTGAGATTGACCGGCGTCGGTTTGTCCGTCGTAGCTTCGTACTCTATCCGAAGTTCGTCGTCCGTGAGCGTGTACGTCACGGCGCAAGTCATATTGCCGGGATAGCCCTCTTCGCCGTCCTTGCTGAGATAACTGAACTTGACGCCCACGCCGCCCGCGCTATGGAACGATTCGCCCGTCCACATGACTTTGCTGTATCCCACGACGCCGCCGTGCAAATGGTTCGGGCCGTTGTTGACTGCGAGCGCATAGTCCTCGCCGTCCAACGAGAATTTTCCCAGGGCAATCCGGTTCGCGTACCGGCCAGCGGTAGAGCCAAAATAGGGACTCTCTTCGGCGTAGCCTTCCACATCGCGGCAGCCGAGCACGATGTCAGCCATGTTGCCGTCCCTATCCGGCGTTTCGAGGGAGACCAAGATCGCGCCGTAGTCGATAAGCGAGGCCCTCAGACCGTTGGCGTTTACAAGCGTCCACAGGGTGACATCGCGGTCATCGGACGTCTCGCCGAATTTGCTCTCTGCGATACCTCGTCCGGATCCATCATTCACGGTACCGCTCCCTCCCGTTTCTCCCCCGCACCCCGTAACGAGGGACGCGACGATTCCCACTGCCACCCAACGCGCTATCCCTCTAATCATCGCAACTCTCCCCATACCAATTGGCGCAAAACGAGCGGTCACAAGTAGGGTCGCCACTCTACTGAACACCTCGAAGGATATCAACCGAGATTCGCGCGGCTTATCTCATTCCCACAGAAGGCCGTGGGAACGAGCGAAGAGGTATCGAGCAGGAGAGGCGGCGGGTATCTTCCGCGGGCGAGACGCCCGCGCTCCCCTCGCGCATCGTTCTCATATACTCGCATCCCACCTGTGTCCGCACAACGCGACGACGCGATTCGCTTGGGGGGCCTATTGCTTGTCTGCTATGATTCGCCGCCTGCAAAGGCCCAGCGAGGACTCGGAGAAAATACACGTTGCGCATCGTAATCGCGCCAGATTCGTTTAAGGAATGCGCCTCCGCCAGAGAAATCTGCGGGGCTATGGCCGCTGGCGCCCAACGGGCGGCGCCCGGCGCGGAAGTCGTCTCCATTCCTATGGCCGATGGTGGCGAGGGGACGGTGGACGCCATCGTCGCAGCGACTGGTGGGACGCGTGTAGCTGTGGATGTCACTGGGCCTCTTGGCGAAGTCGTCACGGCGAACTATGGAATCACAGGCGACGCGAGCGTGGCGGTCATCGAGATGGCGGCCGCATCGGGTCTTGAGTTGGTTTCCTCCGGCCGCCGAGACCCGGCTGTCGCGACAACGCGCGGAACCGGGGAACTGCTCGTCCATGCCATGGAGAGCGGTGTGGAGCGGATTCTAGTCGGCCTCGGCGGCAGCGCGACGAACGATGGCGGCGCGGGTCTTGCCGAAGCCCTGGGCTACCGGTTTCTCGACAACCATGGAGAGTCTCTCCAACGCGGCGGCCTGGCTCTGAGCAAATTGGCGCGCATAAATTCGTCTGAGGTTCATAAAGCGATTAGCAAACTGGAGATCGTCGGCGCTTGCGACGTGACGAACCCGTTGTGTGGACCCGAGGGGGCGTCGATGACCTTCGGCCCTCAGAAGGGAGCCTCCCCTACAGTCGTCCGCCTACTGGACGGAGCGCTCATGCGGCTCGGCACGGTTGTCAGCGAACAATTGGGCGTGGATATACTCGGCATTCCAGGCGCGGGCGCGGCTGGCGGCTTGGGTGGCGGACTCGTGGCTTTCGCCGGCGCTTCGCTACGGCCCGGTGTCGAGTTCGTGGCGGAAACGGTGGGGCTTGAGGAGGCGGTCCAAGGCTCTACCCTTGTGCTGACGGGAGAAGGCCGGGTCGATGGTCAGACGGCGCGGGGGAAGACGCCCATGGGCGTGAGCAGTTGCGCGCACCGGCTTGGAGTGCCCGCCATCGTGGTCGCCGGCTCGCTGGGCGATGGTTGGAAGACCATCCTCGACCACGGCGCCGCGCAAGTATACGATATAAGATCTCTCGCGGAATCCGAGGAAGAGTCCAAGGCTCTCTGGCGGACGCTCGTGGAGAAACAGGCGGAACACGCGGTAACTCTTTGGATGAAACATGAAGGATTGCACCGTTGACTGTAAACCTAGCGTCGTTTGACGAAATACGTTTCGAGGATCGCGCCCATGCGGAATCGCGCT
>CAYNZS010000356.1:0-2833 GCA_964401695.1 uncultured Nitrospirales bacterium
GCACGTCCGGTTCTGAGAGAGCGTGGGGGTGAGATTCCCCCGCGCCACTCACCCCGCCAGCCCCGGCGGTTGACTTATGCCGGAAGTCTTCTCTCTGCCCAACGACCGCCGAGGCGGCGGTCCCACATTCAGATGACCCCTTCGACTTCCGGTCGTGCAAGGGCTGAGTGGTGAAATTGATTTCGGGAATCGAGATTTCGGGGAAGGGAAGGCCCGGCGACAAGCCGCCACTCGGCCATACGTAACAACGGTGCGGTCGCTCAGCTTCTGATAGTAAATGTCTCCGCCAAATACAGGATTGAGATCGGCGAACAGGGCCGATATGCGCGGAATTGTAGAATGATCGTAGATACTGTCCGTGTAGTCCGTATCCGCCTCGCCAAAAGACACATAGCCGTTGGAGCTGAGGAATAAATGATCCCACGCGACACCGAACAGGGAGACCGCTTTCCCCGGAGAGATGTCTTTACGGTTGAAGTCGTTGTCCGCAAGAAGCTCCGGAGTTACGCCGCCAATATCGACGGGGAATTCCGTCACAAGGGTACGAGTCACGTCGTAGAACGTCGCTTCGCCGTTCGGGGTGTAGGTGATGCTGTGGAACGACAAGTCGTTGTCGAAGGCGAATTCGTAAAACTCGAAGGGGAAGAGCGACGCGAATAAATCCCCCGCGTAATCGCTTACGAATGCCTTGGCGATGGATCCGGCGTCCTGGGCTGAGGCGGCCGATTTGAGTTGGTAAGGAGCGGACGGCACGCTGCCGAAGAACCGGAAAAACCCCTCGCGGGTTTGGTGGACCCGGGGTCCGCCGGAACCCAGCGCCCTTTTGCCGCGCCGTAAAGTTCGGCGAGGGCCTGCTCATCGACGGCCGCTTCGACACGCGCCTGTGGCGGCGCGCCGTTCTTCGGGGCAGCGCCCCGGCGTCTGCTGTGCCTGAGACAGATCCGATGCCACGGCGCATAGAAGCCCAACTCCGACAAAGACACAGCATTTGCTCATACGCACGGCCAGCCCCTCCAGGATCCATGAAATCAACTACGATATACGTAGTTATATGGAGATCCAGAGCAAAAGTTAAGAGGCGTACCCAGTCGGCCGAGCGCGACTCCGCGGTCAATCCGCGCCGCGAATCGCTACCCAATCCTCCCCAGAGCCAAGAAGAAGAACACGGCCCCCGCGAGGGCAATGCGGTAGTACCCGAAGATCGTAAAATCCTTCCGCTTGACGTAGCTCATGAAAGCAGCGATTACAACATACGCCACCCCAAAGGAGACGACCGATCCAATGGCCAGGAGACACCATTCGCCGCCGCTAAACGCCAACCCCTTCTTCGCAATCGTGAGGCCTGTCGCGCCCACCATTGTCGGGATGGCCAGAAAGAAAGAAAACTCGGCCGCGGCGGGGCGGCTTGCGCCCAGGAGCAGCGCGCCCATGATCGTTGCCGCCGACCGCGAGGTGCCGGGAATCATGGCGAGGCATTGGAACAGGCCGACGAAAAAAGCCATCTTGAAGGTAAAATCGGCGACGCTTGAGACCGTCTCCCGATGGCCCAGTTTCTCCACCAAGATCAGCGCGACACCGCCCGCGAAGAGCGCAATGCCTACGGGCAGCGGCGCTAAGAGATGGCGGTCCAGCATGTCGGCGAACAGAAATCCGAGCGCCACGGCCGGCGCAAAGGCCACGCCGATCTTCGACCACATGACGTACAGATCCGCGCGCTTCTGGGCCGAAGCGGAAAAAGGCCACAAATCCCTCCAGAAAAACAACACTACCGCCGCGATGGCCGGTAGCTGAATCATGATAATGAAGGCCTTGTTGAACGATTCGTCGGGCGACAGCGAAAAGAATTCTTCGGCAAGGATCAGGTGCCCCGTGCTGCTGACAGGCAGAAACTCTGTAGCTCCTTCGATAATCGCCAGGATAATTGCGTTGATATAGGCCACCCGAAACTCCAGACACACTTGTTTGTTGTCGGGCGAATCTTATCATTCCGGAGTAGGTCTAAGCACGGAGGGGCGGCGCCATGTGGCATACTATGGCGATGCCCGTATTTCGATTGACGGATGACTTGCTGTTTCCCCCTCCCGAGCTTGCGGAGGATAAAGGGCTGCTGGCCGTGGGGGGCGATCTGAGTGTGGACCGGCTACTCCTCGCCTATTCCATGGGGATCTTCCCGTGGTACAGCAAAGGCGATCCCATTTTATGGTGGTCGCCGGACCCCCGAATGATTCTACGGCCCGGCGAATTGCGCGTAACGCGCCGGTTGTCCCGAACGATCCGGCAGGGCGTTTTTCAGGTGACCCTCGATCGCGCGTTCCCTGACGTTGTGAAGCGTTGCGCGTCCATCCCTCGTCCCGATCAAGATGGCACCTGGATCACTGCCGACATGATCGACGCCTACGTCCGTCTGCATGAGGAAGGCTTCGCGCACAGCGTCGAGTGTTGGCGGGTCGGCGAATTGGCCGGTGGCCTGTACGGCGTATCCCTCGGCAGTTGTTTCTTTGGCGAATCTATGTTCTCGGACACGCCCAACGCCTCGAAAGTGGCTTTGGCCACACTCGCCGAACAGGCATCGCAGCTCGCAATCACGCTCATAGACTGCCAGGTTCACACGCCCCACCTCAAGAGCCTCGGCGCGAAAGACGTGCGTCGCGAGCGCTTCCTCGCGTTGCTCAAGGAAGGCCAGCGGGCGCAAACGCGCAGGGGCCGTTGGAGTCTGGATCAAAACGCCGCCGCAGTAGAAATCCGGTAAGATAACCGGGCTGTCCCGGGCCGTCTTTTCCTCAACAATCCCCAGTTTTGAATCATGTCGGCAATTCAAGTAGTGCGAGAATTG
>CAYNZS010000357.1:0-2805 GCA_964401695.1 uncultured Nitrospirales bacterium
CACCGCACTCAAGCTGCGCGAGATGTTCATCATCCCATCGCTTCAAGGACTCCTCAATGAAGATTGATTTTCACGCCACTTTGAACCAAACTCAACCCTAAGGGACTAATGGCGCTGCAATGGAAGCGGGAATCAAACTTATGCTAATCTAGAATATCTCCGATCTTGATTCGGGTCCATGGGGCGGGCCAGGGCCAGGTTATGGGGGACGCAGTGTAGGCGGCGAGGAGAGTCAGCGTTCCTTTTCCGGTCGCAACGGTTGTATGCGGCTGGGTTTGGATGACGGTGCCTGGCGGTTTGTCGGTTGGCGTGTCGTCGTAGGATGAGATAGCGACTCGGATCAGATTCTGGGTGTGGAGGAATCGGGCGTACAGGCCGATGGTGTGGGCCCGGACCGCGCGGTTGATGTCTTTCGCGGGTTGTGTCCAGTCGATTCGGACGTCATCGCCCCGGAGCTTTCTGTCGTATTGAGCAAGGGCGGGGTCTTGAGGGAGGCCCTGCAACCCGTTTTCCGCGATGGCGTCGACGACGGGCACAACGCGCCTAGCGACGAGGGCGCACGCTTTGAGGTAGGCGGCTATCGCGGTGTCGTCTGGACCAAGCGCGTAGGATCTCTGGTCGAGAATGTCGCCCGAATCGATCGTTTCTTCGGTGACGTGGAAGGTTACGCCCGATCTTTCCTCTTCTTGAAGGATGACTTGGCAGAAGGGATTAGGACCCCGGTGTTTCGGCAGGAGCGAGGAATGCACGTTGACGCACCCGATGCAAGGCAAGTCGAGCAGGGATCTCTTGAGGATGATACTGAAGCCGCAGGTGATCAGGAGGTCGGGTTCGGCCACTCGGATGGGCGCGAGTTCGTGTTCATCCATCTTGTCGAGCCAGAGGATCGGCAAGCGCTGGTCTGCGGCGAGGCGCGCCGGGCTGTCGGCGGTGTGAGTCAGCCTGGCTTTCCATGGGCGGATCACGCGGCGGAGCCGGTTCGTATTACGCCCGTTTTGCAGGAGGCCGATGACGTGGTGGCGGGAATCGAGAAGGGGTTCCATGATGGAAACGGCCAGGCGGCCGGTGCCGGCGATGAGGAGTTTGAGTGGTAAGCTTGTATTCATTTTTTTCCTGGATGGGTCTCTTTTGCCGGGAGCTTAGAATGCCTTTGTCGAATCGATGAGGATGGTGACGGGGCCGTCGTTGACCGAATGGATGTCCATATGCGCTCCGAAGACGCCCGTCTCTACGCCAACGCCCGCGCCGCGGAGGGCTTCGATGGTTTGTTCGTAGATTGGGATGGCGGTTTCCGGACGGGCGGCGTCCACGAAGGAGGGGCGGCGCCCTTTTCGGCAGTCGCCATAGAGGGTGAATTGGGAAACGAGTAGAATCTGTCCGCTGGCATCTTTTAGAGATAGGTTAAAGTGGCCGTCGGCGTCGTTGAAGATTCTTAGTCCGACTATCTTCTGCGCCACATACCGCGCGTCTTCCGCGGTGTCCTCGTGGGCCACGCCGAGAAAGACCAGCAGGCCCCCTTCTATCCGGCCGACCACGGATCCTTCTACGGTCACGGATGCTGCTGTTACTCGTTGAACCACTGCGCGCACGGTTGACTCCTTCTATGGGGAGGCTGAAGAGATGGTTTTCGGAGCCGCTCGGAAAAACGGGTACAGAGCTGAATGGTACTAGTCTCTCCCTTGTCCGACGGGGATGTGGCACCTACCATTTCGTCTGAGTCCAAGACATTTTCCGTCAATCCCCACGCATCGAGTAACAGCTTATTCCTACTGTCGCCTATAATGAACAAATCTTCCTCCAATCGCCTATAATGAACAAATCTTCCTCCAATCGCCTATAATGAGCAAATCTTCCTCCAATCGCCTATAATGAGCAAATCTTCCTGCAATCGCCAATAGCGAAAATGATACTCGCTGTGCGGGTTTTGTCTATCGGTAGGGAAGGGGGGTTAAGCGGTGGGGTATTGGAGTAATGCATTGGGGCTCTTTGAAGGGGCTAGGATGATGAATTTGTGGAGTTCGGCAGAGAAGCGATGACGAGCGTGGGCGAAATATTTTCGAAGAGCGCGTCGGTGTATGACGAGTCGCGGCGGCAGTTGGTCCCCTGTTTCGACAGGCTCTATGGGACGGTGCTGGAGATCATTCCGTTCGACTCTGGGCAACCGTTGAAGGTACTGGATCTGGGCGCGGGAACTGGTTTGCTGACGCTGTTTCTTACGGTAGCGTATCCGAATGCGTCGTTTACCCTGTTGGATCTTTCAGAGGAGATGCTGGCGCAAGCTCGCGAACGGTTCGCCGGTGAGGACAAACGTTTTGCGTTCGTCCAAGGCGATTACACGTCATTGGATTTGGGTGGGCCTTTTGACCTGATCGTGTCGGCTTTGTCAATCCATCACGCGCCTCATGAAGAGAAGCGCAGCCTCTTTGAACGGCTGCCCGCGACGTTGAATGATGGAGGGATTTTTGTCAACGCGGATGAAGCGTCAGCGGATACGGCAGCCGTTTCAGCGAAATTCCGTTCGATGTGGGTGACGCGGGTCGAGCGTAGCGGAGTTGCCGAAGATGTTGTCGCGGCGGCAGTCGAGCGCCGGGAGTTCGATAGGCCCGCTCCGTTGAACGAGCAGATGGAGTGGCTGGCTGACGCGGGTTTCAGCGAGGTCTCGTGTTGGTTTCAGGATTTTGGTTTCGTTGTATACTCGGGCGTGAAGGCGTTGTGACGGTTACAGGGCGAATCGGACTTAGGCTCTGTTAGGCCCGGATTTCCCATTTGGAAGAGTCATCTTCAGATCCGCCGGCATCGTTTAAC
>CAYNZS010000358.1:0-2779 GCA_964401695.1 uncultured Nitrospirales bacterium
AAACGATGCCGGCGGATCTGAAGATGACTCTTCCAAATGGGAAATCCGGGTTCATAGGATGGCGTGTTTTCGATTCAGCCAGCGGCCCCGTGGCGATTCTCGGGAGAGGGGGCTCGATTCTTTCCGTACGAAGGCCCCGCTTGGGAGGTTGTGCCGGAGGACCACGAAGGGCGCGTTGTGATAAAGCGGAAAGAGGAGTCCGATGGCGTGGCCAGCCGGGCGGCCGGGGTGTTGAGCATAGCCATGATCCGTGCGGAGGCAGACGACGTTGAGACTTTCCATCTTCGCATCAGAGCAGGAGCGCCGTAATCTTTCACCGCTTTTTCGGACATGATTGACGAGAGTTGGTCAATTATCTTCTCGCTTGCATGTGAGCTACGAAGCGCTTGCTAATGGTGAGTCTTCCGGTCGAAGAGATCCTTCACTTCGTTCAGGATGACGTGAAGGGAGTTGGCTTTCCCGAACAGATAATGGCCGCCAATTGCGAATCGGTCCGCTAGGAACTCGGTAGCCTCTGTGGCATACTCATGCCATGCCTTCCTTTGAACAGCGAGTCCTCGAACTTTTTGAAGCCATTCATCCGCTGGATCGTGTTGCGCGCGCGGGCTATGTCCTTCGCGGGGTGGCCGAGCCGGAATCGGTGTCTGCGCATAGCCATTTCGTGTCGCTGATGGCGTTGGTGTTTCTCGACGAGTATGCAGGCGAGTACGACCGCGATAAGACTTTGGCCATGTGCCTCATCCATGATCTGTGCGAAGCGCGCCTGATGGATGTTCCGATGCCCGCCGCGGACGCGTATCTGCGCGAGGCGAAGGATGAGGCGGAGCGGGTTGTGACGCGGGAGATGCTCGATGGTTTTGGCGGGAAGTACGGGGATTACATGGACGAGTTCTTGGCAGCGGTCACCCCGGAGGGCCGCCTTGTCCGCGCACTGGACAAGGCGCAGATGATGATCAAGGTGCTGATGTACGAGCGCGAAGGGCGCGGCCGGTTGCGGGAGTTTTGGCTGAACCCGAAGAATTTCGCGGATTATGACATTGAGGGGGCGTCGCGCTTGTTCGATGCGATCTGCGCGGAAGCGGGCGAAGTCCGCCCGCTTCCCAAGAAGGCCTGAGCGCCGCCGCCATAGCGACAGGCCGTTTCTACTGTCGAATCGATCTCGGGCCTTCGCGGTAGATTACTGTCGGTTTACCTCCTTCGACACACAGGTACTGGTCGAAATCGTCATAGTCGACACTCCGCAGGAGGTCTTCGTCGAGTAGGGCCTTCCCGTTCGAGACCTCCGGATGCTCGATTATCTCGTAAGTGGCATCGGCCATAATGTCCGGCTTTCTCCATACCGAGGGATCGCCCACCTTGTAGTTGATGGTCGCCAGCGATTCGACGATCGTCTTCGGCCAGAGTGCGCTCGCATTGATATTCTGTTCGCGGTACTCCTCGGCCAGGCCATAGACCATCATGGTCATGCCGAACTTGCTGACGCAATAGGCGACATGACCCGGAATGGAATCCAGATCGATGGGCGGCGACATGTTCACGACATGTCCACTCTTCTGCTCGATCATCGTTGGCAAGAATGCGCTGGTAACGGCAAATGCCCCGCGCACGTTCACGTCGACCACCAAGTCGAAACGCTTCATCGGGGTTTCATCCATATTCTTCCACCAGAGCGCGCCGGCGTTGTTGATCACCGCGTCGATGCGGCCGAAGGTGTCCAGCGTCTGTTTGGCCGCGTCGTTGCCGCTTTGAAGGTCCATCACATTGCACTGGATCGGCACGACCCGCGTTCCGTGCTGCTCGATTTCCTCCGCCGCTGTGAAGATGGTGCCCGGCAGTTTCGGGTGCTCCTCGACCGACTTCGCGGCGACCACGATATCCCAGCCTTCCTTGGCCAGCTTATGCCCTACAGCCTTTCCAATACCCCGGGAGGCTCCCGTGACAAACGCTACTTTAGCCATCAAACGCTCCTTTCGCTCCCCAAAACAGGGAATGCGCTATCTTGAAATAGTACCTAAATGTAGGACCCGCGGGCCACATGGTCGGAAACGCTATCATACCAATCCCAATTCCCCGCGAGGCGGGTCCCGACTCCTAAGAAACGCCTATTTATTGTGTTCGATTGATGTTGTTTGAGTCGCGGGCAAAACCGCGAAGGGCCTCGCGCGTTCGACCCTCTGCCAACCCCTCCGTAGACCAGGGGGGGGGCTGGGGGAGGGTCGAGATCCAAAGAAACACTTATAATCTGGTCGCTTCTTGTTGTTCAAAAGCACGAATGTTGGACCGCCGCCCCCGGCGGTCGACCTATGCCGGGAGCCTTCTCTCTGCCTAACGACCGCCGAGGCGGCGGTCCCACATTCAGATGACCCCCTTAACCCGGGCCGTGTGTTTTTCACAGTTTGCCCCCGGCACGGGGTGGGGCGCTGTTAATCCGCAAAACCGGTGCAGAAGGGGATCCTGGATTCAAGCTCTAAGTGCAACACGGTGTTCCTCTCGTTGTTCTAGAAAGACTTCGTATGGTGTCTGGTATCCGAGTATTTTTCTTGGCCGGTTGTTTAGATCCTCCTATATTTGACGTATCTGCTGGTCGGTCAGGCCTCGGAAGGGTGTGCCTTTGGGCAGGTAGCGGCGAATGGGTCCATTGCTATTCTCGTTGCTGCCCCGCTGGTAGGAGGAGTAGGGAGCAGCGAAATAGATGGATGCCGGGAGCGCTCCGGCTATTGTTTTGTGGCCAGCGAATTCGCTTCCGTTGTCGAAGGTGATGGTCTTTACCCAGGAAATG
>CAYNZS010000359.1:0-2740 GCA_964401695.1 uncultured Nitrospirales bacterium
GCTAACAACCATGCGAATAAACAGGCTGCGTAACCGCAAAACTCTAGACTAGGCGCGTCGCCGAATTAACGGCACTTAACGTGTGGCTACCGCGCTAAGGCTCAAAACTAAAGTCTCCTCAACCAGGAGAATCGAATCCTGGCGTCCCCTACGAGCTGCATAAACCTCTTAGCAGCAACATACTTGAAAGAATTTCGATCTGCAAGTATTCCATCCGATTTAGCCTCATTTTGGCCCTTTTCGGGCAGGTTGCCCGGCTCAATTCTTCTCTACGAGCACAGGAGGAATTGGAGTGTCAATCAATCAGACGACCCCCAATCGACATGATTTCGAAGCTTTTCTTGAGGGCAGTGGGGATTGGGAGGGGTCAGATGGTACAGGAATTCGGCGAGGATAGGGCCTGTAACTTCTGAGCGAATCCCGCGGTGACAAGCCGTGAGGCCGCCGCTGACGCGCGGAGCGTTAGGCCCGAGCGCCGAGATGACCAAGACGGCATTTGCAGAAGGGAACTGACTCGAAACCCGAGGGGCGGTGTGTCCGAACTCGCGTGAACGGCGCTGAGGGTCGCCTCCGCTGGCTGCTATCGGGCCGTAAACAAGCCCATGGGACGGCCATAAGAGCACTATTGGCATTGATAACATCCACAAGGGCGACTAGAATGACCGGCAAGGAACTTGCGGCGGTGGCAGGTAGCCTCATATGGGAAATGTCCGTGCAACCCGATACTCTCGAGCTTCGGAGGACATCGCCAAAGCCTGAGGCGGAGAAACAGTTGTTGGATTAGACAGGCCAGTGTTCAGATGTGCTCGGCCCAAATGGGAATGGAGAGATATCATGAGAATAGACAAACACGATGACGTCTTCGTCCTAACCATGACCGATGGCGAAAACCGTTGGAACACCACCTTCACTCGAGAGTTTGCCAAAGCTTTGGACGAAGTCGAGAGGTCCACCGGTCCCGCCGCTCTGGTCACGGCATCGGACGATCCAAAGTTCTTCTCGAATGGACTCGACCTCGAGTGGTTACGTTCCGATGGAGAACATTCAGGCGGGGATCGGAAACCTTTTGGTTCGGAAACCATGGCCCTGTTTGGGCGAATGATTACCTTCCCAATGCCCACTATCTGCGCGGTCAACGGCCACGCTTTTGGCGCAGGGTTCATGATTGCGCTCTGTCACGACGAGCGCATCATGCGCGAAGATCGCGGCTATTTATGTGCCAACGAAATAGAACTGGGCATGACGATACCGGAACCCGAGTTGGCCCTATTCCGCCACAAGATCCCAATGCCCGCCTTCTTTCAGACCGTACAGCTTGCCCGGCGCTGGACCGGCTCGGATGCCTTGGCGGCCGGGATCGTGCAACAGGTTACCGACATGGCCTCGAACCTCCCCAAAGCGATCGAGCGGGCCCAAAGTCTGGCCCACTTGGGAAACAACCGCGTCAACTTCAACTGGATGAAGGAACGCATCTATGGCGAGAACGCGTGCCTCAATAGGGCGCACGGTCCTGCCTACATGTTGCGCAATTCAGACCAATACGCCCACCGGCCATAAGTAGGGCAAAGAAGGACTTACAAGGGGGTATGCGCACTGAATCGAGCAAGAGAGCCAAGAGAGTGATGCAATCATAGCTAACGCATGCAGCGGACTTCGCCGCTGACGCGCGAAGCGTTAGCCATCTCGCCATCGGGAGGGAGCCGTTACAGAAGGAAAAAGAACCTGCTCGCGATGGTCACGGGCTGATTCATATAGGCTCAGCGCCGGTGGGCGAAGCCAACCTTAGTAGTATAGAGTCGAGTGCGTTACCATGCAGGCATGTCGAAGCCTACTGAGCGAAAGGAATCGAGTCGATTGGGATACGCGCAGCGAATGCTCTTAGCGATCGCGACGACCTTGCTGCTACTTCCCGCAAGCTGCTCAAGACCGGAAGCCCCGGCGCTAGACGGTGATTCCCTTAACCCTCGTCATCCACCCCGCGCGTTTGACACGGAAGGCGTCCGTCTTATCAACGGCGGCGCGGGGATTCTCAATCCCGGTTTCGAGTATTGGGCGGAATTTTTGCCGCTCCATTGGTCCGTGATGCGCGCGCGCGAGGGCCGGGTTCAACAGCAGTGGAACCATCATCGGTTGCACGCCCGTGATGCGTGCGCGCGAGGTCCGGGTGAGGCCGTCTGAGGAGAAGACGGAAGGCGTGCGGGGCTTGGCGACGGGGCCTGGCCATAATTCGTTGGGCTACAATTACACGCGCATCGAGCAGCGGGTGACGCTGGAAGGGGATTTCGCGGGGCGGCGGCTTACGTTCAGTGCGGACGTGATGGCATTCGCGCCGGAAACGGGACGGTTGGAGATTCGAATTAGCGGCGAGATAGCCGCGCAGGGCGAACCGCATTCGGGCGATGGCGAGTGGGAGCGGCTGGAAGTCAGCGCGGCGCTTCCGGGACGCTTTGCGCACGCGCCGGTCGATGTGGTCTTGTCTCATTACGATTCGCCACGGGCCATGTGTTTTTTCGACGACGCGCGACTGGATGTTGACGGCTAGATTTCCTCGACGATGGCGCGCAATTGTGGGGCGAGCGTTTCGGGCCCGAAGAGCGCGCGGCCATGGATGATATTCTCGCATTGGCGGCGGTGGCGCTCGGCGGGAAAATCGTGAGCGATCTCTTCGATGAGGCCGTACATCTCCTTCCTAAGGCCCACAATGCGTGGCACGAACAGGCTCGGCTTGGGTGACCCCGCC
>CAYNZS010000360.1:0-2736 GCA_964401695.1 uncultured Nitrospirales bacterium
CCAATGCCTCAAAACCACGAAAGTCTATCAAGGGTGCTTCACTTCTCGACCGCCCCCACCACCGCTTCACTTCTCAACCGCCGTTTACATCTCGGTTGAACTTCTTCAAGGAATCTGCTCTACTCAGACATCATCATGCTCAATGCTATGATGAAACTTCGGGGCTACAATTTTGCGCCCCCCAGAGGCCTTGTTCAGGTCCACCTCATTCGTCATATTTTCCTTGAGCCATTGCTTGAAGTCTGCGAACTCGGCGAGGTATCCGGGCTACGCCGGCTGCCTCCAATTCGAACTTAGCGTCGCTATCGGCTAGACTGGTCGAGTTGTCACATGCAGGTGGCCTTCGTCGTCAACGCGAATGGGGCGAAACCGCGCGAATGCCTCACAATCTATTGTTTGCGGGGCACACCCATATGGGAAATGTCGACTTACGAATGAAGAGAAGTGCGAAGGAGACTAAAGAGATGAAGAAGACGAAGACAAATGGTCAATCGGGAATTACTAGACGTGGGTTCATTGGCGCCGCGGCGTCGGCGGCCGCCTTTGCAGTTGTTCCCCGAAACGTCGTGGGCGGGGCGGGGTTTGCGCCTCCGAGCGAGACAGTCAATGTGGCGTGCATCGGCGTGGGTTCGATGGGTGGCGGGAATACTCGGGCTGCCGACCATGCCGGCGCCAGGATCGCCGCGGTCTGCGATGTAGACGAGAGACAGGCGGTGCCGGTGCGTGAGGGATTTCCCGATGCGGTGTTCTACAAGGACTTTCGCCGGCTATTGGAAAAGGAGAAGGGAATCGACGCGGTCATCATATCGACCCCCGATCATAGCCATGCCACGATTGCGATGGCTGCGATGGAGCTTGGGAAGCACGTCTACTGCGAAAAGCCCCTTGCGCACACTCTGTATGAAGTCCGGATGCTGACCGAGGCCGCGCGGAAGTACAACGTGGCCACGCAGTTGGGGAATTCGGGCCATACCTTTCCCTCGATTCACGAGTTTTGCCAGTGCATTTGGTCCGGCGCGATCGGGAAAGTTCGGGAAATACACATCCTGCAGGGCAGCTACAGTTACAGCGAAGTCGATGCGCTTCCACGCGTTGGGGATGACCACGCCATCCCAGAATCGCTCGATTGGGATTTGTGGCTTGGCCCGGCTCCGTACCGGAAGTACAACCCACTCTATCATCCCATGTCATGGCGCGAGTGGAGACCCTTCGGAACGGGGGGGCTAGGCGACTGGCTTTGCCATGTAGTGGATCCCGTGTTCTGGGCATTAGACCTCGGAGCGCCCTCTTCAGTTCTCGCCGAAGCCGAGGGCTATGACCCCGAAAAGCACATCGATACTTTTCCGTTTCCCTTCAAGATTCACTACCAGTTTCCCCAACGCGGCGAACTGCCGCCGGTCACGATGACGTGGCACAACGGAGACAGAGACGCGCTGCCGCGTCCCGAGGAACTCGAAGACGGGGAAGAATTCATCCCACAAACGGACTATGTCTTCAACGGTCCGATCGGCGCGCTCGTCATCGGAGAGAAGGGCAAAGTCATATACGGATCGCACGGGGCCGCGTACTGGCGCATCATCCCGGAGTCCAAGATGAAGGAATACAAAGGGAAGCGCGTCGTAAAAGCCGATCCACTGGACCGCAGTCTGCCCAACTGGCTCACGCATCATCGGGACTTTCTACAAGCATGCAAGGGATACAAGCCCGCCGACTCCAACTTCGACTATGGCGGGCCGCTAACCGAGCTTGCGATGCTGGGGAACATCGCGCACCATATGCCGGGCACCGAACTGGAGTGGGATTCCGAGCACATGGTGTTTCCCAATAAGCCCGAAGCGAATCAGTATCTCCATTACCGCTATCGCGACGGCTGGAGCTTGTAGTCGTTGAACTAACGTAGCGTACATACTGTCTTTCGCGAACAATAAATCGTGAAGTATTCGCGCGCCATCTTGCGAGAGGACCCCAACATTATCCTCATCGGGGAAGTGCTGGATGTGGACACCTTCTATATGTGTCTGGGTGCCGCGGAGACGGGTCACCTGGTGTTCAGCATCCTGCACACGACCAACGTCATGATGACCATCGACCGCATTCTCGACCTGTTCCCCGCCGCGCAGCATCCTCAGATCCGGTCGCAACTCGCTCTGCAACTACGGGCGGTCGTTTCGCAGCGCTTGCTGCCTGACGCCAGCGGGCCGGGTGCCGGTCGTCGAGGTCATGTTTATGAACCCCGGTATCGCGTCGCTCATCCGCGAGGACGAAGTCCGGCTCATTCCCCAGGTAATCGCCGACGGCGCAGAAGAAGGCATGCAGACCTTCAACATGCATCTGATCCAGTTGGTGAAGGCGGGCGCGTTCACGATGGAAGACGCCGAGTTCGCTTCCGACAACCCCGACGCCCTCAAGGCAAACCTTTCGGGCATCTTCGCTCTACGGGATCGTGGCGGCATCACCAAACACCACTAAGTATGCTCCACCTACCCACAACTGTTTGGGCCACCTAGATAACTACGACGAATACAGGCCTTCACGTCGCAGCAACGCGCCGATGCCGCCCGACTGAACACAGCCTTCCGCCCCCTCAACGACACGGACCCTATAGTCCGCCGTAAACCGTCGGCGCTTTCGATTGATACTCTGGCTTGTCTCAACCTGTGCGTCGGGGCCGGGCATGGCGCCGGGGCCGTGTTGAGCGTGCTGACGACCATCGTGTCCGGTTCGCTGTTGACGGAG
>CAYNZS010000361.1:0-2685 GCA_964401695.1 uncultured Nitrospirales bacterium
ACTCCAACGGCAACCGGACCGCGATGGCTTCTGGAGCCCCCCCTCCATCAACTTGCCGGTCACGTATCGCCACAACATGCGACGGGTCTGTTTTTGCGCCGGGCGGCACCATTCCCGGCGTTGGTCGCACTGTCGTTGGGCGCGTGGCGCATCGTAGCGGTTTCCTTTCGGTTCTGAGTTCGCCAAAACCAAGATACCGAAAACATGCTGCGATGTCCTTTCTTTTTTCCACAATCGCTCGGGAATCACCAACAAGAAAAGGGGGCGCCCTTACCCGCCGACCCCATCCGTCGCCGCTCACGGTGAGCGACGGATGGGGTCGGCAGGAAAGGGCTTAGCCACGGCCCTAAACCAAAAAGCCATGCCTGTTGCACATTAGTATATGAATCCGGGGAGCCCGCCACTTCCGTTGAGAGGCCTCTCTTTCTGGTGTATACTGGATCATTGTAGTGTCACGGCTGCAGTTCGTGTGCCCTGGCAGGTTGGGCGCAAGCCAACTTTTGTTACGTCGATTGGTGGGAACGCGATGGATCAGCGACATCTGGGTTTTGGATCCCCGACAACGACAACCTCTCCTGTGACGGAGTATTTCCCTCGTCGATCACGGCCTACCCTCCTTGGGTACGCCGGCCCTTCAAATACCTAGAAGGAGATATGGAACATGCCCAGCGCGAATGAGAATACCGCCAAAGACACAACGATGCAGCTTGCGGAGGCCTCCCGCGAATCCGAATGGAAATTCCCCAGCTTTACGGCCGAACTATTCGCGGGAAGCTTTCGCTGGGATCTTCTCAGCCCTTTTCCCGAGCAATCCGCGGAAGAAAAACGTATCGGCGACGAGTACATTGAGAAGGTCAAAGAGGTGTTGGGCAAGCATGTCGATCCCGACAAGATGGACAGGACGGGCGAATACCCTCGAGAGGTGCTCGACGCGCTTGCGGAAATCGGCGTATTCGGCATGACGATCGCCAAGGAATACGGTGGCCTTGGCTTCAGCAAGGTCAACTACTGCCGCGTACTCCACCTCCTCGGAAGTTACTGCCAGAACACTTTGACGTGGGTCTCCGCCCATCAGAGCATCGGCTGCCCGCAGCCCCTCAAGCTCTTCGGAACCGAGGAACAGAAGAGGAAGTACCTTCCGCGCTTGGCGGCCGGCGAGATCAGCGCCTTCGCTCTCACCGAGCGCGATGTGGGATCCGACCCGGCCAGGGTGACCACGACGGCGACGCCTTCGGACGATGGCGAGTACTACCTCCTCAACGGCGAAAAGCTTTGGATTACTAACGGACCCGACGCCGGCATCATCGTGGTCATGGCCAAGACGTCGCCGAAGATCCTCAACGGCAAGGAGCGCATGCAGATTAGCGCCTTCATCGTTGAGACCGACCAACCAGGATTCTCGGTGCTACAGCACTGCAAGTTCATGGGATTGAAGGCAATCTCCAACGGCATCCTCAAATTCGACAACATGAAGGTCCCCAAAGAGAACCTAATCGCCGCCGAGGGGCAGGGCCTGCGCATCGCGCTCACCACCCTGAACACTGGCCGACTGGGCTTGCCCGCCGGCGCGGTAGGTGGGTGCAAAGCCCTTCTCAAGGAATGTCAGTCCTGGATTAACGAGCGAGTTCAATGGGGCGTGCCCATCGGCAAACACCAGCACATTGCCCGCCTGTCGTCCAACATCGCTGCGGACACTTTCGCCATGGAGTCGATGGTCTGGCTGGCCTCCCACTGGGCGGACAAGGGTAACGCCGACATCCGCCTCGAAGCCGCCGCCGCGAAGTACTTCTGCACGGAAACCATGTGGCGCATCATCGACGACTATGTTCAGATCCGGGGAGGGCGCGGATACGAGACGGCCGCGTCGCTCCACGAACGCGGGGAACGGCCCATCGCGGCGGAACGCTGGCTTCGCGACGCGCGCATCGGGCGCATCTTCGAAGGATCGACCCAGGTGATGCACCTGATCATGGCGCGCGAGGCCATGGACACCCACTTCAAGCTGGTCATGCCCATCCTTCAACCGAAACCCGGCCAGAAGGAAAGCAAGATGAGCCTGATGATCAAGGCCGGAAAGTTCTACGCGAGCTGGTATCCCAAGCTCTTCCTTCCATCCACACAGAATTTCAACGTCCAGTACTTGAACCCCACAAACCAAGCCTATCTTCCTTGGATCGAAAAGACGACGCGCCGCGTGGCCCGCGCCCTCTTCCACACTATGGCCAAATACAAGGAGCAACTCGAATTCAAGCAAGTTATCCTGGGCAACTTCGTCGACATCGGCGTCGGTCTTTTCGCCATGGCCGGTAGCCTCGCCCTAGCCGAACTGAAACTCTCCGGCCGGCCGGCCGATCAGACCCCGCAAGAGCTCGCGGATCTGTTTTGCAAGAACGCAAAGGAGCGTATCGAACGAAACTTCAAGGCTATCAAGAAGAACCACAACCGCACATTTAACGAAGTGGCCGACACGCTCATGGATGGCAAACTCGAATGGATGTACTCCGACATCTACGGAGACGTCTCCCCCTTCTGGAACGACGTTCCCAAGGGCGAAGCCGCCAACACAACAGCGCACGAAGAAGCCGTCGCCGAGTGAGGCGCGGGGCGAAACCGCGAAGATCCGCGCACGCTCGATCCTCCCCTGACCCCTCCCTACAGGGACCTTCCAATAAGTAGGGAAGCGAC
>CAYNZS010000362.1:0-2668 GCA_964401695.1 uncultured Nitrospirales bacterium
TCGGCCCACCATTTGCAATAAAATACGGTAGAGAAACCGCAAAACTCTAGGCTAGCAGCATTGGAGAAAAGCACCTTTTGTTTTGATTGAGACCTCAACCCCACCGTCTTTGCGGGGAGGAATGACGAAGCAATCTACTGCCAACAACTTGTCACGCCTGACAGAAGGCGAGCGCCTTTGGCGACCGGAGAAGATTGCCGCCGTCGCAGTAGAAAAATTGTGAGATATCTGGGTTAGGACAGCAGTGTGTATTGATTCACGTTGTTTCCATCTTCTCCGTCATGCTGAGCGAAGCGAAGCATCTCCATTTCATTGGGCTCCTGGCGTATCGAGATCCTTCACTTCGTTCAGGATGACAGAAGAGTACGCTTTGCCTTGCTTTCAAAAGCTGCGCCAATTGTGAGTCAATACGTTAGAAGACCTCGCGATAGGAACAGAAAAGCTGATTCAATTCCGCGCAAACGTGACGCAGCCTTCTTTCCCGTAACATGTCCACGGAGCAGGGGTGAGTTGTTAAGGAAGACCCTATTTCGGCATGATACTTGAGCCCCAGACCGCCGCCCTTTTCGCCTAACCACCGGAGAACCGTTTATGCGCCTCTTGATCATGGGAGCGGGTGCCGTTGGCAGCGTGGTCGGCGGCCTCATGGCGGACGCTGGGCATGAAGTCACCTTCGTAGGGCGGCGGCCCCATATGGACGCCATGGCCGAGTCGGGACTGCGGATCACGGGCATTTGGGGGGGGCACCTTGCCCGCGAATTCCGCTGCCAAACCAGTGTCGAAGGCCTGACTCGGGACGAATTCGATGTCATCTTACTGAGCGTGAAGTCCTATGCGACGCGCGACGCCGCGGAGGAAATTCGCCCCCTGGTCGGCGACGCGACATTGGTCTGCTCCTACCAGAACGGCCTGGGCAACGCCGAGATTATCGCCGAGAAGATCGGGTGGGAACACACCTTCGGCGCGCGCGTGATTTTTGGCGCGGTCATCCTCGATAAGGGCCACGTCGACGTTACGGTGATGGCGGATTCGACGGTTCTCGGCGTCTGGCGTGAAGTCACACCCGTCGAGCCCATTCGGCAAATCGCGTATGCGATGAACGAGGCCGGCGCGCCAACGGTCTTCACCGACACGTTTCCGGCCAAACTGTGGTCGAAAGTAGCCTACAATTGTTCACTGAATCCGCTGTCTGCGCTGCTCGACGTACCCTACGGGCGATTGCTCGACACCGATGGCACAAAGGCCATCATGGAGAATGCCGTCCGCGAGCTATACGCCGTAGGCCATTCGCTGGGCATAGCGCTCGAACCGGTCGAGGCCACTGCTTACGTTCAACGTCTCTTTGACACGTTGATCCCCGCAACGGCGCAGCATTACGCCAGTATGCGCGAGGACTTCCAGCGAAAGCGGCGAACGGAAATCGATGTCCTCAACGGAGCCATCTGCCGCTACGGCGAAGCGCAAGGGATTCCATGCCCAGCGAATCTCATGCTCACCCAACTGGTGCGCGCCCGCGAACACGCCTATCTCTGAGTCGGCGGGTCTGACGGCTCCAAAGCGAGTTGCGGGAGCCGGACAAGGAATACAAATATGAGTACATTGTTCGAACCGCTCGCGGGAGAAACGGGGCCCGGAAGGATGTCCCTGGCCATAACGCTCGCCCCGGAGAACCTCGATGCCACAGGTCACATTTGAGGGGAAGAGCTACCCCTGCGCCGACGGGGAATCCGTGCTGCAATGCCTTGTGCACAACGGCATCGGATACCTTCTTCCTGCCAGACCGGCGTCTGCCAGATCTGCCGGATGCAGGCGCTGGACGGACCTCCTCCTAGGGTGGCTCAGGAGGGCGTAGACGAGGCGTTGCAGGGGCGGGGCTATTTTCTCTCATGCATGTGCGTGTCCGAGAAGGACATGGAAGTCTCGCTGGGCGACATCGCGCCCCGGCGCGTGGCCGCGACCATCGTGTCGGTGAGGCCGCTGTCGAGCGTTGTCGCCTTGGTACGGGTCATGCCCGAATCCCCTTTCGATTGCCGCGCTGGGCAATCCCTAAACCTTATGCGCGAGGATGGCTTGTCGAAAAGCTATTCCGTCGCGAATATTTCCTCGGACGGCGGCACCTCGAATTTCATGTTCCCCTGAAGCCCGGCATCGCTACGAGCGTCTGGCTCCACAAGGAAGCGAGATCGGACGAAACCATTCAAGTGTTGGGTTCCCGGGGCGATTGCTTCTATACCACGGGAAGACCGGAGCAACCTCTATTGCTGCTGGGAACCGGCACCGGCCTCGACCCGCTCTATGGCATCGCTAGAGCCGCCCTGCACGAGGGAGACACCGGTCCCATCCGCTTGTTCCACGGTGTGTTTCGGTGTGACGGCCCCTACTTTGACAAGGAATTGCGCCGCTTGGAGAAAAACGCCGAGAACTTGTCCTATCACCCATGTGTTCGGAACGAAGATTGCGGGGAAGGCGTCATCCGCGGCCCTGTCGAAGAAGCCCCCCTGGCTGGCGCAAGCCCAAGCGAGATTCTCGCGGATTCTCCATCTCAAGTCAGTAGCCAAATGGTGAGTGAAAGCCCTGATCCGAATATCTTTCGGGGGGTCGCGTTACCGCTAGCCCGCATCGCTCACAGCTTCCGGGGCAGGTGCTCTGCGACTCGTTTTTTTGTCAA
>CAYNZS010000363.1:0-2591 GCA_964401695.1 uncultured Nitrospirales bacterium
AGGCTTCATGCCCACACTATACCACCGTAGGCATGATAAATTAAAACGCTCTAGTCACGTCTCGCTCTGTTTTTGAGCTGATCGAGCATGACGGCTGTCAGGAGGATCATGCCTCGGACCACGTTCTGGTAGAAGGTCTGAACGTTGAGGAGGTTCTGGGCGTTCTCGACGGTTCCCATAATTAGGACGCCAGCGATGACGCAGGTGATCGTTCCCACGCCGCCGGTCAGGGAGACGCCTCCTAAGACACAGGCGGAAATCACCTGAAGTTCAAACATCTCGGGCGGCTTGGGCTGGCCGCTCGTCATGCGCGAGGCCAGCACGATGCCTGCAAAGCCCGCCATCAGGCCTTGCATAGCGAAAATAGTGATCTTGAGGAGGGGAACGGGTATTCCGGCCAACCGTGCAGCTTCTTTGTTTCCGCCTACGGCGAGGGTGTGCCTGCCGAAGGCCGTGCTCCTGATGATGATTCCGAACACGGCTAGGCACAGGATGGTAATCCATACTGGCGAGGGAATGCCTAAGAAGGACGACTTGCCCAGTTTGAAGAATGCCGGGTTTGTCACGCTGACTGCTCTTCCTCCGGAGAAGATGAAGGCCATTCCTCGCACGATCTGCATGGTCGCAAGCGTCGCGATCAGCGCGTTGATGCGGAATTTGGCGATGACCACTCCGTTGAAACTCCCCACCGCGCCCCCTGCCAGTATGCCCGAAAGCATGCCCAGCACGACACTCCCGGAGGCGTTGGCGACTACGGCCGCCAGGACTCCCGAGAGGGCCACGACGGAGCCAACCGACAGGTCAAAATCGCCTGAGGCCAGGCAGAAAAGCATGGTGCACGCAACCATGCCAATCATGGAGACCGACAAGGCCAGGCCTTTCATGTTGGCCAGGGACAGGAAGTCTTCGACAAAAAGGGAGCAGGCGATGAACAGTACAACGAATACCAGCAGCATTCCCGCTCGATCCCAGAGAATCGACGCCAGATTGCGCGATGCGTTGCGAGGTGCGTCTTTTTTCGCCATTAATTCGTCCAAATAGCTTAGCCTGAACCTGAAGAGAGAGGTCGTCCAGCAGAGGTATTGGCGATAGCGCCTAACGCCACTGGGGCAAGGTGAGGTTGTGCGTCAGTCGAGACCCAATTCCTTCATCACGTCCTTGTAATCATGGCGATACGCCATTACGCCGGCGGTGTAGGTAACCGCGGGCGGCTCGACGCCATCCTTGATCCATTTGTACAACATCTCGGTCGTTTCATAACCGTGGCGAAGGGGACTGATCATGCACGAAGCGAAGTAGCCGGTGGCGTCCTCCTTCTCGAACTCGCTGAGGCCCACGCCCGCGCCGATGCCTATTCCCGCGATATTCTCAGCCGCTATGCCGCGCCCTTCGAGAGCCCGCAATGCGCCCAGTACTCCTTCGTCATTCATCGAGAACACGAGCCAGTTCTTCACGTCGGGATGCTGTGTAAGCAAGATGTTTGCTGCATCGAAAGCGCCGGGGACGTCCGTTGTCTTTTCCGCGCCCAGGAAGATGCGCTCCCTGGGGAATCCGGCTTTGACCAACGCATCGATTGTCCCGTCGGTTCGCTCTCTGCCCGTGTTCAACTCCTCGAAGGTAATGCCGCAGGCCGCGGTGTCGGCAGGCAACCAACCCCGCTTTCCATACTCCTTGTACAATTCGTTGCCCACTTGCTCGCCGATGGCGCGGGCCGATATCCCCATGTAAGGAACGTCCATGAACTCGCCGTCTCCCCCGATGAATTGGTCGTCGACGGAGAACACTTTCATGTTGTGGCTCTGGGCTTTGGCCGCGATAGCAGGTCCGAGTCGAACGTCGGGTGTGCATATGACGAAGCCCTTGGCTCCTTTGGCGCCCAGAACATCTATCGCGGAGAGAACCTTCTCGCCATTCTGAGCGTCGATGGTGAGCAGGTCGAAGTCAAAGTCTTCCGCGCACCGCCGCGCGTACTTCCATTCGTTCTGGAACCATAGTTCCTCCGGTTGTTTGACGAGGAACCCGATCCGAATGGTTTCTCCGGTCCCGTTGGCATCGCCATCGGTCGACGTGCCCGGAGCCGGCGGACTGCACCCCATTGGCGCGGAAGCACATGTAGAAAGAATAAGAGAGATCAGCATCGTGGACCGTTTGCGCTTCATCTTCCCCTCCTCAATCTCGTTCTGGACGGCAATCGACCGCAATCCTTGCTCGCCGACCGTGTCGGAAGTGAAGCGTCGGAATTGCTCCGGAAGGCGGCTTGAACGCGCAGCCCCGGCATGGCGATTACCCGCCCTTGTCAACGTAAACCGAAATTTCATATGGTGTGCCCGCAGCCGCCGCGAGCAAATTCTCCCCATCGTACAGGCACGGGCGGAGGGGCTCAAGGCAAATCTCACTGCGGGCGCATCCCGGATTCATATACTAAGTGCAACAGGCATGGCTTTTTGGTTTAGGGTCGTGGCTAAGCCCTTTCCTGCCGGCCCCATCCGTCGCTCACCGTGAGCGGCGACTGATGGGGCCGGCGGGTAAGGGCGCCCCCTTTTCTTGTTGGTGATTCCCGAGCGATTGTGGAAAAAAGAGAGGACATCGCA
>CAYNZS010000364.1:0-2584 GCA_964401695.1 uncultured Nitrospirales bacterium
ACCGAGGACTACTGGGAGCAAAGGCCGGATAAAACACACAAATCTGACGCAGGTCTTCTGGTTAACTCCTGTGAGCCGGCCACACACATTCTCGTCCAGATACACGCCGCCCATGACAAGTCAGCGGGCACGGTGGGCGTTCAACGGTTTGACGGTGTTTCTCAGGGCCGCAAGTCTACGGTAGGCATCCGGTTGCAATTGGACGATGGTTCAGTCACTTCCGTAGTCTTTCTTTCCGCTCATGTGGTAGGATGGCCGCGTTTTCTGTCCGCCAGTCCCTGGCGGGGATTGGCACCTTAGTCTCGTACGTGCGGAGGAGAACGCGAATTGCTCATGAGGAACGTATCGTCAGTCAGCCGAAGCGCCGCGTTAATTGTCTTGCTAATCACGATCCCGTCGTGCGCGCTGTTCGGCGGCTCGTCGGGCGGGAGCGGCGGCGATATCACCGTCGAAGTGTCTCGCGAGTTGTCTCAATCGGAATACCGCGCTTTGCTGGACGATGCCGTGCGCCGACGAATCGCCGCGACATCCGGCCGGGCGAAGTCGGAATTCGTTTCGCGCAAACCGTATTACTACAAGACCTACGCCGAGTACCCTGATGGTCCCGATGGCTTCGCAGCCCACATGCGGGATACCGATTCGCCGACGGCTCCGATGGCGGCGGACGTGACAATTAACAAGCGTCGATTCTCCACGCGGCTCAGCCGGAATAGCGAGCGAGCGCGCCAGGATGAGAATTACTTGCGCGATACGGGGGAGGAAACTGTCAGCCTGGCATTTCGCAACGGCAAATGGCGGCGCATGGGCAGTCTATTTGTGGCTGAACGTACTGAAGAGTTAATCGATGGCGAGTGGGTGCGTACGCAGAAGGAGATTCCACGGGCGCCTGGGGACAGCAGCAGCGAGAAGGCCGGGTGGCTCAGCCGGCTTAAGTTCTGGCGTTGACCACGCCCGCGTCTTGAGTTCTCCGAGTCAGAACGCTCAACCGCATGATCCGCATCGAGAGGCGCCCTATACGTGAAGTTCGAGCACAACACGCGAGTCCTAGAAATGATGGTCATCATGGTCGCGGCCATCTTCGCCATCATGGGCTCCCATGCGGGGCACAATTCTGGCGAAACGGCGAATAGCCGTTTGGCAACCGTCCTCGCGCTCACCGAACACGGCACCTGGTATATCGATCGGCCGGCCGGCGGCGAACCGAACTACTTCGAGCAAAGAACCATCGACAAGGTGGTGTTCGAAAAGCCGGTCGAAGTGGACGCCGAAGAGGGTGGGAAGCCGCGGGTCGAGCGGCGGACGTTGTCGAGCAAGCCTCCCATTCTGCCGCTCCTGATGACCGCGGAATATGTGGCGCTGAATCGGCTGCTCGGGTTGGACCTTTTGGTGGTCGGGGATCGTGACGTCATCGTGCGCTGGATGTCCTTGACGCTTATTGCCTGCGCTTTTATCCTCACGCTCATCTTCTTTTCTAGGACGCTTCGCCTCTTCATCGACGATCCCATGGCCCGAATCGTTTGTCTGTGCGCCTTGGCGTTCTGCACACAGCTCTGGGGCTATTCAACCAACATGAACGACCACGTTCCGGGTGCCTGCATGTTGACTGTTTGCCTCTACTTCGCGCTGGGACTGGGCAGCGGCAAGCTCGATCCGGCGCCGTGGCGTTTTCTCGCATTTGGCATTACGGGGGGCTTGGTTGCAACTCTCGATATGCCTGGCGGGATCTTCGTGCTCATCGCAGGCGTCTATCTTATCCGCCGCTTTCCGAAACTCAACACCTTCTGGATTTGGACCAGCGTGGGGGCCCTCCTCCCCCTCGGAGCCCATTTCGCGATCATGGTTGCCACCACGGGAGGAATATCGCCCGTGCAGATGAACAAGGAACTCTACCTGTACGAAGCCTCTTACTGGCGGAATCCGCGAGGCATCGACGCGCTTAACGAACCCCTCCTCACGTATTTGTTTCACATGACCTTCGGCCGCTTCGGCCAGTTCTCGCTGTACCCCATCACGTTCGCTGGTATAATCGCGCTGGCGATGGCAGGGCTCAAGGAAAATACGCCATACCGCGATCAGATTCTAGCCGGCGGCGCAGGCTTTCTCATCCTAACTCTGTACTACGCCATCTGCACCGACAACTACGGCGGCGAGGCCTACGGGTTTCGCTGGTACATCGTCGCCACGCCGCCACTTCTCCTCATGGCCGCGCCGCTCCTCCAGCAGATTCGCGAACGCTGGGTCTGGATCGCGGTCGCCCTTGTCATGGGCGTCTCCTTCTTTTCCGCTTGGGAATGCGCCGATATGCCCTGGGGACCCAAGAACGCCGCTTGGACGTGCCGGATGATCTTTGGACCTGCGTACAGTTTCTGACGGATTTGAGGTGTGGCTCAAGTCGCTTACTCGTCCTTTGCGGGGGCTAGGAACTCCGTCAGACCCAAGCGCTCTGAAAGAGCAAAGGCAGCACCCTCCCACAAGATCAAGGCCGGGACAACAGTCGATCCAAACCTCGCGTCTTTCTCTGCAATTTGCTTTAGAGCGTTTTAATTTATCATGCCTACGGTGGTATAGTGTGGGCATGAAGCCT
>CAYNZS010000365.1:0-2580 GCA_964401695.1 uncultured Nitrospirales bacterium
CCTCGTTATGCCGCGCCAAATTGAGGCCCAGGAATCCATGAAATACTGGAACGCAAACGCCGCGGGTGCCAGTGTCAACGGGGCCCCCCCGGACCCCCCGTCCACGTCATACCAAGCGGTTATGGACAAGGACCTCGATGGGGGCGTTACTGGTTGGTATACGACAGATGGGAACGGTGGCGGCCCCATCATTCATCGAATGCGCGAAGGTATCGAGCGATTCATGATCGTCGATATCAACAATCCCGCCGCAACGGCCGTGGCGCAATCGGAACTTGTCGTCATGTTTGATTACGTCAGCGTGAATGTCGAGAAGTTCAGCCACATTCCCGGTGGCTCGAACATCCTCTTCTTGGACGGCCACGTCGAATTCAGAAAGTATCCCGGCCAGGACCTTCCAATGCACAAAGCCTATGCCATGTTTTCTAAACAATACTTCGAGGAATGCTGGAGTTGAGTTTGCGGTACGAAGGGCCTGGGTTCAATACACGGCAGGCTTCTACGAAGATTGCGGATGACACGGGTCCGTAATCGTTTGAACCGGAAACGAGGGAACGCTTTTGCTTTGGGTACCGAGTTAGCCCGGTACCCAAAGTTTGCTCTTAATCCTTGGGACATGATGCCAGCCTATTGGGGAGGCCATGAGCGACGAAGTGAACCGCCCCACAATCGCCCGTACCGGACGAACGCGGCTATCGGGCGGTGGTCGATGCCATGGGAACGGGGAAGGCGCTCAGAAGTTCTCGATGTCATCGTCATAGGTCAAGAGGCCCGCGTAATACCTCATGGTGGTGTCAATCTTGGCGTGCCCCAGCCAGCGGCTCACCTTGGCGACCGGCGTCCCATTGATGATGTGCCAGCTTGCGAACGAATGACGCAACAGCAAGAAAGTGGCTTTGGGGACATTGGCGGCTAACTTGACCGCGCTGAACGCGCGTTGGGGCTCATAGCGGTAACGCCATTTGCCGTCGTTTGGCGCGGTAGACTCGAACAAGAACCCCTCGCCAGTAGAGTGAGGGAGAATGACATCCGCGATCTTTGAGGCGAGAGGAATGGGCCATTAAGACTTTTCTAATAGATTACAAAGGGCAGACAAAATGAGAAATCTTACCCCAAAACAACTACGGTTCGTTTCCGTGTACCTCGAAGGCGGCAATAAGGCAGAGGCGTACAGACAAGTCTACGACTGCCGAAGGATGAGCGACAGGACGATCCTCAGAAAAGCGCAGGAGGTGGCGGCATCGCCCAGAGTCGCCGCGGAAATCGAGCGGCATCACGCGGACATGCGCGAGTGCAGCACGCTCACGGGCCAACGAGTGATGGACGAGATCTCCGCCATCGGGCTAAGCGACTTCACCGATTTCGTCGAGCTATCCGGAGGCCGCTACCGAGTGCGAGATTTACGCGATTTGACGAAGGCGCAGCGAGCGGCGATCAAAGCCGTTCGGATTGTGCAAACGCCAGACGGCCCGCGCGCCGAGATCGAGTTGCACGATAAATTGGGCGCTTTGCGCCAAGCCGCGAAGATCTTGGGCCTGAACGAAAAGAAGCCGCAGTCTGAGGCCCAGCGGGTCCACATTCACCTCGATATGCGCGGGGATGGGCCGATTGACCTGGTCGCGGACGTTGTCGACGTGACGCCGGTCCCGGCCGCCATCGAAGGGGGGATCGGCGGGAGTGCCGAGTAGTATACTGTCGGGCTTTCAAAATTCTTGGTAGTTTGGGGTTTGCTGCACAGCCACTTCTTCTTGTCTCTTCGTCCTCCTAACCCCAAAAAGAATTTTCCAAGATTTCTCGGCGGTTTCCCATTGCCTCTGGATTGCCAGCAGGAGGATGTTGGATCTTATTCACAGAGGGACGACGCCCTCGCCGCCGCACTCGGGAACTTCAGCGACGAAGATCGCGCCCCCCTCGCGGCGATGCCGGGCAATAATCTCCCAGATCTGCGCCCAGGCACAACCCACAGAGGATATCATTATGGCGATACCAAGGAAAGAAGAGGGCACCATCGAATACCCTTGTCACTTCACGCTTGTAGCCGCGACGAACCCATGCCCCTGTGGGTATTTTGGAGGCGAAAAATGCAACTGTAAGGAGACCGACGTAAGGAAGTATCAGCGGAAAATCAGTGGGCCGATCCTAGACAGGATTGACCTTCAAGTCGAACTCAATCAGTTGACAACCGCCGAACGATTCTCGGAGGGATCTGATAATGAATCCGAAGGACTTCAGAGACGAGTTCAGCGGGCCAGGGAGAAACAGCGCGAACGATTCAATGGAGATGGCATCCCGTTTAACGCTGCCATCCCAGGTGGAAAGGTTCACGATCTATGCGCTTTCTCGTCGGCGGGATTTGAACGATTCAAGGACATTACGGACAGTAACGACCTGACTACACGGTCCGTGGATAGGCTTGCCAAAGTCTCTAGAACAGTAGCTGATCTTTATGACGCGGACGAAGTCTTACCGGAGCATCTGGACGCCGCGAAGGAATTCGTAGTCGGTGGGATACTTAGAGACGCCTACTAGACTAGAGTTTTGCGGTTACGCAGCCTGTTTATTCGCATGGTTGTTAGCCCC
>CAYNZS010000366.1:0-2569 GCA_964401695.1 uncultured Nitrospirales bacterium
GCTGACAAGTTCATTTGCTGTTGCCCATGCGAAAAGCCTAACCGTGGGTGGAAAACCCGCAACCTCGAATGATCCGTCAGCCCCGCTAATCGCAGTGTTCTTGACCGAAATCGTCCACGCCGCAACCGGAAAGGAGCCTTCGCCAGCGCCCTATCTCAGCTACTTGGAGGGGAAGTATTCGGCGTTGTACGGACTCTAATCTGGAGTACGCCGGGGACGTGGCGCGCTGGCAAATCTCGCGCCGCCAAGAACGCCGCAACCAATCAGAGCGGGGGCATCCATCTCCACGAAATCCGGCGAACGAGCCGTTACGGGAGGCGCAGCGCTATCAGTTTCGGATTGTCTGTGTCACGTCGTCCAGCCCCCCCTCCCCAACCTCCTGCAACGGCGATGTATTGTTTGCCGTGATGCATGTAGGTGATGGGATTCCCGAAGGTAGGCATGGGCAGCGGGATCGCGCCGAGGTAATCGCCGGTGGTCTTGTCGTAGACTGGGGGGCACGGCGTATGAGGTCAAGAACGGCGGGCTTGATGGCAATACGCTGTCATGGGACTTCGACCTCGAGGCCGAGGGGCAGGTCATCACTATCCGCTTCATCGGAGACATTTCGGGAGATGCCGTATCCGGGAACGTCAATATCGGTGACTTCGGCGAATTCCCTTGGGAAGCGGCACGCGATGCGTCCGGAGAGACGAGCAAATGGCTCCTCGCGCTCGAGATGCCGGACGGCACGACTCAGAATCACGAGTTAATGGTTACGCAGAGCGGCGCCGACTTCAGCGCTGTTTATCATGCCGATGGCAACGCGCTGGATGTGGCGGAATTAACCGTCCAGCCGGATGGTGGTTTTCGCTTCAAGCTCTCCGTTCCCGAGATGGGCCTGACGTCGGTATTTGGCGGCACGTCGGATGGCGAGACAGCTAGTGGCGTCGCCAAATATGAGTTGGGCGGTGAGAGCGGCGAGGTGCCGTTCACGGCCAAGAAGGCCTACTGATAGGGATTAGTGTCGCAGACCAGCGATGTCTAGAGTGATCAACCCAGAGCGCAGTAAAAGAGGGGCAGCAGCCGCAGGTGGACGTGATAGACGTGGTCGTTGAAGGTGTCGTTCAGCCACCTCCACGAATTCGTGCTCAGAAACAAACACTATGGTCGTCCGCGTCTTGATGACGAGCGCTAGGGTTCTCCAATACTGGACGAACGCGAAACCGAGCTCACACGGAGAGCATTTATCGAGACAGGCGTGGTCACCAGTGGGGTCATCTCGTTTGCTGGCGTGGTGTCTTCGGGCGCTTCGAATGGACGCAGGGAAGTCCCTCCTGGTATTCACGAAACGGTTCTGAACTACCGAAACGCTATCAAGAGTACGGAACTTGAGACCTACGGACGTGCTGCTCAAGCGGTACGGCGGCACATGATCGAAGTCGACCAGCGCCCTAACCCCGATACGACAGTCCACCACGACGCTTATGTCTGGAAAGAGGGGGATAGAAAAGAAAATCCATAAATGCCCTTTCCCCCATGGGGGAAGGGAACTGGGGGAACAACCACCCCCAACGTCCTACTTGAACCACCCCATCAACATGGGGATACTTAGACAGCGGGTGCTACGTTTCTAAACCGCCACCCGCTACATGGCGACGTGGCGGCGCAAGGTCATGATCGAAGCGACGGGGAAGGCAGCGGACGCGGCCGGTTTCGAGGCGTTCTTGAACTTCGATGCGGATGAATCATTGCTCGCGCAAGGGGCGTAGTGCGGACGCCATCCGTTCGCCCGGCGCGATGCTGAATTCGAGAGGCTGGCTGAACCTTCCCGGCGGCGTTCGCCCGCCACTGAAACGAGATCAATTGTCCTTACGGCGTCCTTACGTTCCCCCTTCGCCTTGAAGCGTTTTGAAGGAAAGCTCTAAACACCCTATAAACAGGGGTGAAAATGGCGCGCCCGAGACGATTCGAACGTCCGACACCTGGCTCCGGAGGCCAGTGCTCTATCCACTGAGCTACGGGCGCGTGGGTAGAGAGCCGATGGTAACATGCGGTCCGGCCGTTAGTCCAGGCGTCCCGAGCTCAACTCGCCGAATCTCTGGTACTGCTTTCAAGGCCAGTCGAGTTAGGCCTCGTCGCGGGTTTCGATGATGAGCGTCCGTTTCCACGGCCTTTCATTGCGCAGCCATAGGCGCCGCGGCGCATCTTCCGCAACGGCGCAGGGGTCAGGGAAACGCCTGGAACCGAACGCGGGGCCTCCTAAACGTTTGCGTGTTCCATCGCGACAGCCAACGCGCCGCCTACGCCGACGAGACGAAAGATTGCAAGAAGCTCCAGCTGTAGTGTTCAATTTCGCGGCTCACGCTTCTTGCTACCTCCGGCTCTTGGGAGGGACTACGAGGCGCAAATAAAATCGATAAATCCGTAACTATTGATAACTAAGGACATTCGGGATATCATAATACCTAATGCGTCCCGAGGTTGTAGGAGACTAGGGGCGCACCTCAATATGCGTTGCGCATAGCCAATACCAGTCCATCGGAAGTGATCGCCATTCTGGAGCCGAAAGGAGGGATGAATTAGCTGG
>CAYNZS010000367.1:0-2533 GCA_964401695.1 uncultured Nitrospirales bacterium
TAACGACGTACGGCCTTTCTACGTCAGCCGATTATGAAACTGGGGATCGTTGAGCATAAAGCGCCTCTCATTTGATTCTTTCCTAGTATGGGCGTAAACTTTTTTACGCATAGTGAGGATAGTGGCGGCAAGTGGGATGCGGTGCCGGAGCCGGTTCCGCGCTGACGGATACCCCTCGTGCGGAACAAGTCTAAGGGAAGTAGGCATGAAGCAGCGCAGCTTCGGGGAATTCGACTTGGGGGAGGGAAACCTCCAAGCCTTTGAATGGTGCCTGAACGTCGTCGAATCGAGGGAGATGCATGCCCAATTGGCCGTTCTCCTCGGAGAAGAAGGCTCGGGGAAGACGCACCTTCTCTGCGCCATCGTCAACCGAGTCCGCTCCGGTTCCAGCCCGACCGGGATCGCCTACGTTACCGCCGACAATTTTCCCCAGGAAGCCCTCAGCCTAATCCAAGACCCCAGCCCCGTCGAACAGGCGGAATCCGCGATAATTCTCATCGATCATCTGGAAAGTTTCGAGGGCCGCCTGGGAGAATTGGAAGCGCTGATCCGCCTTTTCTTGGATTGCCGACATAGTGTGGTTGTCGCAACCAACGTACACCCGGCGCGGCTGAGAAACTTGACGCCGGGGCTTGGGCAACTGCTAAAGGATGGCGTGACCATTCCCATAGAATCGCCGGATATCGGACGCGGCACCGAGGCGAGCCCGGAACCAACAAACGGGTCTCCGGTGGCTTGGGAGGACTCGAATGAGAAGGATCTCGACGAACTCAAGACCATCCTCAAACAGGTCTATGCCACCGTTTCTCCCCAAGATACGCAGGAACGGAAACCGAACGAGGCGGTCCGCGAGTCCGTTGCCGGCACGGAAAACGGCGACGGAGGCCTGCGCGAACTCCAGCGGCAGTATGAGGGCGTTTGCGCACAGCTCGAACGCACCCGGGGGCTCGAGGAAGAACTGGGCGCGTTGCGCGACGAAATGGATATGACACGCGCCGAGAATTCGCATCCTGTGGATAGCGCCGATGCTTTATTGGCGCGGGCCGAGAATCTCCTCGACGAGATCCAGCAGAGCCGCACCCGCATCGCCGCGGCCCATTCGCAACAACGCGCGCAAATCGATGAAATCCGAGAGTTGGAAGCGGCCATCGATCTGGCCGGGACGATTGACGCCCATGTGGATAACGGCGAGGAGTCCCACGACCCGGCGATTCTTCCCGTCGAGACTCCGGCGGCATCTCCAGAAGCGGCCAGCGGGCGCCCGCATACCTCGACACAAACAGGAACTGACGCGCGGGACATTGAAGGGCTGCGGGCGGCGCTCAACGCCCTGACCCACGAGCGCGCGGAAACGCGTCAAGGCCTCGCGGCGCTTCGTGAGGAAATGACCCAAATGCAGTTGCGGGATTCACAGCAAGACGGCCGCGCGCGTGAGACCGAATCGAAGGTAGAGCAATTGCGCGAAGCGCTGGATGAGGCCATCGCGGAACGGGACGACTTTCGTGTGCAACAGGAAAAATCGGCGGAGGAACGCAGAACGCTCGAATACAGCGCCGAGGACGCGTGGCGTGAGCACGGAAAACTTCAAGAATCCCTGGCATCAACCCGCGCGGAATTGGACGCGGAAAAGTCGAAAGCGCGCGAACGGGAAATGGAGCTGGAATCGCTGCGCGTGGGCGCCGCGGAACAGGTTGGCGCGGCGCGCGCGCGCTTGGACGAACGGGAAGGCGAGCTGGCGGCCCTGCGCGATGAAGTTGACGACCGACGTGGAACGGACCAGAAGACGGCCGGGGAACTCGACGCGTTGCGCGAGCAACTAAATAACGCGGCGGAGGCCATGGCGCGCCTCGCGTCACGCCTCAATTCTGAAAATCTAACGGGCGAAGGGCAGGCCCCATCGCCGCCGGCCGACGAGGAAATTATCGAGCCGCCGCTTGAGGCACAACCACAGGCCGTGGCAGAGGAGCGGCCGTTCTACTTTGGACCCCAGCCCCTCAACGCCAAGGGAGCGGCGGGCGAAGGCGGTAGCGAGGATTCGACGCGCCTCGATTTGGCTCTCGCGGATGAAGCGCTGCCCAATGGCCTGGACGCGCTACGGCGGCTTATCGAACAATCGGTGGAGCGGCTAGAGCGATCGGCGCAGTCCGAGAACGCGGAAAGCTTCGCGCCGGTTCAACCGGCACGGAATGTTTCCAAGCCGACCCCCTTCGATTTCGAGGAGTTGTCAAGCGGGGCGGACACGGCCCTGCACCATATAGAGGGACTGTGCGGCGGGACGGATTTCTCGATGGAAGAAGCCTCTCCCTTTTCAGCGCAAGAGCTCGGACCATTGAACCGCCTCATCCACCCTGACGATGAAGACCCGTCTATCTAGCCCGGCTATCTCACCGCTTTTCGTAGCGAGACGATGAGATATCTAGGCAAACGAGAAGCTCTACCCCGAAGTCCCTTCGGGACAAATCCTGCCTGCGTCGTCTAAACCCGGATTTCCCATTTGGAAGAGTCATCTTCAGATCCGCCGGCATCGTTTAAC
>CAYNZS010000368.1:0-2491 GCA_964401695.1 uncultured Nitrospirales bacterium
TTCAATCTCATTGGCTCCGGTCGCCGACGGATCCATATGGGTAATCTCGGTTAAGATTGTGGGGCTGATCCGCAGTTTCCAATTCCGCGGGACTATTTCGTCGAAACACCGTGTGTGGTTCCTTCGATGTATAATCCGGGCCGCGCAGCGGTCGGGGAGGGTATGAATGAACATCTTGGGGACCGGCGGATACTCTTGCGATTCTGCCGCCACCTTTGCCATTGCCGCATCGGGAACGGCGTCATTGGAAAGGTGTAAGGAGTTGGGATTTCGGAACGAGACCCCACGATGAATGTTGTCGTCATTACGACGGGCTACCCGCTTATAGAAGGGGGGATCGCCTCGACCGGCCTACCGGACTTTGCCTGAACTGGCCGAGTTAGGCCATAGCGTGACGGTTGTCGCGCAGTGTTTCGCGTGCATGGAGGAAATCGACGCAGCGCCGCCGATCCTAACGATCCGGTTTCCCGGCTACGGGCTAGGCTGGTTGCGTTTCTTCCCCATGCTGCTCGCAAGTTGGGATCTCGTGATATCGTGCGACCTCATACTTGCTATCGATGTTTCTTACGGCGGGATGATCGCATGGCTGCTTCGACGTCCCTATGTGACTATTGTGTACGCCCACGAGTTTCTGCGATTCAAGTGCGTTCCTTTCGTTGCCGCCTTGCTGCGCCAGGTGACGCTTATCTATGCTGTGCCGCGCGTATTGGAGGCTGTCCCCGATGCCATCTTCGCGCTCGCCGGACATAGGCCTCTCATCTCGGCTGTAGGCCGGGTCGCTGCGAAGTTGGGCGTGAGCGAACACGTATGCCGGCCGGGCTTTATCAGGCCTGCGAACTGTTCGCCCTCCCCATGGGGGAGAACGCGAAGGGACAGGCCGGGGGCTTCGGCCTGGTTTTCTTCGAAGCCCAGGCGTATGGCAAGCCTGTGGTAGCGGGTCGTTCGGGCGAGGCCGTCGATGCGGTCCTCGATGGCGAAACAGGACTGCTCGTTCCTCCGCGCGATTTGGATGCGCTACTCAACGCGGTCATCGAGATTCTGAGCGACCCTGAAGAGGCGAAGCGAATGGGGGAGGCCGGACGGGCGCGCGTGGCGTCAGAGTTGAACTGGAAAGAATTCACACGGCGGCTGATGGAGGCCGTGGCGAGTGCGCGTGAGTAGAATTCGGGTCGTGTACCGCCCTGGAAATAATCCGAAAATTGAGCAAGAAAGGTATTGATGGGGGCGGGCGTCTCGCCCGTCGGAGTAGAAACCTGTCGAGCGATGCGGGCTGGGTGGACGTTATCAAGGAGCCGCGAAACGTGGCGTCCCGAGGTTTCGTGGGTTCTTGCCATATGATATAATCGACGTTTCTCCGTTCAGCCCTGCGTTTTCAGCAAGTCCCAACAATGGGCGGCGTCTGGAGGCGTCGGCTTACAGAGAAATCTCGACCCCATGCAAGTTAGAGCGTGCCACCCTCCGACAAGCGCACCCCAAGGACCCAATCCCATGAGCGATACCCAACTTGTAGTCGGTATGCCCGCCGGTTCGCTGGCCGATGCGGACCGAGGAGGCAGCCTGGTAAATCTGCTCGCGCAGGCCGGATTTACAACGAAGAGCTATGACAAGGGCGGACCGACTACTTTCCCCCTGACTTCGTTTCTCGTGGGATGGGACGGGCGTCCGCAGGAGTTTAGCGCTCAGCTTGCTCTAGGCGAAATTGACGTCGCCATTGGCGGTCAAGATTGGATGCGCGAGCGTCAACTCGAATACAAATACGAGTACGGCGAAGAGATTCGCGTGGCCCCCGTGCTGACGCTTGGGCGGGGTTCGGTACGCATCGTAATCATCAACCGCAACACGCGGCCGTGCCACGAATGGCTGAAAGAGCTTCTTGCCGAAAAGTCGCTTGTCACGATGGTTTCCGAAATGCCATATCTGGCCGTCGAGTGGTTTCAGAAGAAGGCTGCGGAATTGGGCTTTGGCGAATCGCACGCCGCCTACTCCGTGCAGAAATTCAAGACGCCTCCGCGCATTAGTACGGGGCTCATCGTATACGAGACCTGGGGGAAAACCGAGGCCAAGGTCAAGAATGAATCCGTCGATTTTGGCCTGGAGATCACGCAGACGGGCAGCGCGATTCGCAACTACGGCCTGAATATCACGGATGTCGTCATGGAATCGGAAGCCTGCGTCTGGGCGAGTACCGCCATCAAGAAGGATTCGGAGAAATACGATCTAGCCCGCATGTTTCTGTTGAATCTCTACGGCGCCCTCTTCGCCGAACATAAGGCCCTCGTCTTCTTCAATTGCAAGAGGGATGCTGTGGGAACCATCGTCAATTACCTCGAAGCCAACGCCCTCTTCGCTGACGAACCCACCATGAACGAAGGCGTCAATTATGTGGAATTTACCATTCAGCTTGACGCCGCCTCGAAGGACCTCCCCATCGCGAAAGTGCGTTACGAACTCGCGAAGCAGGGCGCGTCCAGCATCGAAACAATCCCCCTCG
>CAYNZS010000369.1:0-2458 GCA_964401695.1 uncultured Nitrospirales bacterium
GTGCGCGCATCGCACTGCATAATGATCCATCAGCTTAAATCACACCACTAGCAATACCCATCGCAATTCTCGCACTACTTGAATTGCCGACATGATTCAAAACTGGGGATTGTTGAGATCGCTGCGCCCATGCTTCGACGTTGGCTAGTATAAAGTGCTTGAAAGAAAAGACTTGCACATAGGCGGTCGTATTTGTATAATTAGTCCTGTAGTAATTGCACTTTGCGTGTCCATGACTACTAATTATGCGCCGTATGCCTTGCTGGATGGGTGAGAATGGAGGGCTATCACCGTGACGATGACGAAACGCGAACTCGTGATTCGGGTTGCGAATTCACTAGGCATGACGCAAAGCGATGTAGCTAAAGTAATTGAAGGCAGTTTCGAGGCCATTTCCAGAGCTCTGGCAGACGGAGACCGCTGGGAGTTGCGCGATTTCGGCGTGTTCGAGGTGAAGACCCGCGCTTCGCGCATCGGCAGAAATCCTCGCACCGGCGACCAAGTCCCCGTGCCCGAGCGCAAAGTCGTCACCTTCCGTCCCGGCAAGAGGATGAAAGAGTTGGTTTCAGGGGAAGCGGTGGTGCCCGCGAATAAGCCTCCACAGGCCCAGCCCCCCGCCGCGCCATCGACGCCTCCTTCTCCGGAACGCGACCCGCACGCATTCTAGCCCGGATATCTCACCGCTTTTCTACTGTGACGGCAGATAAGACCACTCTGACGAGACTCTTCTCGCCTTTCGACCTCGGCGTGACCCGCCACGCTGTCGTCCGCAGGTCTTGCCTTGGAACGCCTGCTTCGGATAAGTTTCGTCATAGCAACCTTCTCCACCGTCTCGCTACGAAGGTCGGTAAAATATCCGGGTCAAGCGTGCTGGATTCTCGCCGCTATTGACGTGCCGCCGTGACGCCGTTATGATCGGGGTCATGATTACGCTCGCGGCCGACACAAGCACCTCATACAATTCCGTTGTCCTATGCGATGGCGAAACCGTGTTGGCGGAGTCCGTTGTCAAGGCGGGGCGCAGGCATTCCGAGCGCCTCATGGCGACCGTCGACTGGATTCTTGCCGAGGCGGCCACGCCGCTCGATAGCGTGGAATTGCTGGCGATCTCCCAGGGGCCGGGCTCGTTCACGGGACTGCGCGTAGGGATTGCGGCGTGGAAAGGGCTGGCCTTGGCCAACGGCCTGCCCCTCGCCGGTGTGCCCACACTGGATGCCATGGCGCGGTCCGCGATCTTCCATCGTGGCTTAATATGCCCGTTGCTGGACGCCCGTATGAGCGAGATCTTCGGCGCGGTCTATGAAAGCGATGGGGCCGCCATAAGAAAACGTTCGGACGACCGGGTAGGTCCCATCGGCGCGTTTCTCGAAGGTTTGGAAGACGGCGTTCTTTTCCTAGGCGACGGCGCGCTCCTCTACCGCGAAACCATTCAATCCCTGAGTCCTGGAGCGCTATTTGCGCCCGATGCCTATTCCGCCCCGCGCGCGTCCAACGTTGCCCTGGAAGGGCTTGCGTTGCTGGCTTCGGGGGCGGCGAGCGACGGGGCGGCGATCGACGCCGTTTACCTGCGCAAGTCGCAGGCAGAGGAAGCTCGGAACGCTTCAAATCCGGAGACCGCGGCGAGACGGGAAACGGCGGCCATATGAAAATGGCCAGCCCATCCAAGCTCGTATTTGTGCCGCTTCTCGATGAGCATATCGAGGCGATCATGGGAATCGAGATTGAGGCCTATCCTGAGCCCTGGACTGTGGGCATGTTTCGCGAGGAGATGTGCAGCTCGCGATCCTATTTTCGGGCGGCATTTGCGGCCGATACGCTCATTGGTTACTCGGGCTTCTGGCTGGCGGCAGATGAAGTGCATGTGACCAGCGTAACCGTCGCCCAGTCGTATCGCGGCAACGGCTATGGCCGCGAGCAACTGGTTCACCTACTCGACGCGGCCATTAAGAAGGGCGCCGCGACGGCCATACTGGAAGTGCGTCAATCCAATAACGGCGCGCGCCAACTCTACGAGACCGAAGGCTTCCAGGCCGTCGGCCTCCGCAAGGGCTACTATTCGAAGACCAAGGAAGATGCCGTGGTCATGACGAAGGACTTGGCGTGACCCGAACCGCCCACTCCCCCGCGGACACTCCGTACTGCTAACCCGGATATCTAGCCGCTTCTGTACTGCGATGGCGGATAAGGCCGGTAAGCAAGAACTACTTGGCGAGGCGAAACCCGACGGTGCTGTGCTTGAAGGGCAGAGAGACCCACGAGCGGTACCCGGAACGGCAAAGCGACGCAGCATGGTCCCAACTGCCACCGCGTATGATGCGGAAAGAGCCCGTTTCCGGTCCCGTTGGATCGTTAGCCGGGCTCGCCGAATAGTAACTTGAGCTGTACCAATCCTCGCACCATTCCCAAACCCATCTTCTACAGTTGAAAAACTTAACCGGCTGTTTTGCAAGCACTTACG
>CAYNZS010000370.1:0-2455 GCA_964401695.1 uncultured Nitrospirales bacterium
GCTTCATGCCCACACTATACCACCGTAGGCATGATAAATTAAAACGCTCTAGTGGCCTTTGTCGAACTCTGGCCGTCCACGCTCGCAGGTGATACAATGCGTACCCGGTCAGCCCGGCTGGGAAGATCCCCCGATCCTTTCGGACGCGGAAGACCAGACGTACAGACGGGCCACCGAATATGGAAGACCGCAAATACGAGCTGGGCAACGAGCGAATAGGCAAGCTTCTCCTGCGCTACTCCCTGCCCGCTTCCGTCGGCATGTTCGCCAGTTCGCTCAATGGCATAATCGACGCCATCTTCATCGGCAACACCGAACACGGCACTCTGTCCATCGCGGCCCTCGTCGTGTCCTCGCCCATTCAGATGCTCATCCTCGCCATCGGCATGGCCGTCGGTGTTGGCACCGCCTCCGTCATCTCACGCAGCCTCGGTGCGGGCAATCAGCGTAGAGCCGAACGCGCCGCGGGCACCTCCTTTGTCACGGTCTCCCTCGCGGGCCTCATCACGATCCTCCTCAGCTACACATACCTGACCCCCCTCTTACAGCTCTTCGGCGCGACCGGCGCGGTCCTTCCTTTCGCGCACCAGTACCTCTCCATCCTTCTTGTCGGCGCTTGCTTCTTCGGCTGCGCCATCTCCTGCAACAATGTCGTCCGTTCCGAAGGCAACGTCAAGATCGCCATGATCGCCATGCTCATCGGCGCCACCGTTAACATCACCCTCGACCCGATCCTCATCTTCGGTCTCGATATGGGCATCCGCGGGGCGGCCTGGGCGAACGTCGCTTCAAGCCTGTGCAGCCTCAGCTACCTTTGCCGCTACTTCGTTAGCGGAAATAGCATGCTTCGCATCCGCCGCGCAGACCTTATCCCCGACCTCGATATCCTCGCCGAGATCCTCAGGATCGGTTCGGTCTCCTTCGTCCGGATGGCCGCTGGGGGCGCCATGGCAATCATCGTCAATAGATCCATCATCCACTACGGCACCGACACCCACCTCGCCATTCTCGGCGTATCCAACCGCGCCCTTTCGTTCTTCTACATGCCCCTCTTTGGCCTTGTGCAGGGACTCCAACCAATCGTCGGCTTCAACTACGGCGCCCGCGACCTGCCCAGAGTGAAGGAGGCCGTCCGCGCCGGCGCCATCGTCGGCACCGTCATTGCCAGCGCTGGGTTCGTCTTCATCATGATCTTCACCCGGGCCATGCTCGATCTGTTCAGCAACGACCCCGCCATGATCGACAAAGGCGTCAACATTGTCCGAATCACCATCCTCCTCATGCCTTGCGCCGGTTTCACGATGGTCGGCGGCAGCTTTTTTCAGGCCATCGGCAAAGCCATGCCTGCCCTTCTGCTCACCATGTCCCGCCAGATCCTCTTTCTCATTCCCATGATCCTCATTCTCCCGTACTACTTCGGCCTACTCGGGATATGGGTGTCCCTCCCCGCAGCCGAATTCGTCTCGGTCATCCTGACCGCCGCCTGGGTCACCCACGAAATGCGCGGCCTCCGCAGCGGCCTCCCACCCGAATCCGTCTCCGAAGAGGAGGCTCTGGCCACCGAACCCGAAGTGGCGTCCCCCAGAGAAGCCGGTGGCGGCTAACCCGCACCGTTGCCTACAGTCGTTCCTAAATCTTTCGAAAACCCGTCAAGACCTTGACGGACAACACGCCCACGGATATCCACAGCACAACGTTAATAGTGCCCGGCCACCAATAGGTCTCCACGAGAAACCACACGTAGATCGTGAAGCGCGGACGAAATAGCCACGAGTACGGCGTATTCAAGAGATTGCGCGCCATGGCAAAAATACGACCACCGTGTATGTCAATATGTAGATGACACCCGGCAGCAAGTCCACAACGTGAACGTACATCAACATGAGCGTCGTTGCCGCGATGACGGTCTGGTCTGACATGCTGTCGGTAAACGAACCCGCGCGCGACGCCGTGCCCAAATAGCGTGCAAAAGGGCCGTCGAGTCCGTCAAGAAACACATGAATGGCCAGCGCCGCAAAGGCCCAAGGCAGCGCCCAGAAGTAGAGCGGACAAAACGCGAGCCCAGCCAGAAGCGATAAGAGCGTCAGATGATCCGGAGTCACCCGTGCCGACGCGGACATGGAAAAAGTGCCAGGTAAGGTTGTTTCTCGCGCGGGCGAACGCGTCCAATGCATCGGCGAAGGTTGTCTCGTTGTCGTGGTTGCCCAGAACATAGCGAAACTGGCATTCCGGCGCGCGCTCGGTGAGGTCCGCCAGCCACGCCAACGCTTTTCGGCAAGTAGCCTCGTCCCCCCCGGCCGTAGACCGGCGAAAGTCGGAAATGTCGCCATTCAGTACGAACTCATCCGCATCCCTCAGTGCGCGATGGATGGCTTCCAACGGCGCGTCCGCCAGAGTCCGGCGGCTAGAGCGTTTTAAGAAATTATAGATACGAAGCGGCACCAAAAAATCCTCG
>CAYNZS010000371.1:0-2445 GCA_964401695.1 uncultured Nitrospirales bacterium
TGTAAGAGGGGTGTAGGGCATCGTAGCGGTTTCCTTTCGGTTCTGAGTTCGCCAAGACCAAGATACCGAAAACACGCTGCGATGTCCTTTCTTTTTTCCACAATCGCTCGGGAATCACCAACAAGAAAAGGGGGCGCCCTTACCCGCCATCTCCATCCGTCGCCGCTCACGGTGAGCGACGGATGGGGCCGGCAGGAAAGGGCTTAGCCACGACCCTAAACCAAAAAGCCATGCCTGTTGCACTTAGTATATGAATCCGGGCTCTCTTAGCGCCCAACATCTCGATGGCGAAGCCGTGCGTCGTAGTTGAGATCGCGCAGCAACCGAAGTATTTCCTGAGCCACCGCAACCGAACGATGGCGGCCACCGGTGCAGCCAACGGCGATAGTCAAGTACGACTTGGGCTCGGCCTCGTACTGAGGGACGAGATACTTGAGAAACGAGGTCAGACTCTCGAAAAATTCACGGGCCTGCGCGTTGTTGATCACATATTCCCGAACGTCCGATTCGCTCCCTGTGTGATCGCGCAATTCGGCGTCGTAGTAGGGGTTGGGCAGGAACCGGACATCGAAAAGCAAATCCGACTCAGGCGGTACGCCGTACTTAAACCCGAAGGACAACACGGTAATCGTAAGCGCTTGGACCTCGCGCGGCCCACCGAAGATGGCCGCGATGCGTTCGCGCAATTCTGGCGCGGAAATTGCGCTTGTATCCAACAGCAAATGGGCGCGGTCGCGAATCGGCCCCAACAGTTCCCGTTCCCGCTGTATCCCTTTTTCGATGCTCCCCGTGGGCGAAGACGGATGGCGCCGCCGCGACTCGCTATAGCGCCGGATCAAGACCGTGTCCGTCGTCTCCAGAAAGAGGGTGTCTGGCGAAAGCCCCAGCTCGGCCACGCCGTCAAGGTAGCCGGGCAGGTTGAGGAGATCGTCTCCGGTTCTCGCGTCTACGCAAACCGCGATACGGTCCCGGACCGATTCCGAGCGGCTGATGAGTTCGGCGACCGTAGTCAGAAGCGAGGCTGGCAAGTTGTCGATGCAGTAGTAGCCCAGATCCTCGAAGAAGCGCAGCGCCTGGCTTTTCCCCGCGCCCGATAGGCCGGTCACCAGAACGAATCTGCGCGATTTGGGCATAGGAGCTATATGGCCCCTGCCTTCATCATGTCTATCAGGCGCTGATTGAGGATTTCCGCGGGATTGACCCCCAATTCCTTGAGTCGGTGGTTCAGCGCCGCCACTTCCACGATGACCGCCATGTTCCGCCCCGGGCGGACCGGTATCCGAAGGTTCGGAATATCCACGCCCAGGATCTTCACATGTTCTTCGATCAGGCCGGTCCGATCGTATTCCCCGCCTTCGTGCCACTCCTCCAAATCCACGACCAGCGAGATGGCTTTGGAATGGACGACGCGGCCCACACCGAAGATTCGCTGAATATCCACGATCCCGACTCCGCGGATCTCCATGCAGTGCTCGATGCTCGGGTTGTAGGAAGCCATCAGGGTATCTTCGCCGATTCGCTGCAGGGCGACGAGGTCGTCCGCCACGAGCAGATGGCCGCGTTCCACCAATTCCAGCGCGACCTCGCTCTTGCCGATGCCTGGAGAGCCTACAATGAGCATTCCTACCCCGTAACAATCGACGGCGGTGCCGTGGACCTCTGTAGCGGGGGCAAACTCTTCAGCCAGGAACAGGATGATTCGGCTGATCAGTTCGTCGGTCGAACTGTTCGTTACGAGCACCGGTATGCCACGCCGGTTGCACATATCCAGGAACATCGGTTTCGGCCGCAGTCCCCTTGAAAGAATGAAGGCGGGAATCTCGAAGGAAAACATGTTTTCCAGGCGCGTCTCCAACTCCGAGGTCGAGAGGCGCTCCATGTAGTGAATTTCCGTGTTGCCGAGTATCTGCACACGGTCGCTTGCAAAGTAATCGAGATAGCCGCTCAGCGCGAGGCCGGGCCGGTTCACATCGGAGATGAAGAAGCGCCGGCCCGTTCCCTGGAAACCAGCGAGGTAGGAGAATTCGCCCGAAAAATGATCGAGCAGCCGCGCCACGGCGATGTCGCTCTTGCGCGTCGTTCGTAGCTGATCTACTTGCATCGAAATTTCCCCAGAGCCGCGCTGCGCCCCCAGATGCATGCCAAAGGAGACGATTAAAAGTACTTCGCCAAGTTCTCAATTCTTGCTCAGTTTCTTGCGCTTTTTTTGGGCAAGAATGGCCTGAACGTTCACGATTTATGCCGTTCCCATCTTACCCGTCATGCTGAGCGAAGCGAAGTATCTCCATTTCATTGGGCCTCTGGCGTATCGAGATCCTTCACTTCTTTCAGGATGACAGAAGACGCACACTCTACTTTGCTTTCAAAGGCTGCGCCAATTGTAAGTCAAGATACTAGTGGTGTGATTTAAGCTGATGGATCATTATGCAGTGCGATGCGCGCACG
>CAYNZS010000372.1:0-2413 GCA_964401695.1 uncultured Nitrospirales bacterium
TCAAGTCGATTGCTCCGTCGCTGTTCGCGTCGATGAAAGAAAATCCAGCCTTCAGCTCCTCCGGCGCTTCCTCCATCGTTATCTTGCCGTCGTTATTGGTGTCCATGAGGGCCATGAGCTGTTCAGCGGTGGCGGCGCCGGTGGCTTGCTGGGGCTGTGTTGATTGTACATTATCGTTATTGTGGTATTCGGCCATAACCTGCGCCTCTTTCAAGTCGATTGCTCCGTCGCTGTTCGCGTCGATGAAAGAAAATCCAGCCTTCAGTTCCTCCGGCGCTTCCTCCATCGTGATCTTGCCGTCGCTATTGGTGTCCATGAGGGCCATGAGTTGTTCTGGGGTGGCGGCGCCGGTGGCTTGCTGGGGCGATGGCGTTTGCTCCTTGCGCGGCGCGTTGGCCATGCCCCCCGCCTCCGCGGCGTCAATCTCACCATCCGCATTTTTGTCCAGGCCTTCAAACGAAGTCGTTAACCGGTTCACTTCGTCTTTAGCGATCTTGCCATCGCCGTTCGTGTCCATAAATGACATTAGCTGCGCAGCGGTGTAATCGGGGGCGGTGGCTGCTGCGGGCAATGGCGATTGTCCGTTATTATTGAAGTCGACCATGATCTGCGCCTCCTTCACGTCGATCCCTCCGTCGCCATTCTGGTCGATGAAAGCAAATGCAGTCTTTATATCCTCCGGTGCTTCCTCCATGGTGATTTTGCCGTCCCCGTTGGTGTCCATAAAAGACATTAGCTGCGCAGCGGCGGGAACCGCGGAGGTGGTTGTCTCGGGGGATTCGTAGAGGGAGGTGGCGCCCAGCGAGCCGCCCCTATTGATTCGCGCCTGGCGAGTCGTCTCTATGATTTCATTCATCCGTCGGTCGAAATCTTCGTCGCTTTCCCCGGCAACATAGCCCGCGTTCTCTAATCCCTGTGTGTAGCCCATGTTCATCATCATGTAGGTGCCCTCGTCAAAGCCTGCTCCGCGAACTTCCCCGGGAAATAATAGGTTGCGCGCGAAGTTTCCGCGGTCTAACAAAGTTGCGGGATTTATCCAACTCGGTCCGCCCTCCCAACCCGCGACATTGGGCGGAAAGAGCAACTCTTGGCCCAGCGCGGCAGTCGTAACACCGAAGTTTGGTATCCCAGGGCTCGTATCAAGGCCGAGCTTTCGGTAGGTCGATACGACTTGCTCGACCGGGCTCTTGATTTGCTTTGCGACGCAGGCCGGACTGTAGAAATCCTTCGAGAGGAACATCGTCTTTAGGAGCGGCCTGATCTCGTAATCGTCGGCACGGAACCGGCGCGCCAATTCCAGATTTATTTCCTCTGGCACTTCGTAATTGCAGAAAAAGCGGTAGAGCTTCCAGGTGATAAACCGTGCCGTTGCGTCTTGCTTCAGAATGATATCGATGGCGTCGTAGCCATTGAAATTCCCACTCTCGCCGAGAAAGGTCTTCTCGCCGCCGTCGTGAATGCTGGGGTCATCAACGAACTTCGCGGCCTCGACGAGGTCGCGCCGGGCCGTTGCGTTGCGGCCCTTGAGGCCCTCCTCGTCCAGGGTCCATCCCGTAAAGGCTCGCGAGATCTCCCGGATATCCTCCTCAGTGTAGTTGCCTACACCCATGCTGAACAGTTCCATGACCTCACGGGCGAAATTCTCGTTGGGATGCCTCTTGGTATTGGTGCGGTTGTCGAGCCAGATCAACATCTGAGGATCCTGACTCACCGCGATAAGTAAATCCTTGAAACTCCCCAAGCCTTTGTCGCGCAGCGTTTCGTAGTGGAGCTTCATCAGATCGTAACGCAAGGCCTTGGCATTGGAGGTCGCGAAATGCCCGTGCCAAAAGTAGGCCAGCTTCTCTTCCAGGGGCCGGTTGGTGCGCACCATTCGCTCGCCCCACCACTCCGCAAGCCGCTTCGTTTCGTAACCGTCGGCGATATAGACGTAAAACGCCTCAGTAACTGCGGCCTGCATGTGCAACGGCCCGGAGTCAGGGGGCAACAACTTGATTCCGAACATGTCGCCATACTTGTACAGGTCCTTAAAGGCAGATGCAAAATAGTTATCGGTGGCCGGATAGCCGCCGTAGTAGATGTCCGACTCATCGAATTCGGGAAGAAAACTGTTGTCCAGTTCTTCGTAATCGACGAGATAGTCGACGGCCCGTTGAGGCGTCATATCGGCGAGGCGCCGGATATCTTCCGGCGTGCCGCCGAATCCCGCGCGTTCGAGCAGGTGACGCGCACGCTCATAACTCCAATCGGATTCGGAAATGGGCGACAAGTCGCCAACCCATTCGACCGGCGCCAAGGGCGGCGCCGCTGCACGACTGCGCAGCGCCTGGGCTGCATAGAGCTCCGCTGCCTGACTTCGCGGCGCCGCAGGGGCTTCCTGCTGCGATTGCTCGTTAGCGGCGAGGTCGGCCAA
>CAYNZS010000373.1:0-2396 GCA_964401695.1 uncultured Nitrospirales bacterium
GGCTATCTTGAAGAAATCCTGCTGGCCATGTGACTTTTAGTGCGATTGCCCTGGCTGGTTCCGCGGTTGAGCGCTGTTGCCGCACCTGCTATGCTCTCATGCCAGTAGTTGCGAATGCGTTGAAGAAACGTGGCGACGGCAGGGGCTGTTTATGGCGGGAGCCTAGCAAGAGTATGCCGGTTAATTCAGGCGAGAGAGTCGAGTCGGAAGCGGGAGCTACTCCGTCCGCTTCGGCTCGCGACGCGACGCGACGGGAAGACCGTTCCCGCACGGTCCGATTCGTGATTCTGTTTGTCGTTTATGTGTTGACGCTGTTGACCGGTTACCGTTTCGCTATCGACACCGAAACTAATATGCGCTACCTCTTCAGCGTGGCCAAGCACAGCTCCGCCGCCCTGTCTCTTTTCGGCGAAAAATCGACTCTGGAAACCGCTGGCATGTCGGGCGCGGACACCAAGTCTAGCCCCCACGCGGCGGCTAAGCGCTCCGAACTGCGCGAATGGCGTTCGGGTGGCGCGGCCTCTGCCGAAGATGAAGGCGAAGACGACGCGCCGCTTACGCCGTTGGAATCATGGCTGCACCGCGGGTACAGCATGATTCAGGAGGGCAAGTCCCTCCATGACCAAGGGCCGCTCGTCTATTTTCGAGCGAAGACCGGACTGAACTCGAAGATCTCGTCCCTGCGCATTCGCATCAAGGATACGGGCCTGGACACCGCGATCCCCATGACTGAACGCGACGCACTGGCAAAGGAACTAGAGGCTGAACTGAAGGGCCTCGAAGACGAGCGCGGGGCGCTGCGGGAAGAAAGCGAATCGGGGCGTACCGGTCAAAACAAGTCCTTCACCTTCACCCTTGTGCCGGATTGCGGAGCCATTCCTTCCATTTCGATCTTCCTCGCGGCCGTACTGGCGTTCCCCACCGCCTGGTGGCGGCGCATCGCGGGGCTTGTTCTGGGCCTGCCCTTTCTCTACGGCGTAAATGTTGGCAGGCTGACGTTTCTTGGTACGCTTGCGGCGTACGATACGACCCCGGGCCGGCAGTGGTTTACGTTCTTTCATGAGTATGTGTGGCAAGGAGTCTTCATCATCTTTGTCGTCGCGGCATGGCTGGTGTGGATGGAATTCTTCGTGAAGAGGCGTCCGGCATGAACCCTCGGGCCGGAATGAGGGAAGTCGCCTTTTTCTGCTTGCGGTTCGTCGCGATTGCCGCGCCGTGCATGATTGTTTGGTGGCGTTTCCTCTTGGTGGACTATCTTTTGTTGATAGGCCAGTTCGCCGGCTCGATCCTCAATGTCATCCAAGCGCCGCCCATAGACAATTTGACCGTGACCACCAATCCAGACAGCATCCTGAACACAGACGTCCTTCTGGTCTTTCACGTAGCGGGAGAGACCGAGGCGATTCCCTACGCGCCGATGGTCAACAGCTCGCCGCCCTTTATCGCGCTTGTGCTTGCCACGGGCGGCTTGGGCCTAGTGCGCCGGGTGGCTATCCTGCTTATTGGCAGCGCGATCATGTTTCTCGGGCAGGGGATCTTCTTGATAGGGCACTACTACTTCATCGACCAGTTCGCCAGTGCCAAAGAGATTCCGGTGGCCTTCGGCCAGTTCTGCATCACCGCGCCCTTCATCCTTTGGATCGCCATGGCGTACTGGGATAGGATTGGGAAAATGCTTGGCAACGGCGGAGATTCCGATCGGGGCCCGCGCCCGTAGGAATCGGCTGCGCGGACCCGGACCGCTTAGCGTAAGTGGCGACCCCCGAAAACCGAGGCCAACTGTTTCCGGCTGCTCATGCCCACCAATTGTTGCAGGCTGCCGATCGACGATGGATTCCCCACTTTCTCAAGCTTTTCCCGGTCTTGCTGAAAGCAAACGCCCTTTTGCTTGTGCATCGTCTTTATCGCTACCAGCATATTCCGACGGCTGATGCTGCCGACCAGCGTTTCCCCGTCGAGGACGGGTAAAGTCGCGAAATAGCAGGCCAAGAAGCGCGACGCCGCCGTCAGCAGATCCATCTCAGGATGCAGCGCTTCCTTGATTTCCGACATGATGTTTCGGACTGTTGACCCGGTCAGGTTGTACTGGTGGGCGATCGTCTGGAGCCGCAGGCAATCCTTTTCCGTGAGAAACCCTACGAGGCGCTTTTGGTCGTCGATGACAGGTATGCCCGCCAAACGCTTGTCGACCAGCTTGTCCAGAGCTTCGAAGACGGGCAGGTCCGGTGAGATGCTTGGAGGAGCCCCCTTCATAATGTCACGTACTAACGGTATTTTATACATCGCCGAATCTCCCTGAGTACTCCTTCCGACATCCGCGCATGCTGTCAGTATACACCCAATCCGAGATTACCCATATGGACCCGTCGGCGACCGGAGCCAATGAGATTGAAGCA
>CAYNZS010000374.1:0-2376 GCA_964401695.1 uncultured Nitrospirales bacterium
CAAAACAACCCCCACCTCTCACAGGTACCGAAACCCCGGCCATTCTTTATCGCTGCGTACACATAGGCGACAATGACCGAACGGTTGCCGTCTCTGATATCCTAGAGGACGGCGCGGGTGCGTAGGCCACGCTTCTGAATATGCGCCCCCCAGGTGAGCTTGCTGAAAGAAGAGCCATTGGACAAGTTGGGCGAATGAGCGAAGACCAGAAGGCTGCGGATCGACGTGACGGCTACAGCCAAAGAAAAAAAGGAGGTATTCTTCGATGCCACAAGTATTAGAGCGGGAACAAGGCCTATTTGAGCAGGCTTTCACGGTACAACCCACACGCAGGGTGGAAAGACTGAAGCGGCGGTATTTGGATACCAAGAACAAGCTGGTTATCGATCTTCTTCGCATTCGGACCCAGGTCATGAAGGAGACCGAAGGGGAGGCGAAGGCGAATCGCCAGGCGAAGGCGTTCGCGGCGGCAGTAAGACAGTTGCCGGTTAACATCTATTCGGATGAGTTGTTGGTGGGCTGGATGTTCTCCGAGCCGCACGGAAGCCCTCTGATGCCGATGCAGGCAGTCGGGATGGAGAAGGAACTGGATACGCTTGCGACGCGCGAGTATATGCCGTTTCTTACGCGCGGCGAGGACATCCGCGAGCTGCGGGAAGACATTGTCCCCTATTTGAAGGAGCACACTCGCCACTATGGCATGGAGTCGCTGACGCACTGGACCGGTGGGTACGAGAAGGTGCTGGAGAAGGGCATTCTGGGAGTCAAGAAGGACGCGGAGGAGCGGCTTGAGCGGCTCGACCGCGCCGATCCAGACGATTTCAAGAAGGCGCTCTTTGTAGAGAATGCCATTCTTACGCTCGAAGCGGCGGCCGAGATAGGCGGCCGATTCGCCGCGAAGGCACGCGAGCTGGCCGCTCAAGAAACAGACGATCAGAGAAAACAAGAACTGTTGGCGATGGCCGAAGTCTGCGACCGGGTGCCCGCCCACCCCGCACGAACATTCTATGAAGCGGTGCAATCGGTCTGGTTCGTCCAGATTATGTACGCGTGGGACAACCAGTGGGCTTGGGGCATCAGCCCTGCCCGGGCCGATCAGTATCTGAATCCCTATTACGAACGCGATATCGAGGAGGGGCGGCTCACGCGGGAGGGCGCCCAAGAGCTGATTGATTGCTGGTTCATGCGCAATTCCCAGTTCTTTCCCATTATGGGCGCTGGCGCGGCCCGTTGGTCGGGCCCCCATTCGCCGGGTGTGCACATGGATGTTGGCGGACTGAACTCCGATGGGACGGATGGCACGACGGAACTGTCGTACATGTTTATCGAGGGGCGGTTCCACACCTTGGCGTTCGTGGAGCCCACGCTTGGGCTGTTGGTTCATAGCAAGACGCGTGAGGATTTGCTGATTAAGGCGTGTCAGCTCGTCTCGCAGGGGGGTGGCTGGCCGATGTTCATCAATCAGGATGTGATGGTGAATAACCTTCTAGCGCGGGGCGAACTCCTCGATGGGCCGCCAATATCGCTGGAGCTTGCGAGGCAGGGCTGTTGCATCGGCTGTCACGAGCCCACCATACCCAGCATGACCTCGGGATGGGGAGGGACCAGCGTGAACCTTGGCATGGTCGTGGAGTACACATTGACCAATGGCTGGAGCCGTGGCCTCAACGAGAAGAAGAGCATCGAGACCGGCGATCCCCGGGCCTTTACGACATTTGAAGAGGTGCAGGAGGCATTCGCGAACCAGGTGGCTCATCACGTGCGGAAGGGGTCGATCGGGGCGAACTACTCCGAGCTGGCGTTGCAGCCCAAGGTGTTCACGTCGTCCTTGCAGGATGACTGTCTGGAGAAGGGGCTGGCCATGGAGGAAGGCGGCGCGCGGTATAACGTCAGTGCCTGCGGCATGCTTAGCACCGTTGACGCCGGCAACTCGCTTGCCGCGATCAAGAAGGTCGTGTTCGACGACAAGAAGATCACGATGGCCCAGTTGTGCGACGCACTGGACAGCAATTTCGAGGGCCACGAGGATGTCCGAACGATGTGTCTCGATGCACCGAAGTTCGGAAACGACGACGATTATGTGGATGAGCAGGTGGCTTGGGTTTCGCATCTGGTGACCGAGGAAGCGAAGAAGTACAAATCCCTCTACGGCGGCACGAGGCTCACCGTGCAGGTTCCCATGTATGGCTACGTGCCGGAGGGCCGGGGAGTGGGGGCTCTTCCCTTTGGCCGCTATGCCGGGGAGCCGCTGGCGGACGGTATCTCGCCGACGCGTGGCAGCGACATGGAGGGCCCGACGGCGGTGTTGAAGTCGGTGGGCAAAGTCAACAACGCGGAAGTGTCCCTGTCGCAATCGCTGAATATGCGAATCGAACC
>CAYNZS010000375.1:0-2302 GCA_964401695.1 uncultured Nitrospirales bacterium
GATGGCGGAGGGTATGGGACTCGAACCCATAAGCCCGTAGGCGCCGGTTTTCAAGACCGGTGCGTTACCAATTACGCTAACCCTCCGCTGGGCGGGGTGTCATTGGAGCCTTGTCGTATCGCAGCGGCGGCGCCGGGTCTAACGAAGCGCGGATGTTCCTGCCTAGGCGGGGGACACGCGAGATACCCGGGGACTCCACAATCGAAAATGCGAAATCCCGATGTCGGCGCCATGGCCAAATCCAAAATTTATAATCTACAGCTGCGAAAGAATCTCGTCGTGCTCGGGAAACCGGCCAACTTCTTTTTTGGAGAATAGCTGTTTTCCATCGGCCACAACGATGAAATTGCCTTCGCCTCCCTTGATAAGCTCCACTTCAATTCCAAGTTTCCCTTTAATCGCGTCGGCCAAACTGGCCGCTTGGGGAAGGTTGTTTCAAGCTACACAGTATTCAATCGACACATCCATAGTTCTATCCTTTCCTGGCGGTCAAGACTCGTTCCGTTCCAGCCGTCTCGCTGTCGCGCCACTACGCACCCTAGCGGTCCACAGCCGCAACGGCCACGTTTCCATACCATGTTATCGCATTTCTCCCGCTCGTGCAAACCGCTCTCGGCCCGCGTTGCTCCGCAAATTTCTACTATAACGGCGGGCAAGTCCGCCACAAGGAGACTGTCGGTGCAATCGAAAGTCGGCAAGAGGGGCACTTTTGTGCTCTGCCCAACCGAGATGCGAACGGGCCTAACATCCCCGTTGAGGGGGGGCCATGGGGGCTCTCATCGAAATAGCTGACCGCATTCGCTCAGTTCTTGTCTTGCTTTGCGCTCTGACCAACAAGCCAGGACGCCGAAACGGCGAAGGCTGCCTGTGCAGACGCCGCCACTCCGAGCGACCGCCGCGGGGTACGGATGCGCTCGACCCGGGGCGAAGCTCGGCGTGGAGTGCGATTTCGAGATGAGTTATACTGCTGTTGTGGTCGATTGAAGTGGGGGTCGCGTCCTGCGGCATTGCTTTCGACCTAACTTAATTACGAGATGAAAGTGGAGAGGATTGCGCCATGTTTGACTCATTGGAAATGGCTCCGCCGGACCCCATACTGGGTTTGGGCGAAGCGTTCAAGATGGACACGAACCCGAGCAAGGTTAACCTGACCGTGGGCGTCTACAAGGATGCCAACGGCGACACGCCAATCCTCGAATCGGTTAAGAAGGCCGAGGAACGGTTGCTCTCCCAAGAATCGACCAAGGCCTACCTCGACATCGAAGGTCGCGCCGAACAGGCGGCCGTCGTCCAAGAACTGCTGTTCGGAAGCGGCCACGAAATCATAAAAAGCAAACGCGCCGCCACGGCTCATACGCCCGGCGGCACCGGCGCGTTGCGCGTGGCAGCGGATTTCATGAAAGGGGTGCACCCGGGCTCGGCGGTGTGGGTCAGCGAGCCGACTTGGCCGAACCATCCGGCGGTATTCAACGCAGCGGGGCTAAACATCAAGAAATATCCCTACTACGACGCCGAGAAGCGGTCGCTCGATTTCGACGCCATGTGCGAAGCCTTGGAACAGGTTCCCCCAGGGGACATAGTCTTGCTCCACGGCTGTTGCCATAACCCTACGGGAATCGATCCGACGAAGGAGCAATGGAGAGCCCTTGCCGACCTGGCCGGCGAACGCCACTTTCTTCCGCTCCTCGATTTTGCCTACCAGGGCTTCGCGAATGGGCTCGATGAAGACGCCGCGGGCGTACGCATGTTCTGCGAACTGGATATTGACCTGGTGATCGCGAGTTCGTATTCGAAGAACTTTGGGCTGTACAACGAACGCGTGGGCGCGTTGACTGTCGTAACGAAATCGGACGAGACGGCGAACGCCGTGATCGGCCACATGAAGCGAACCATTCGTGTCAACTATTCCAATCCGCCCGCGCACGGCGGCCTGATCGTGACGGCGGTGTTGAGCGACCCCGCATTGTGCAAGGAATGGGAGGGCGAAGTGGCGCAGATGCGCGACCGGATCAACGACATGCGCGCGCTTTTCGTCGATACGCTAAAGAAGAAGGGGGTCAAGCGGGACTTTTCTTTCCTCAAAGACCAGCGCGGCATGTTCTCCTTCTCGGGCCTCACAAAGGATCAAGTCGAGGAACTACGCGAGAAACATTCCGTATATATCGTCGGTTCGGGGCGAATAAATGTGGCCGGAATGACCACTGATAACGTGGACGCGCTGTGCACGGCTATCGCGGCGGTGCTGGGTTAGCCCGGATATTTCACCATCCCTATTGAGAAAGGCCGATTCCCTTCGCATAAA
>CAYNZS010000376.1:0-1602 GCA_964401695.1 uncultured Nitrospirales bacterium
GGTTAAACGATGCCGGCGGATCTGAAGATGACTCTTCCAAATGGGAAATCCGGGAGTATATGAAGATCTGCGCGATTATCATGACGCGCCGCTTTCGTGCGTCTCGCCTGGCTGCGGGGGCTCGAGAGTTTCGAGTTGGATAGGAGCGTTCGCAGGGGAAAGCTCGCGTTTGAGAGCGTCCAACTTCGATTGTAACGAATCGACTTGGCGGAGCAACGACTTGTTCATAGCTGTGATCGCGTCGAGCGATTGCCGCAGGGCCTCGTTCGCCTCCATGAGTGTTTCGATGAGAGTAGCGCGTTTCGATCTCGAGTTTTCTTTAGCGCCCGACTCTTCGTCGGAAGGTTCGGCCAAAGTTAGTTCGAGAGGCTTCCCATACGGTCTGTCATCCACGCGCAGATCGTCGAACCACGCGGTTCCCCGGCCCTTGAGGAGGCAACGCAGCACCAGGTAGGCGGTGCCGTCCGGAACCGTTAGGCTGGCTTCGACACGGGACCAGTCTTTGGTGCCGTAGGTAGGGTATTCGACGCTGGTGGTGACGGTGGCGAGGGGGCGCCTCGAGTTTCTCCGCCAACACTGGAGCAGGAGCGCGGCTTCGGTAGCATCCCTGGTTTTGATGCGGCCGGAGACGTGAATCTCCTTGCCGCCCAGTTCATGGATGATGTTCTGGCTCCAATTATTCACGGGCTCCTCGGCGTATTTCGTGGGGATGTGGAGCACGGCGCAGTAGGCCCCGTCCGCGGCGTCGCTGTCCAGGCGTCCGTAAGCGCCTTCCATGGGCATTACGAAGAGATCCCAGCGCTTGGGTTCGCCACGCGCGTCTACCTCGTCGAAGCTGGGGTTGACGAGGTAGCTTTCGGCCGAGGCGGCCGTGGCGACGAGAAGGGCTAGGAAGACTTGGCATCTCATGGCGGAATTCTAGCAAGCCGGAGCGCTTGCATCAACGGCATGGCTAAAATTGGTCAGAATGGGTCAGCTTCCCGCACCACTCTTTATGGCGGTTCGCAAGTGTCAAGTCATGGCTTGAATCCGGAGCTTGAGGTCTTTGGCGCTGGTGGCAAATTGGAGGGCGACTTGTGGCGTGATTTTGCCGCCTTTGTAGGGGTCGAAGAAGGCCTGATCGAAGGTCTGTATTCGGTATTGGACATACCCGCTTTCGATGGGGCGGCCAATGTTTTTGAGGCCTTTCCCCACTTCGATGAAATCGCGCACGGCGCAACGACCAACCCCTTCTTTGACTGGGAGATGCGCTGGGAGACTACGGCGTGTATAACGCTTCCGGGTTGCTTGCGGATCTGAATCTGCTGGTGGGGTTCGAAGAAATCGATGATGCGGTGGATGGTTTCGTCGGCGTCAACGGTATGCAGCGTAGAGAATACGAGGTGGCCGGTTTCGACGGAGGCCATAGCCGTTCGGACGGTCTCGGCGTCGCGCATCTCGCCGATAAGAATGATGTCGGGGTCTTGGCGCAACGCGCCGCGAAGGGCGTTCGCGAAAGATAGCGTGTCGTGGCCCACTTCGTGTTGGGTGACAATGGATTCTTTGTCCTCGTGAACAAATTCGAGATGATTTTCAACCGTGATAATGTGCTCGGGCCGGTTC
>CAYNZS010000376.1:1612-2255 GCA_964401695.1 uncultured Nitrospirales bacterium
CATGGCCGCCAGAGTTGCGGATTTACCGCTTCCCGTTGGGCCGGTTACGAGAATAAGCCCATTCTTTCCGCTACGATGTCAGTCAGTACAGGCGGCAGGTCGAGTTCTTCGACGGTGAGTATTTTCAGCGGGATAAGACGCAGTACGATGCGTGTGTCGCCATCTTCTTTACAAGCATTACACGGAATCGGGCGACGCCTTCCATTACGTAAGACGTGTCCAATTCCATAATCTTCTTGAACTTGGCGATGTCGGAGTCCGCGGAGATGGAGACAAGAAGCTTCATGCAGTCTTCCTCCGTGAGCGGATCGCCCTCCATGCGGGTCAGAGTCCCGTCGTTCCGCAAAATGGGAGGATTCCCCGTCTTGATATGGTTCTCCGAGGTTCTCAAGTCGAGGGCGCGTTGCAGCAGGTCTAGCATGGAAAGGGTGCCTAGGCACCTGTTTCGGCGGTTTGCATTTTTCGTCTCCCACTTTCCGCGACGGATGGGTTTCTCGCACGATAGTTTCTGGAAAATGGCTAGAGCGCAAACTCTGGGCTCGCGAGATCTCGCCACCGAGTTCCTGGCTCGCTTCGCGGGAGATTGGGTTAAGCCCGGATTTCCCATTTGGAAGAGTCATCTTGAGATCCGCCGGCATCGTTT
>CAYNZS010000377.1:0-2249 GCA_964401695.1 uncultured Nitrospirales bacterium
CACGGCCCTAAACCAAAAAGCCATGCCTGTTGCACTTAGTATATGAATCCGGGGACTACTCACCGTCTTCATTCAACTTGAATTCGGGGGGGAAAGGATGAAACGATCATGGACTGTGCTTGGCTGTATTCTTGATCATCGAATCGGAGGTTGACATGGGCGGCGCCAACAAACAAATCGTGATATCCGAACTCCCCAAAGAGCAACTTGAGGAGCGTCACTTTAGCACGACAGAGGCAGAGATACCGGAACCGGGTGACGGCGAGGTGTTGGCGCGCACTCTACTCCTTTCGTTAGACGCGGCGAATCGGGCATGGATGCAAGGCGCGACCTACACGGACCCACTGATGGCCGGAGAGATTATGAATGGCGGGGGATTGAGCGAAGTCGTGACCTCGGATGCAGACGAATTCGCGCCCGGAGACATCATCGAATGCCAGTCCGGTTGGCAGGAGTATTCAGTTCATAGTTCGAAAGCAATCTCAAAGATCGCGCCGGGGAGGCCAATGTCGCAATACCTGTCGATTCTCGGTATCACGGGATTGACCGCCTACTTCGGCCTATTGGAAGTAGGGAAACCTAAGGAAGGCGACACGGTTGTCGTCTCCGCTGCCGCGGGGGCCGTCGGCAATGTCGTGGGCCAGATTGGTAAGATAAAGGGATGCCGCGTGGTCGGAGTCGCCGGATCCGACGAAAAGTGCCAATGGTTGGTCGAGGAGTTGGGCTTTGACGCGGCCGTCAACTACAAAACCGTCCCACCCCATAAAGGCTTAAAGGCGAATTGCCCTGATGGCATCGACGTTTACTTTGATAACACCGGGGGCGATATTCTGCAAGCGGTCCTCTTCCGGATGAACGACGGTGGGCGAATCGCATGTTGCGGGGCCGTGTCGCAATACGATGGTCCGCCACCGGCCACCGGTCCGCGGGGCATTCCGGGGTTGCTGGTCATCAAGCGCCTGAGGATGGAAGGCTTCCTCACGTCCGATTTCTTCAAGGAAGGCGCGCGCGAACGGGCTACGGAGCAATTGGCCGGTTGGGCCGCGGACGGACGCCTCAAAGTGAAAGAAGACATCGTCGACGGCCTCGAAAATGCGCCTCGATCGCTCATCGGCCTGCTGCACGGCGAGAATTTCGGGAAACGCATGATTCGCGTGGCCGAAGCGAGCTAGCCCGCTTCGCCTACAGTATTCGCCCCAACACGGTCTCTCTAATTTCCTCGTAGTCGTGCGGGGATTCGCGCAATGTCTTCTTGAAAGCCTCGCGGTCGTCCTCGCCATCGAATTCGAAGCCCATCATGGCGCGCCGTGCCGTTCGGGGAATTCCAGCTTGAAGAAATAGGGGTTTCGGAATAGTTGGGGTTCGTAATGAATGATGTGGAATTTTACATCTTCCTGCGAGGTCACGTCTTCGTGAGAAATGTAGAGGTAGCGCAGGCGCGTGTCAAGTAATTCCAGGTCCATCGGCGAGGCCTCGAAACCAATGACCGGCCAGGCGTGTCTTCATGCACCTTGCCGTACTGGAATTCGATGCTCTTGATGCCGTCCATCGCGGATTCGAGCAACTTCAACGTCGTGCCCGGCCGGTCACCGATCTCGAAACGGAAATACCGCCGCCGCGCCGATGGCCGCGTGGCCACCGATCCAGGCCAGTTGGCCGAAGTCCAGCTCGGAACCGCATAGCACACAGAGGACTCGCGAACCCGCAGCGCGCCGGGAGGTTCGGCTATGCAGCGCCGCGTCTCCCACAGCACCTGAATCGCCGCGCAGACTTCCTCGTTGGTGACGCTCACGTAGTCGTCCACCAATTCCAAACACAAAGCGAAGGTGCGGCCGCCCGTCCTTTTGACGGCTGTCCCGTCGCAGAAGACATCCACATACTCGTGCGTGACGGGCTTTCCGGCGCGCACGGCGGCTTGCATCGACGCCTGGTCCACCCCCTCGACCCCCACGATGCGAATGCTCGGATAGTACGCCTTCAACCAACATGCCACGGACGCCGCCATTCCCCCGTCGCCGACTTGCAGATACGCGACATCGAAGGGACCCTGCCCAGACATAACGACTTCGTCGGCCAGCGTGCCTTGCCCGCCCATCGTCCCCAGATCGTGGAAGGGATGGACGAACACCGCGCCGCTCTCGGCCACATCTTAACGGGCCAGGGCGCTGGCCGCGTCGTAATTGTCGCCGTGAATGGGCGAAGTGCGCCGCGTGCGTCGGCCCGGCGGAGGGCGCAAGAAGAAAACCGAT
>CAYNZS010000378.1:0-2246 GCA_964401695.1 uncultured Nitrospirales bacterium
CACGGCCCTAAACCAAAAAGCCATGCCTGTTGCACTTAGTATATGAATCCGGGGATCCCGAGAATCGCGAACTCCGCGCCGGGCCCGAATACATATTTATCGTCAATCCCTTCGTCACTAAATTGGTTGCCTTCGGGCAAGCGCTCCAGAATCGATTCACACAATACGCTGCGCGCCTCGGCTTCGCGCTGAGCATCGGGCATCAACGCGCGCTCCCGCAGCAGCCTGTCATGCATCCATAAAGTCATCTCGATGACTCGTTCACAATCGCCGTCCCGCACACTCTCCGCGTAGCGCTAAGCCAAGCCCATCGTCCGCGTCGTGGTCGACCGGTTCAACTCGTCCCGAATCGCACGATCCCTCGAAAGGTACTCGCTCGCCAGAGCCGATTCGAGCAATCTCTTGGTACGGCGATCCCCCCAGTACCAGAGAGAAAATCCGCCCGTCGCACTGAACACGATGACGAGGATGTAGGCTTTGACGCTGTTTGTCTTCACCTTGGCCACGCCTTCATTCTACCAGTCCTCCAAAAAACCGTCAAACGTGGGGCGGCCGCGGCGACGGCCCTCGACGAACGCCCCCGGAAATTCGGCGCGCTACCGCCTGTAGGTCCAATCGGGGCACAGGTATTTCCGCTCTGCCAAGGCCCGTATTTCCTCTGTTTCTACCGAGCTCAGCGCCTCCGCGTTGCCCTCCGGCGCGAAGGCGTCCAGAACAAATCGCCGAAGGCTCTCCCTCGGCACAGGCAAAGGGGCAAGAAATTCGCTATGCCCACGGCCGCCGCGGTAGGCCGGACGCTCGACCGGCTCGCAAAGGCACGCGCCCATCAAGTCCGGGTCAACGGCATACAGAAAGGTGCCATGGTGGAGAACGAAACGCTTCTTGCGGCGTTGCGCGTTTCCGGAGATCTTTCGTCCACCTATGGCCAAATCCGACGTGCCAGCGCGCTCCGCCGGAATCTCGTTTTCGCTGAGTATGCAGACGAGCTTTCCCAATATAGCCTCGTATGAGCTCTGAATGCCCTTCAACTCAGGCCGGCGTTCGGAATCGAGGACAAGAGAGAAATTCAGGCAGCCCGGTCCTTGCATGACGCATCCCCCAGCCGAACAACGGCGCAAAATGGGTACGCCGCGGTTGGCGCATTGCCGCTCGTCGATCTCATCGTGGAGAACCTGCCCGACACCGAGCACCGCGAAAGGCGTTGGGCTTTCCCATATTCGCAGCGATTCATCCGCATCCCCGGTTTCCGCCAAGTTGAGCAGCGCCTCGTCCGCGGCGATATTGCGCTCAGGTTCGCGAAAAGAATAATCTATAAAACGCATGGCGATGCGGTCCTTCAGGGGAGCGGTTGGAGTCCTGCGGTGGCGCTGACGTGGAGGCTTTGGATACTGCCGTCGGGCTGTGTCCTCCCGGAATGGCGCAGTCAGAAAATAGCATTCGGCACAAGAACGAATCTAATCCTCTCGGCCGCGCGCTCGCATAACAACAAACTGCTCATTCGTAGGCAAGTATTCGAAACGCGCGCCTTCCAGCCGGCCAACGGTCGCGAGAAATCTTGTTTGGTGGACGGTATCGCCGAGGCGGAGCACTTCACGGAACCGCTCTCGCGTCAAGGGGATGTAGTAGTCCGCGGTCAGAGCGATCTCCTCGCGAACCTCCTCTTGAAAGAGCATGCGGATCGTGATCTCCGGCTTGCCAAGGTGCTCCTCTGCGCGGCCCCGTGAAACGGTGTAGCGCGAGCCATCGGGTACCAGAATATCGAGCGAGTCGCTCAGGAGAAGAACGGCCTGCCAGTTCTCCACGCGTTTCGCCTTGCGGATATTGCTCTTGATTTCAAGCTTGAGCTCCCGTAGCGCCTTGGGTCCATTTTCGACGTTCTCGTATTGGGCGACAGCTTTCCGAATCACTGCCAACATCTCGGCGCCGCGGTCCGCGGGCATCCGCCAATCCTCAGCGGCGAAATCCTGGCCGAGGCCCGCTTCATCTCGAACGAACGTTTCGATTTCGTCGGCCGTAGGAGGAGGGTCCAAATCCAAGCTGCTATTGAGTTCTTGAAGCCATTCGCAGCCGGTGAGAATCGCCGGAAGCAATAGCAACGTAGAAACGCGCAACATAGGCGATGGCCTCCCTGGGTCGATATGCCGCCGCGAACTCATGCGCTCATTATAGCAGTCCGTGCGCGCGCGGCGGCCCTAGCCTAGAGTTTTGCGGTTTCTCTACCGTATTTTATTGCAAATGGTGGGCCG
>CAYNZS010000379.1:0-2184 GCA_964401695.1 uncultured Nitrospirales bacterium
GCGTAAGTTCAACGCGGAGGAGAAAATCCGGATTGTGCTGGAGGGGTTGCGCGGCTCTCGGTATCCGGCTCGCCTTCTCGGCCAGACCGGCGCGTTGGAGAATTGCGGCCGGGGGGCCAACCTCGAATTCTGGCTCCGCCATCGGCTAAACTTGTAGGGTTATCGTGCGGCGGCAGACGCCATCGCCGCTGCGCCTGGAACGAGGCCGCGTGGGAATTCAATGTTGAGCACGAAATAACTGAGGAGACTGGAGAGACATGGGCGCACTAGATGGAAGAATTGCTGCTGTTACAGGGGCGGGGCGCGGGATTGGGCACGATGTTGCCGTCACGTTGGCCCGTGAAGGCGCGAAAGTTGTCGTAAACGACCTGGGTGGAGATGTGGACGGGGAAGGGGGATCTAGGATCGCCGACGACGTAGTCAACGAGATCAAAGCTGCCGGAGGCGAGGCCGCGGCGAACTACGACACCGTCGCGACGGTTGAGGGAGGCAAGGGAGTTTTCCAGACCGCCATCGACAATTTTGGCGGATTGGATATTCTCATCAACAACGCCGGCATCTTGCGTGACTACACCATATACAACCTGACGGAAGAGAACTGGGATGCTGTGATAGCGGTACACCTCAAAGGCCACTACTGCTGCTCGCGTCCCTTCGCGCAGTATATACGCGAGACCAACCGTCCCGGATGCCGCATCCTCAATTTCTCGTCGGTATCCGGCCTGTTCGGGAATTTCGGACAATCCAACTATGGCGCCGCCAAAGCCGGCATCGCCGGTTTCACTCGCGTGCTTGCCCTCGAGTTAGCCAAGTATGGCACCACGGTAAACACGATCTCTCCCGGCGCAATGACGCGAATGACTATCGGCCTCACCGAAGCGCGAGGCGGAAAGGTCGATCTCGACGCGCCCGATCAGAGCCCCCAGTCGATCGCCGAAGTCGTCGCGTGGATGGCGTCCAAGGAAAGCCAGGACATCACCGGTCAGATCATCCACGCCTACCATGGCGCGGTTGGGATTATGCAGCAGCCCGCGATTGTCAGGTCGTTCAAAAAAGATGGGATCTGGACACTCAACGACTTGGACAAGACAATGCCCATCCTCATGGACGCCAAACGCAAACACGACGAATACGTCAATGAACAAGGAACTCCAGAACCCTATTAATAGGCGCTGGCTATAAGTACGCGCCGCATTGAATTCGCTTCGTGCCCTGATGGGGCTTTGATTGGCGGAAGCCCCCATCTTAAAGGAGGCGAATCGCGGCGCGTCGATATGACTGCGCGGGAAGCAAGTAGAAGGACACAGGGGAGGGTCGAACATGCAAGGCCCTTCACGGTTTCGCGCGCGCCTCAAACAACATCATTCGGAAACAACGCGCGGGTCTTTTTTTGGAGGAGGCTAAGTCGGCAAAGGGCAAGAGAATATCAACATTCAGCTGCTTCGCAGTACAGAGGGCATAGAGTTGAAAATCGGTTAGCATTCTCTGTACTGCGTCGTCTGTGGCCAACAGCCAAAGCGAACAAATCAGGAGATCGACATGGCGGAGTTGAGACCCGGTAGCGACGAATGGCTGAACCAAGTAACCGAAGAGATCATCGATCCGGATCGGCCCATTGTGGACCCGCATCACCACCTATGGCAACGCCCCGATTCCACCTACATTCTGGAAAACCTCTGGGCCGATACTGGCTCGGGTCACAATGTGACCAAGACGGTATTCCTCGAATGCGGCGCGAGTTACTATCAGGACGGACCGAGCCATTTGAAACCCATCGGCGAGACGGTCTTCGTCGAGGGTATCGCCGCCGAATCTCGTTCGGGTGGCGGCGCGGTGATCTCCGCCATTGCGGCGCGCGCCGACTTGCGGATCCCCGAGCTAGACGAAGTCCTAGATGCCCACGAGGAAGCGGGCAAAGGCTTGTTTCGCGGCATTCGCCACGCCGGGGCCAGGGAGCCGCATCACGAGGCGCTTACCATAGCGGGGCGCTCGCCTGAAGGCCTCTACGTCTCCGAGGACTTTCGGAAGGGCGTCGCGAGGCTGGGTGAACGGGGCTACACCTACGACACGTGGCACTATCACCACCAAAATCTCGATTTCTTAGACTTGGCCAAAGCCGTCCCCGGCACAACCATGATCCTCGACCATTTCGGAACCCCTCTCGGCGTCGGGCCCTACGCGGGC
>CAYNZS010000380.1:0-2179 GCA_964401695.1 uncultured Nitrospirales bacterium
GCTTTTACGAAGATTGCGGATAACACGGCTCCGTAACCGTTTGGACCGGAGATATTAGGTGACACATTTGCTTTGGGTACCGAGTTAGCCCGGTACCCAAAGCTTTTTTCTGATCCTGGGGACATGATGCCAACCTATCGGGGAGCAACCATCTTGATACGGAACCGACGTCTCGCCCCTCCAAGGCTGAGGCGCCGGTTCTTTTATTGGAGAACGGCGCCAACTCGTCGCAGTTCTGCTTCCCTTGCTTCAAACGCGGCGCGGATCCTCACACACTCCCGCACACGGGACAGTCAGGGCGCCTTTGAATGGGAATCTGCTGGAACGCCATCGCCCGCGTATCGTAATAGAGCAATCGGCCCAGCAACGACGGTCCCATGCCGGAGAGCAGTTTGATGCCCTCCAGGGCGCCGATGCTAGCCGCCAGCGCGGCTACCGCGCCGAACACGGGGAATTGCCGTTTCCATTCGGGCGGGTCTTCGGGGTAAATGCATGCCAGGCAAGGTGTCTCGCCGGGAACGATCGTCGTCACTTGTCCTTCAAGGCTAAACATGGCGCAATCGACCAAGGGCTTTCGCTGCCGGACGCATTCCCGGTTCATCAGGAATCGCTCGCTAAACAATGGCGCGCAATCGAACACGATGTCCGCCTTGCCCACGAGGGCGGCGGCGTTCTCCTCGGTGATGTTCTCGGGCATGGCCTCAACTTCGAGCCTCGGGTTGAGCTCGCGCAGCCTGCGTTCGGCCGATTCCACACGCGGCTTTCCGAGCCAGTCATGGGTCATCAATATCTGCCGGTTCAGGTCACTGTGCTTCAGGTTGCCGCCGTGCGCGAGGATGAGCTTGCCGATGCCCGCGGCCGCCAAGTCATAGGCGAGCGGTCCGCCCAATCCCCCTAAGCGGGAGACGAGGGCCGTCGCGCCCTTTAACTTCCGTTGGCCGTCTTCGCCGAAATCCCTGATCGAAAACTGCCACTCGAAGGTGGCCCGCTCCTCCTCAGTCAGTTGAGGTATCTTCTTGTCTTCCGCCATGTCTTCTCGTCATCCTCCCGCGATGGCCGGCAGCAAGGCCACCCGATCGCCCGCATTGAGGTTTGGCAACGCCTCCCTGTTCACGGGCGCGTCGTTGACCAGAACCATGACCGATGGGCGCAGGGCTCCGTCTTCATCGAAGAGAATCCTTGCGAACTGCTCCTCGTAAAGTTCGGCCAGTTCCTTGAGGGCGTCAATGAGCGGCACCCCGTCCCCTCCCAATCGGTCCTCCGTCTCGACGCCCGCGATATGGCGCAGCTGACCGAAGTAACTTACGGTGATTTCCATCAAAACATCCTCCTCCTGGGCGCGTAATTCAGTGAAGGCCGCGATCTCCCGCGCTTCGATGTCGCGTCCGCACACCTTGACGATCATGGATCGCCATTGTCGGTCGAAGCGCCCGATTCCGTGGTGTCGACGGGAGTCAATGGCGGCGCGCCGCCATTCTTAGGCGAGACGATCATCATCCGGACGGCCGCAAACAATAGCACTGCCGCAAACAGCCTTCGCAGTGCCGGACCGGGCACCATGCCCGCAATCCACGCGCCTATAACCGCGCCTACTACGGCCCCCAGAGTCAACCACGCGGCAACGCCGAGGTCGATCTGAATCTGCGGATTGCGCCAATACCGAAACGTGCCAACCAGCGCCATAGGCGCCATCACGGCCAGGCATATCCCTTGCGCGGATTTCTGAGGAAAGTGGAATAGCAGCACCAGGACAGGCACGAGGATTATCCCGCTACCCACGCCGAACGTGGCGCTGAACACGCCGCAAGAGAGTCCCAGAAAAACGTAGATTGGCCAGTGTTCCATGTGCGCTCGCTCCCGTGAGTTATCCCTCCCGAAGACTTCGTGCCGCCTCAGATGCCAAGCCATCCTACCCGAATGAGTCGAGAATAATCGACCTTGAATCTGGTTTCGGCGCAACGACGAGTGATTGGCGGGTAGCGGAACAGGCCAGCACGAGAGTATCTAATTTGCGGTAATGTTCCTTGTGTACCCTGTACAATATTGCCGGAAACTCTGATTCTCTCTCAACATGTCACAGATGTTGAAGAATCTCCTCGAGGGTCGGGAGCGGCGAGAGTAGGGCTAACAGCCCGTGGTAAAAGTCCGATTTTGTCTCATCGAAAGTATTGACAGATCG
>CAYNZS010000381.1:0-2150 GCA_964401695.1 uncultured Nitrospirales bacterium
TGCCGTATGATCTCTGATTCCCTTTTCATGTCCCAGAGTATGACACAGCACAGCACGAACAGACGAGTTATTTATTTACAGTCCCTTAGCCGCCCCTACCCGTACAGCCCCGTTTCCATCCCGCGCGGCGGCGCGGAGATATATCATTGTCGCCTCATGGCCTAGCATCATACGAAAAGCGGCGGTCAGGACGCATCTAACGCAAAAGCGCCAAGGGAATAACAAGGAGGAAGGGTGGCTCAAGATGTCTCGTTCCCACGGAGGAGCATGGGAAGGAGACATTCCGTCTAGCTGGTTTCCGCATAACGCGCAATCCCGTCGCCCATATCCGTCAGACACACGGCACTGTTCAATTCCCTACCGGTACACATCCCGCCTGTGTCGAATCCTCACAACACAGATGACGAGGTGCACGTCCTGAATCTCGTAAATGATCCGGTATACGCCGCATCGCAACCGATACTTCTCCTCGCCAGAGAATTTCTTCGAATGGGCAGGGCGGGGATCGTCGGACAGGACTCTTATAGCCTTGACGATCCAGCGCGCGTCCTTCTTCGTTATCCGGTCGAAATTTTTTGAAACCGATCTGCGGACGAAAATCCTATATCTTCCCATCGCGTTTCAGTTCCTTGACAAAATCATCGAAGGTCACGGTGGGTTCCTTCTTCCGCGACTCGAACGCGGCGAGATCATCGGCGTCTTCCGCCAATTCCTCTCGGATGGCATCGTTGATGAGCTCGGAGATCGAGCGCGCCGTCTCGATCGATTTCAGGCGCAGCGCTTTATGCAGAGCCGGGTCAAGATAGACCGTAGCCCGCTTCGTCAATTCGGTTATAGCTGACCTCCTTTCCCTGAGCAGAGTATAGCGTCATAACGTCAAAACGTTGAGACTCGTCCTTCGTGCGCTTCGTGGCGACATTGAATGGGGACTCGCCACGAAGCGGGCGTAGGGCACAAAGGACGCGCCAAAAGAGTCAGAATTTTGGAATCCTCTTTCGCGGCATGTACACTTGGAACGCGTGGGAACCCTCTCGGCACAGCCCAATGCGGGCCGGAAGGACATGGATGAATCACCGGATTGCCATCTGCGAACCGGTCTGCCAGGGCTTTGAACATGGCCCTGTGAATACAGCCATTATTGTGACCGCCCTGCGCGCATACCCCGACGCATCTCTCATCTTCCTGGGCAAAGAAAGTCATCTTGAGGCCGTGCGCCATCTGCTCTCGAAGAGCCATCCCGAGGCCGTGCCGCGGGCCGAGTGGCGAAAATCTGCCGGCGCGGCAACGGGATCGAACGTCTTAACGGCTATCCGGAGAGATCTCCCGTGGTGCCGCAGTCTCGTTGAGACGGCCGAGGCAGCGTCGGCAGATCTTCTTCTTGTCTGCACGGCGATGGATTCGGGCCTCCTTGCGCTCAAGCGGGTGTTAGCTCGGCCCCCAACTGGTCCGCCGGTTCTCGCGTTCATTCACGGAATCCTAGCGACGATCGAGGCGGCGGAATCGACCAAATGGTGGCGAAAGCTCGTGAACCTGCGGCTCGTGCTCGGCTTGAAACATCCGGCCCAGCTGCGAAACATCGCGCTTGGGAGCTCGATCCACGCCTATCTGCAAACGGTCGCGCCGCAATTCGCATCGCAGTTCCGCCCTTTCGAGCATCCCTACCTGTGGGCGGTCGATACGGTTCCGCCGCCGCGCGAAGAGGGGCCTGTTTCCTTTGGCTTCTTCGGCGTCAATAGCGTCAACAAGGGCTTCGGCCGATTTCATGCGTTGGCCAGGGACGCGCGGGATAAGGGGCTGGAGACGCGTTTTGTCATGGCGGGGTTCGTCCGTCAAAGTGAGGACTGCATCAAGTACGGCGGCGCGGTCGAGGGCGTCAGCAACACGCCCCTGAGCCGCGAAGAATTCTCGGCCAGGGCGCAGCGTGTCGATTACGCCTTGTGGACCGGGGAGCCTCGGCACTATAACTTGACAGCGAGTGCGACCTTCCTTGACGCGTTGTGCTACGTGCGGCCAGGGATCTACTTGAGGAACCGGTACATCGAGTACTACTTCAATCAAATGGACGATATAGGATACCTCTGCGATTCCTATGAGGAGATCCTAAGGCTCAGATTGGCTGACCCTACCGTTCCGACGTTGTTTGACCTTGT
>CAYNZS010000382.1:0-2130 GCA_964401695.1 uncultured Nitrospirales bacterium
CTTCAATCTCATTGGCTCCGGTCGCCGACGGGTCCATATGGGTAATCTCGGATAAGGACAGTCGGACCCGCGTCTTTTTGTAATAAGTCGCAGGATATTGAAATTGCTTTATCTGTTTCACTTGACCTCAAGTCTGTCATTGTGAGGGAGCCTTGTCGAGCGCGGCGACCTCGTCTTCGCGTATCTATCAGGTCGAAGAGATTGCCGCGCCGGCGGAGCCTCCTTGCAGTGACAGGAATTGGCAATATGCCTGTAGGAAGCAGTCACTGTTTGGTTGTGGCTCCGCCGCTCTCTACACGGTACGCGCAACTCCGTGGCAGAAAGTATGACAGTTTCTACGCAGATTCTCGCGTCCGTTCAAACTTTCGGTCCGGAACCGCCGCACGCTCGTGGTAGAATGAGGAACTACTCTGATGCTCTAGTGCCCGAGCCGGCCCCTCCCGGCGCAACGAATGGAGTTTTCGGAAATGATGCGATCCTTTGCAGCGTTCCTCTCCTCGACCGCCATCCTGTTTGCGGGCCTTCCCTTGCCGGGGTGTTCGGGGCCGGGCGCGGTGGAAATGGAGGAATCGGACTTGGCTGAGCCTGAGCATAAATACACGAACCGCCTCATCGGCGAGATGAGCCCCTACCTGCTCCAACACGCGCACAACCCCGTGGACTGGTATCCCTGGGGCGAGGAGGCCTTTGCGAAGGCGCGCGAGGAGGGCAAGCCCATCTTCTTAAGCGTAGGCTATTCGTCCTGCCATTGGTGTCACGTCATGGAGCGGGAATCCTTCGAGAATGAGGAGGTGGCCGAGCTCCTGAACGCGAATTTTGTGAGTATAAAGGTGGACCGCGAGGAGCGGCCGGATGTGGACGAAATCTACATGGCCGCGGTTCAAGCGTTGACGCGAGGGGGCGGCGGTTGGCCCATGTCGGTCTTCTTGACGACGGACTTGAAGCCCTTCCACGGTGGGACGTATTTCCCCAAGCCGCAATTCGTATCACTGCTCCGCCAGATCGCCACGCTGTGGAATGACGATATTGATCGCATCAACGGAGCGGCCGCGGAGTTGACCACCGTAATCGACCAGAACCTGTCCGGCCAGCCCGGGGAAGGAACGCTGACGGCGAATCTTCTTTCCAGCGGCGTCGAACAGCTTGGGCTCGCTTTCGATAGCGACTACGGAGGTTTCAGTCCTGCGCCCAAGTTTCCGAGCGGGCCGTCTGTGGCGCTGCTGTTGCGCGAACATGCGCGTACGGGAGAGGCGCACCTGCTCGATATGGCGACGTTAACGCTCGACCGCATGGCGCTCGGAGGCATGTACGACCACCTCGGCGGCGGCTTTGCGCGCTACTCGACGGACGAACGGTGGCTCGTCCCCCATTTCGAGAAAATGCTCTACGACAACGCGCAGCTCGCGCAGGCCTATCTCGAAGGCTATCAGGTTACCAAGTCGCCGCTGTACAAACGCGTCATCGAGGAAACATTCGAGTACATCCTGCGCGACATGTGCGACTCGCACGGCGGCTTTCACACCGCCGAAGACGCGGACAGCGAAAGCGAGGAGGGAAAGTTCTACATTTGGACGCGCGACGAGATTCTCAAACACCTCGGCGACGAAGATGGCGCGTTTTTCGCCGACTACTATCAGGTAAAGAGCGTCGGAAATTTTGACTCGCGTGAACACTATCACGCCGGGCAGAACATTCTGCATCTCGAAGTATCGTTGGAGGCGGCCGCCGAGGAACAGGAAGCAACGGCCGCTGAATTGGGCGAGCGTGTTGAAGCGCTCAAGGACAAGCTGCTCGCGATTCGGAGCGAGCGTGTGCGCCCCGGCGTGGACGACAAGGTACTCACCTCCTTGAACGCCCTGATGATCTCCGCCTTCGCCCAGGGCTATCAAGTGCTTGGAGACGAGCGCTACCGCGCCGCGGCGGTGGAAGCCGCACACTTTATTGTCACCGAAATGAAGGACGGGGAGGAACTGCTGCGGGCGCACAGGGCAGGCAAAAGTAAGATTCTCGCATTTCTCAACGATTACGCGTATATGACCGTGGCCCTGGTCGATTTGTACGAGGCGACATTCGATCCACAGTGGTTGACCGAGGCGCGAACCATGACGGATGGAATGCTCGAACGCTTCT
>CAYNZS010000383.1:0-2109 GCA_964401695.1 uncultured Nitrospirales bacterium
TCTGTCAATACTTTCGATGAGACAAAATCGGACTTTTACCACGGGCTGCTAAGGCCCTGTCCACGAGATCCCGAACAAGTCGCCGCTGGGTTTGGCGCTCCGGCAAAATGGCATCCGGCCTCCCTTCAGGATCGTTTCGAGCGGAACTATATACGAAGTCATTCGTATGACGTGGTCGACACGTCTTGCCGGCGGCCCGGTTTCCACATCGAAAAGGTTTCCAGATGCCATGCTCTACACGACGGTTCATACGCCCACTTGCCGTTCTACTGATCGGCGCCTGCTGCCTATCGTTGCCCGGCCGCGGCCCCTCGCCAGAAGAAGAGAGCCGCGGCCGCCCTGCAAGCCCAACCCTTTCCACTGGGCGCCATTCTGCCTGCAGGGCAACTACCGTTAGCCGAACAGGGCTTTCGGCGCGCGCATAACGCCGGGATGTTCATGCCTGTGCCTCGCCGAATATGGGCTCGTGTGTTGGGCGGCATCACTCGACGAGGGCGAAGGTCTTCTTCATGGCTTCTGCCGTTCGTTGTAGCGCCTCTTCGTTGCCCAGCGCGTTGAGTGCGTTGTCGAAAGGCTCTGCCATAATGGAGCCATCGTAGCCGATTTGGATCAGCGCGTTGAGGAACGTCTTGACATCGATAACGCCTGTGGTCGCGGGCAGCGCGCGGATGCTGTCGACCTGGTCATCTATGGCGATGCCCGTGGGAGCGTCGTTGAGATCGCACGAGATGACGTCCTTGTTGCTAAGCGCGAGAATGTCGGCTTCTGTCTCGCGGGAGCAATACCAATGCCACGAATCGAGCACGAGACCGACGTTGTCCGCTCCCGTGCGCTCAATCAACTCACGCGTCTCCGCCATGGTATGAACGAATGGGTGCCTTTGGAGCGTCCACAGCAACTTGGAGGCAAGGTATTCGAGGCCGAAGCGCAGGCCGTGAGTGTTCAAGACTTCGGCTGCGCGCCGGATACGGTCGGTATGGAGCCTAAAGTTATCCAGATAGTTCAAGTCTTGGTGAAACGACATTATGGCTGATTTCACTCGAGTCGCGCCCGCGGATTGCCACACTTTCGCCGCGGCTTCCAGTCCTTTGAGCTGCGCGGTGAAGGCGTCTTCGGATTGTTCGCGGATGTTGACCGGCACGCCGGTAACCGCCCACTGCAATCCCCGTTCTTTCATTTCGGCCGTGAATTCATAGACCGCGGTGGTGGGCATTCGGCGGAGATCCCCGAGGCTCGGTTCGATAGACTCGAAGCCGTATTTCGTGGCCCATTCCAATTGCTGGCGAATGGAGCCTTTAACGCCAATGGCGCTGCCGATGAGCGCCATGGTGAACTTCCGTTTGGTCTTGCCAGAGCCTTTTGCGCCCGCGGCGCGGGCCGTGATGGCCGCCGCTGCCGCACTCGCCATGAATCCGCGTCGTGTCAGGTGTTTCATCTGCAGTCTCCCAGCTTCCGTTATCCCGGCACCGCCCAAAGCTCCGCCATAGCGGCGGTGCGACCGTTCCAGCAATTCCGGAGAATCCTCCGTGCTCCCGCCGTCCACAAACACCATCTCGAAGGAATACGCATCCCCGAAAAGCGCTCCAGTCAAGCGGTCGCGGATCGCGTCGAGGTCGAAAGTCGAGAATAGCTTGGTCAGAGTTGCCTTATCCACCGTCGCGGCAGAAATCCGCTGATATATCCAGGTTAAGCGTTCCATGGGCCCAACAACAGCATTTTCTAGAAACCTCAACCGTCCTTGAACTCTATAAGGAAGATGGAGAATATTCAATATTTTGAGGACGGATGATTATGTCCTAGGCCCACGCATTGTTTGCTATTGACGTTGGAGCGAATTCGCACTACACTAACTGATAATCCTGCGAAGACTTCGATAGCACTCTGAGAAGCGGTCTTGGATTACACACTCTTTCGGTGTGTGCGGAGACGGCTCTTGGGAGAGTTAGGGTTAATCGCAGAGTATCGTGGGAAGGATTGTGCCATAAAGCATCTGGGAAACATGAAGTGGCTGTACGTTAACCGAATCGCAGGAGGTAGAGAAAGGTTTGGACAGTTAACCCCGGATTTCCCATTTGGAAGAGTCATCTTCAGATCCGCCGGCATCGTTTA
>CAYNZS010000384.1:0-2086 GCA_964401695.1 uncultured Nitrospirales bacterium
GTCAAACGATACCGGCGGATCTTAAGATGACTTCTCCAAATGGGAAATTCGGGTTTTCAAGATGGGAAATCTGGGGCTAATGCAGGGGAGGCCGGCGCAGCCCCCTGAGAGGGGAAATGTGATAGCCATTCCTCACATCGGTGGGCTACACCATCACTACGAGAGGAGAGCAGCATGACCCCGGAAAACAAAGGCGGATCAGTTTTCCGGAGGCACAACCGAAACTCGCTGGACCATCACAGGAAGGCCAACATTCTACGCCAAATCCAGCCTAAGCCGCGCAACAGAAGCCGGCGGAAATACGTGCGCGAGCTTCCCCTTGCGCACTTCCAGCAGGCTGTCCGTAGGCGTGACGGCTTCGGGCTCTTCGAAACTGTTGTGGGCGTGAATATCGTCCTCCGCCAGAGTACGCGCGCTCCCGGAAAGAATCGTGGCCCCGTGTACGACGATCTCCGTTTCCCGCGCCTCGTCTACGCTCGGATTCACGACCGTCAGCACCAGCTCCTTGCCGTGCACCGACGCCGAGCCCGCCAATCCCCAGAGCTTACGCTGCTTGTCATCCGGATCGGTTTGAATCTCCGGTGCATCGAAGACGGTTCTGACGGACTCGCCGTTATAGTGGGCCGAGTACATCTCGAAAACGTGGAAATTCGGCGTGGCAATAAATTGGTCTTCGTGCGCCAGAAACAGGGAATGGAGGTTATTGATCAGCTGCGCCACATTGGCCATGGCGACCTTGTCGGCGTGGCGGTTGAAGATGTCGAGCGTCAGGCCCGCAATGAGGCCGTCCCGCATGGTCGATGTTTGCCCGAATAGATGCGTCGGATCCACCTCGGAACCGGGCCGGTGCCACGCGCCCCATTCATCGACCACGAACTTGACGCGATGGTGCTTGTCGTATTCTCCCATGATGGCCCAGTGATTGAGGAGGAGGTCCTCCATGCCATCGGCCTGCGTCAGCAAGGTGTACCAATCGCTCTCGCTGAAGTCGATGGCCTCGCCCGCGGTGCCGCAGTAGTAATGCAGCGCCCAACCGTACACCCGATTCAGCATGCCCGGGTCGCGCTCGACAAGCCGCTCGAAGAACTCGCGTGTCCAGTCGAGGCTGCCCCCGGGAATTCCGCCGTTAGGCCCAGCAGGAATTAGGGAGAGGCGTTCTCCGAAGGATGGTACCCACGAAATGAACCGAATGAACTCGGCGGCGTACTCACGGGGGCTGAAGCCGCCGCCGCAGCCCCAGGACTCATTGCCCACGCCCCAGAATCGAACATTGAAGGGATCCCTCGACCCATTGGCTTCCCTGGTCTCGGCCAACGAAGTCTTTCCAGCGGGAGCGTTGCAGTAATCCACCCACTCATTGAAATCCTGGGGGTTCTGGCTGCGCACGTTTGCCGCGAGATACGGCTCCGCCCCGATGAGCCGGCAGAAGTGAATGAACTCATGCGTGCCGAAGTGATTGGGCTCATACAGCTGCTTCTCTGCATCGGCCGTGCGCAGGAAGTCGCTGTACATCCAGAAATTCGCACGCTTAGGACGCTTCCCACGTGGCCCAATGCCGTCACGCCAGTTGTAACTATCCGCGAAGCACCCTCCGGGCCAACGCACAACCGAAGGTTTCAGGCGCTTCATGTGATCGACTAGTTCCTTGCGAATCCCGCCGTAGTTGGGCACGGCCGAATCTTCCCCCACCCAAACCCCGTCGTATACGACACCGCCGATGTGTTCGGTGAAGTGGCCGTAGATGTCGGGCGAGATCGTGCCGATCCCTTCATCGACGAGAACCTCGATCTTCGCTTCGGTATCCGCCTGCGAGCGGCGCGCAAGCAGAAGTGGAGCCGTCGGGGCGGCAGTTCGCTTGAGAAGCCCACGTCTTCCAAACGTCTTCATGCAACACCTCTATCTTCGATCTTGGCGCCATACGCCCTTACGGCAACATCATGGAACGCCTCCGCCTACTCGTCCGGCGAGAAATCCTTGACGATCCGCTTGAACGAATTCCACAGCACCGTGTAAGCCGAGAGTTCCCATATGAGTGTGAACGGCGGTCTAGAAGTGAAGCAGGTGGCGGCGTAAAAGTGAAGCACCT
>CAYNZS010000385.1:0-1990 GCA_964401695.1 uncultured Nitrospirales bacterium
CAACTACAAGATGTAGTGGTCGGCCCACCATTTGCAACAAAATACGGTAGAGAAATCGCAAAACTCTAGGCTAGGCGGTCTTCTCGCGCTGGGACCTCTCGCCGTTCTGAAGCTCCACGGCCGGCACTCCCTTCGGTTGGCCTGGGCATGGCTAGCCGCCCATATCGTTGCCGGCGCGATGATCCTCCCCTACCTGTTGTTTGTTGTCGGGAAGCCAGGCGTCGATACGATGCTCAGGGATACGGTGGACTGGTTGTCCGCGCCCGGCCCCAAGGAGATTTTAGGCGCGGCGTCTACCTGGGCAATGACTCGCCAGCTACCTGGCAACGAGTCCATGGCGTTGACGGCGATAAATGCTGTGTCGATTATAGCCTACGCGATCCTAGGGCTCTTCGGGCTTCTGTTGCTGGCCAACAGATTGAGCCGGGGCCCATCGAAGACCGACTGGACGTACCGAAGCCGCACGGGCGTGTTGTGGGTGTTCGTCGCCGTCACAGGCCCCGTTGCGGTGCTGGTTGCCGTGTCCCACCTATGGCATCCATGTACATTGAGCGCTATCTCGTCGTCTCTTGCGCCAGCGCCTACGTGTGTTCTGGGTACATTGTGAGCCGCTTGTGCGGGTGCATCTACGCCGTGGCGTTGAGCCTGTCCATCGTTCCGAGCGCGGCCAATCTCGCGACAATAGCCACCGTGCCTGTGCGCTGGCCCTACAACACTCTGGGTGACCACATTGTGAGGGAAGGCTTGAGCCAGGCGCTCTATTTCTTGGCGGAGAGCGAGCCCGACCTGGTTGTGTACTCGCTGGGGCTCAAGTACAACCGCCAGATGTCTTCTCGGGACTGGAGACGCTTCTCGGACGCGATCAGTGGACCGTGTCAATGGTCGATAGTATATCAAGAGTATAGGTGATGCATATACTAGTAAACGAGTGGCACCATGAGATTCTTGATATGCTCAAGGCAAGAGACATACCGCATCGACTGATAGAGATTCCGGCTTTCCTCCCTCTCTACGCCATCTCAGTCGCCGCGGCGCCAGCGCCTCCTTCCACCAAGCCGGGATAGGAGTAATTCAAGACAAGCACGTAACAGGACACGGAAACTTCCGCTCATCGGCAAGCCCATTCAGCGTCTGCGGCCTCAACGCATTTTTCCTGGCGAGAGAGGTAGAAGAGCGGATCGTCGGTGGGGGGGATGCCGGTAATTGGGCTGGCCTCGCCGGTTCCGAAGAACTGCGCGTAATCTCCGTGGAACCCATCGCAGATATTGCGCATCGAGCACGCCTCGCAGGCCTCGTGGTGTTGGTAGTGGAGATCCTGTATGGCGCGGACCCGGCCCTCGCGCCGGTACCAATAGTCCTTCCCTTTGAGGATGTTTCCAAGGCGGGCGGCCATTCCTTGCGCAACGTAGAACGCTCGGTTTCGCAAGGGCTTTGCGTCGCCCAGCTCGATCAGCCCGCTGGGATCTTGATGGAAGATGCGGCGCGCGAGCCGGCCTAGCCGGTAGGGCGTGTTCAGTTTGCCGTCCCGCATGCGCTGAGGCTGCATACCAGTCCACATCCAACTCGAGTAGTCCCATTCGTGATGGTCGTAGGAGAGTTGTTGGAGGTTATAGAAATTCTTCCGGTGTTCTTCCTCGGCCATGCACAGCGGCAGATACCGCACGTTGCACTCGATACCCGCCGCCTCGAGGATATCCATCGCTTCGCCGAGGGAAGGTTTGATATCGGTGTATTTTGCCACGGTGTCGTGCGTCCGGATTCCGGCCGCCTGGTCCTCGAAGGGGTTGAAGGCGATAAAGTTGACCGCGTTCGCGCCGTACTTCACCGCTTTCCGCGCAACCTCCGGGAGGATGGGGATGATCGGCTTCGACATGGTGCAGTTGAAGCGAAATGGGACGCCCAGTTCCGCCATGTTCTCGATCGCCCGAATGATCTTGACGTAGGAGCCCTTGCGGCGGACGACCTCATCGTGAATGTCGCCGATGCCGTG
>CAYNZS010000386.1:0-1990 GCA_964401695.1 uncultured Nitrospirales bacterium
GACCTAAACAACCGGCCAAGAAAAATACTCGGATACCAAACACCATACGAAGTCTTTCTAAAACAACGAGAAGAACACCGTGTTGTACTTAGAGCTTGAATTTAGGCAGTGGAGCTTGCCGGATTGACAGGCGACAGGTTTCCTGCTATGATTTACTCTTTGGAAGGGGTTGCGTTCTTAACTCGTGCCGTTTGTCTTGAAGTGTTGATGGTGGCCGGTGCGTCCGTATAATCTCGTTCCACAACAAATCCCATTGTAGGAGGGAGGTTGGAATCGCGTGACGAAAGTTCGGGTTAGACCGGATGAGCCTTTTGAAAAGGCCCTCCGCCGTTTCAAGAAGAAGTGCAATAAAGAGGGGCTGATGCAGCGCCTTAAGGAAGTAAAGCATTATGAGAAGCCCAGCGAGCGCCGTCGCCGCAAGTTAGCCAAGGCGGTGGCCAGGCAGGCGGCGGCTGACGAATAAATTCCAACACCAATACGCTATAGCAGGCAGGGTTGCCACGCAGCCCTGCCGTTTTTTATGGGATTGTCGAGCTATGCCTCCTACACACCGCGACGAGCGTTCTGAATTGCTGTTCGATGTGGACGAAGCGCATCGCGGGATGCGTCTCGATGTATTTCTATCCGGGGCGGTGCCGGACGCCACGCGTTCGTTTCTGAAGAAGCTCATCAAGGAGGGCCGCGTCAAACTGAATGGGCAGGTTTCTCGCCGTCCAAGCCGGAGCGTAGCGTTGGACGAGGAAGTCTCGATCGCGCTTCCGCCACCGCCATCCTCCGAGCTTGTTCCCGAAGACATTCCACTCGATGTGCTTCACGAAGACGCGGACCTCCTCATCGTCAACAAACCCTCCGGACTCGTCGTCCATCCCGCTCCGGGCCACTATACGGGCACGCTCGTCCACGCCGTGTTGTACCATTGCGCCAATTTCGAGCGCCCTACGGGAACGTTGTCAGGATACGACGCCGATCCGCTTCGCCCCGGCATCGTACATCGGCTCGACCGATTCACCTCGGGCGTGATGGTGGTGGCGAAGACGCAGGCCGCGTTCGACGGTTTGTCGAAGCAAGCGCGCGAACACACCTTCGACCGGCGCTACTTGGCGCTGGTTCAGGGAGAATTCAAAGAAGATCGGGGAGTTATCCGCGCCTCGATCGGACGGAGCCTGAGCGACCGCAGCCGGATGGCGGTTACGGGCGTGAAGAGTCGTGAAGCGGTTACCTGTTTCCAGGTCGTCGAACGGCTCGGTGCAGCGTCCGTCGTGTCGCTTCGGTTGGAAACGGGGCGGACGCATCAGATTCGCGTCCATCTGCGATTCGCCGGACGTCCCGTCCTCGGCGATCCGGTGTACGGGATTACGGACTATCGAGGTTGGCCGATAGACGACAATGTGCGCACGAAGCTTGAAGCGCTCGAAGGCCAGGCCCTCCATGCCGAATTTTTGGGAATTGCGCATCCTGTATCTGGGGAGCGACTCAGCTTCACCGCACCGGCCCCTGATGATTTTTGGGCCGCGCAGGATGCGTTGCGAACTGCTAGGAGAACAGATCCGAGAGTGTCGGCTCCTGACGCATGATGGCCCTATTGAACCACGAATGAACACCAATGCATACGAATCATCAGGACATTCATGTGTATTGATGTCCATTCGTAGTTCCCTTTCTCAATCTAATCTCCCGCGGAGCCGGTCCTGTCTCCTAGGAAGCAGTTGTGATCTCATAACTTCTTGTTGTTCAAAAGCACGAATGTGGGACAGCCGCCCCCGGCGGTCGAGCCATGCCGGAAGTCTTCTCTCTGCCCAACGACCGCCGGGGCGGCGGTCCCACATTCAGATGATCCCCTTAACTCATCATTAAGCCACCGGCTCTGCCGGTGAGAATTCATTAGGCTCTGCCGTTCCGGCGTCGGTATATGATAAACGCTCCTCCCTGAGGACGGCTGTTCGGGCGAAAGTTCTGGGCCCGCGGGTACTGTGTGAGCGCCGTGGGTCTG
>CAYNZS010000387.1:0-1895 GCA_964401695.1 uncultured Nitrospirales bacterium
TGCTTCAATCTCATTGGCTCCGGTCGCCGACGGGTCCATATGGGTAATCTCGGTTGATTTGAGTAACTTCCACCAACGGCTCATTCCGGTTTCGAGTGGCCGCATATTCGGGCGTGAACGCGTTGTCCAGACTGTCTTGCCGCTCGAAGGCGCGCCCATCGGAGAGATTCATATTGTGCGGGATCGCGAGCGCGTCATGTCCGCGCTTGCGTATCGTGTCCATCCATGCCCACAGGTCCTCGGGATTCACCGATTCAAGACTCGTAAACGGCAGGGGAGCGGTGTCGCCTTTGAAGATTACATTTCGGTGTATGTTCTGTCCCCCCGGATGACTCGTCCATTCGTAGCCGATGAAGGTCGTGAATGTACCTGGGTCATAATGCCGATTTGCGGAAGCAACGACGTAGTCCCACACCTCCTGCTGCGTCTCGGGAGTGTCCGTGTCTTTTATCGGATTGCCCGATCTGAGGGCGGTAACCATTTCGACGAACGCTTCAATACCTTTACCGCTGGTAACCTTCTCTGCAATAGGCAATTTTGACAGCGGATGCGTGGGATCGGCCATCCGTGCGAGAACACCCAGAAAAATTCCGTGATCCGTTGTGGCCATGAAATCCAGGGGCCGCGAAATCTGATACGTCTGGCCGTTAGAATACTTCTTCCGCATCCCTTTGGCGAATTCGTAGGCGTCATCCGGTGTAACACTTTGGGAATAGGCGTCGAACGACCATTGGGTGTGTATGTGCAATTCGCCAAACAGGGCTTTGCGATCCGCGCCTTTGCCGGGCTCCGCGATCGCTGAAGCACTCAGGGCCGCAGCCAGAACCGCCGCGCAAATTGCTCTGAGAATCCTCACGTCAGGCTAGTGGTGGTCATATCGAATCGGCGAGGTGTAGGCGCGTTCCTGAATCGTCTTGCTCAATTCTGGTGGGTGCGGTATTCCGGCCGTCTTTGCGTCAAACATGCTCCAGCGGGGCGTTGGGATTTCGAGAACCCGGACGTAGTAGGCGGCATTGTGGTCCGCTCTGAATTTGGGATCGGTCCACGTGCCTTTCAGTTCGACCGCGCCAATGGAGTTAGAATATTCCAGGGTTTCAAGGTTCACCGTGTTTCCAACCGGCGCGAGTTTGCCCGTCTCGGGATCAATCGAACGGTCGCCGGACCATACCGCATCATAATTCTGCTCGTGGCTCACGCCGCCGCTGGACCAAACTTTTACAACTTGAATTCGATCTAGATTCGCGGTGTCGGGATCCTTAATGGCCCAGAGCGCAAACGTGGGTGCGCCGGTCGCATCGCTGGCCTTCAACTCGCCTCCCATGGGGACGCCTTTCTCATAGGCCGTTTCAACCCAGTCAGCCTCGCCGGGCCTTACACCCGCCATATCGAAGCCCGCGAAGACGCGCACCTGGATGCGCGGCCCCGTGGTGCCCCAAGTTTCTTTGCGCTCGAGCGTCTCGAATATGCTCTCCCGCGTATTCTCTTCGGACCAGACGCCAGCCAGTCCCGATGCGCCGCACCGACTCAAGAAGGCGGAACCCACGCGGCCTCTGGCAGCCCGTTCTGGCGTGACGACAGATTGCCTCGTAGGGCCGGAGAAGTTGTTTTCCTCAATCGGGATAACGCCGGAATGGCTGTCAGAGGCGGCAACGAGGCCGAAGCGGTAAGGGTTGAATCCCCGCATGTCTTGAAACTCCAGGCCCGTGCGGTAGGCGGAACGCACGTAGCTTCCCTTGAAGTTCGTGATAGGCATGTAGTTGCCATCCCGATCTTTGGCAACGTATGTCTCGAATAACTCGAAGTCCGCGAACTCATCGTTTGGGCTCAACGCCGGATGAACTTCCGAGGTTCCCTTGATCTGCGTTACTTCGACCAAGGGTTCGTTCCGATTCCGC
>CAYNZS010000388.1:0-1884 GCA_964401695.1 uncultured Nitrospirales bacterium
GCGGCATCGTCGAACGCAGAGCGACGTGCAACATGAATTGTGGCCAGCGTAGTAAACTAACAGGCCCCTTTTAGGGGCCTTCCTCAGGCCACCAGCTCTGCTGGTGGTTACTGACTCATCATTAAGCCACCGACTCTGCCAGTGGTTGCTGACCCGGATATCTCGCCGGGGCCGGCGCCGCCTATCCACACGAAGTTGCTCGTGCCGAGTCCGTTTCACCGGAATCTTGTGTGATAGTATTCGTAGCCGAAAGAAGATTGCCGTGCAGTCGAGTGCGGCCACGCTACATTGCGATGGATACCGGACGTTCATGTCACACAAGAACCTATGGCTGGCCACCACTGCCATCTTCATTGTGGCGGTCGCCGTGCTGTACGCGCGCGACAAACCCGGCACGGGCAACGCGCGCGAACTCCCCGCCGCCGACGCGAACGGCCTCGCGAAGCAGATGTTCGCCCTTCTCGAAAACGATCCGCGCGTGCGCCGCACTCCCACGCAGCGCGTCGTCGAGGCTCTGGCCGCGCTAGCCGAAGATCCCACAGCGGACTCGGCGGAGACACGCTACGCGTTGGGCCTACTCCTCTACTACCGAGAACGAGATTCTAGCGCCGCGGAAACCGCCTTACGCGAAGCCATCGCGCTTCGGCCCGAGTGGAGTTGGCCCCATAACAACCTGGGCAGCGCGCTCTTCGACCTCGGCCGGGAAGCGGAGGCCCTGGAAAGCTTCGGCGAAGCAATGAAACTCGACCCCGAATGGCCCCGCCCGCTCAACGATATGGCCATCTTGTTCCGCCTCGAGGGGCGAATGGTTCTGGCGCTCAACCAGATTCTGGCCGCCCTCGAAATGGACCCCGAAGGAGCCGTCACCCACTACAACTACGGCGTCATCCTCGAGGTTATGGGCCGCTACAGCGAGGCGCGGGCGCAATACGAGCGCGTTATCGAACTCGACGCGACCATCCCCGCTAGCCACTACAACATCGCGTGCCACTACGCCCGTGACGGCGATCTGGAGGCCGCCCTCCCTTACTTGACCGAGGCGATTCGCTTGGAGGAGAAATTTCGAAAGGAGTGCGAGAAAGACCCGGACTTCGACCGAGTCCGAGACGAAGCGGAATTCGTGGCGCTGCTCGAAGGCACTGGCATTACCGGCTCACCTCGAACGACATCTCCGTAGTCAATGGAACTCGTTCTCCCCGCTCGTTCTCGACGGAGACAACGTCGCCATTCTTATCGTAGGCGACGACACGTATGCTGTATTGGCGGGAGTCAGCGCTTAGCGGCAGATTGAGCCCGAAGCTCCAGATCCCGTCCCTCGCCACCCGATCCCCCCTGTCTCCGGTGTCAAGAAGATCGAATTCGAGCTTGACGCCCTTCAACGCCGCCCCAATCGTTTCGACATCTCGCCACGGATCACTGAGTTTGACCTCGATCAGAACGGTGCTGCCCGGATCCGCCAGTTTCGGCTGCGCCCTCGCCCATAGGAACTCCAATCCAACTTCTTCGGGCTCTGGAGGAGGAGCGGCCGCCTTCCTATTTTCCCTGTCGTCCGTAACGCTCCGCACCTGAATCTTCGACAGTTCGGAATTCGAGGGCTCGACAGCCACGTCGACGCCCATGCCGCGCAACTTCTCGAGGACCTCGATGAGTTCGTCGATGTCCCCGTTAATCGTTAGCTGCAGTCTAATTTCAGCAGACGAAGTCGCCACCGGAATCGCGACAAGCAATACGCCCACAAATAGCCGGAAATTCCAATTGTTGGTCATCCTTCGCCCTTCTGCTGTACAAGCGCGAAATGAAACTCGCGCGCCACGTTCAACGAGGCTTACACCCATCTTCTACAGTTGGGCTCTGATTTTGCCTGATTTTACGTTGTAAGTCCTT
>CAYNZS010000389.1:0-1863 GCA_964401695.1 uncultured Nitrospirales bacterium
TCATAACGGCCCAGCGCGCGGGCGCAACGTCCCAGGCGAAACTGCAATTCCGCATACGTGCCGTCAAGGGCCTCGGCCTGCGAGAAGCTCTCGATGGCGCCAGTCCAGCTCCCGGCCTCCTCGAGCGCAACGCCCGCCTCGAAGTACTCCTGCCATGTGGCCTGCTGCTCTTCGCCCAAACCGGGGGGATGCAGCGAGCCGAACGGCGCTAAGTCCCCTTCGTTGACGCCGAGGGTACACAAGATGACCCGTGCCCCAACGTCCAGCGCAGTCTGCGAAATGTCGGCCAGGTTGCGTTCGAAGTTGCGGTACACGGCTTCCATGCGCGGGTCATCCTGCCGGACCTGCTTGTCGATGAACATATCCATGCCGGTAAATCTCGTGGGTGCAGCCTGAGCCGCGAGGCCGTACAGAAGGGAATCCACAAGTTGGCCTGTCTTGGTGCGTTTGACCGCCAGCCCTGCTCGGATCACGGGCAAGTTGCCCGAAAAAGACTTGAGGACGCTGCCTGCGCCGAAGGGTCCCACCACCTCGTTGTTGCCCAAGTAGACGATAAAGAGGTCGGGGTCGCGGCGCGCGCAGTCGCGCGCGACGGGCAACACGACGTGTGAATTGATGGCCGTGATACCGGTGTTGACGATCTCGAAACGGGTCTTGGGGTAACGATGTTGGAGCAGCACCTCAAGGATGCGACTGAAGGCCATGTTCATGTGGGGAAACCCCTGGGCGGCCGATGCGCCCAGAATGAAGATGCGGACCGTGCCCGCCTCCTTGTCCGCCGGTACGATGGCATGAAGCGGCAGCTGCGCAAGGCCTGGCGAAAAGAACCTCTTCCCAAACGCTCGGTTCTCCACATAGTGGGGCTGCCCTTCCACTTCCCACGGGACGAAATAGGCCGTGGGATAGCCATATCCCAACACGCGCAAGCCCAACTCGACGGCTGCAAAGAGCAGCGCGGGCACGCCGACCGTGAACCCCGCCAGAACCACGCGCCCGCGCCATCCGCGAAACCGGGGCTCTGCGGGCGGCGCGGACTTGTCCGGCGCCGGGACGGTTTGTTCCGCCGAACTCTTCTTCGGATTCGTATTCCGTCGCGTTTTTCGTTTTCGTTTAGCCATGAGACAAGAATCCCAAGATTATTAGATTCCGGCAGACTGCCGGTTCCTAGCACTACAACGCTAACTTTCGGAATCGTCGATTTCCTAGCTATCGCTCTTTAGGAGTGCGAAAGCTTGCTTCCGCACTCCAAATAATTTAGCGTTGTAGTGCTAGGGGTGGTAGGCGAAATCGCCCATGTGGACCTGCCCGTGGCCAGCGCTGACAAATTTCCGCAAATCATAGAGGAACACACCGGTTTTCGCAACCGCCATAGTCGATGTGCTCGATCCAAATGGATAACTTGCTCTATCGTTATTGCGAGACTTGGCTTGCGTAACAGATTTATACTCCCAACAAACGCCTGTCTCTTGTTTCCGGTTGACGTCGTTCAAGGCGCGGGCGACACCGCGAAGGCCTTCGCGCCTTCGACCCTCCCCTGACCCCTCCTAAACCAGCGGGGAGATTGGTCGCTTGATCTGGCTGTAGTGTGTTGACCCACCTTCACATGATCCCCTGAACCTGAGCCGTGTTACTTTCACACTTTGCCTTCGGCACGGGGGTTGGACCACCCTAACGAAGTAATTCATCAGAGCGCCGAAACGCTCCGACAACCTCCCCTTCCACGCGCTCAGAGCGAGTATCCGCCGCGAATCGTAGCCTTCTAGCGACTGCGTCCAGGGCCTTTTCGCAGCTGCTTTGCGCGACCGGGTGGTAGATGCGGACCTCTGGCGGGGCCTGTAACTGGCTACACGCAGAACTTTTAGC
>CAYNZS010000390.1:0-1828 GCA_964401695.1 uncultured Nitrospirales bacterium
GGCCCACCATTTGCAACAAAATACGGTAGAGAAACCGCAAAACTCTAGACTAGCCCAACGGATCAGAACCAGGCGACTACAGGAGTTAAGACATGTTCTTCGAGCTAAGGCAATACCGTTTGTTTCCCGGCAAACGCGAGGAGTGGGTCAAGTTCATGGACGACGAGATCATCCCGTTCCAGGCGTCGATGGGCATGACAATAGTCGGAAGCTTCATCGTCGAGAACGACGAGGACCTCTACATTTGGATCCGGCGCTTCGAAAACGAAGAAGAGCGGAAACGCTTGTACAAAGCGGTCTACGAAAGCGAGGTCTGGAAAGACGACCAGCACCCGCGCGTGAAGAAGCTACTCGACGGAGAAAGCATCGTAGTAACTCGGCTCAAGGCCACACCAAAATCGATTATGCAATAAGAAGCGGCGCGCGAGCGCGGCCCGTTCCCGAGGGACCGCGCTTCGCCAATACTCAACCACGCCGATAACTTCAAGAAAACCGGTGAGCTATCCGGACTAGCCCTCCCTCTGGCCGGTAAAATTGGCGCCGCCCATGGGGGAGGACATCGCGCCGCTGATACTGTCTCCTTCGACGGTGCAGTTGCAGCTCATCTCGATTCGCTGGCCCATGACTTCGATGGTCATGTTCCAAGTCGGTGCGTTGCCATCCGAGGTGCCGCCAATGAATTCGTTGGTGCCCAACTGACCGACCATATTGCCACGAACCGCGCCATCCTCCTCGACGATGGTGAGGGTCGGGGTCTGGAGCCCCATCGGGGTATTCATGGTAAGTTTGTAGACGCCGGCTACGGACATGGTTCGCTCCTCTCTTCAACGGGATAATGCAACATTGATATTACATACTAGTGCATTGATTCATGCTGTTTCCATCTTATCCGTCATGCTGAGCGAAGCGAAGTATCTCTATTCCATTGGACTTCTGGAATATCGAGATCCTTCACTTCGTTCAGCATGAGAGAAAAGGTGCGCTTTGCCTTGCTTTCAAAAGCTGCACCAATTGTGAGTCAATACACTAGGTCGCGCCCCGGGCGGTGTCAAGCCACAGTTGGGGGGAGCCAGCGTGTCCATTGTTGAAAGCGAATCGTCAATGCTGTAACGTCCGAGAGAACGCGAAAAGGAGGTGGCCCGTTGCACTGGATTGACTACGTGAGCCCCAACTCGGTGAAGGAGGCCTCCGAGTTATTGGCCGAGCGCGGCGAAAGTGCCCGCGTTCTGGCCGGAGGAACCAATCTGCTGGTCCTGCTCCGTGGGGGCGCGATGGACCACGTCAACTTCGTGGTGGACGTCAAATCCATTCCCGAGCTAAACGAAGTGGCGTACGATCCTCAGGCGGGACTGACTCTCGGCGCTGCGGTCCCCTGCTACAAGATCTACAACAATCCCGAGGTCGCGCGAGCGTACCCTGGGCTCGTCGACGCCGCCTCGCTCATCGGGGGCACTCAGATTCAGGGGAGGGCGACTCTGGGCGACAACCTCTGCAACGCCGCGCCCAGTGGCGACGCCATCCCCGCAATGATAGCCCTCGGTGGCGTCGCCCACATCGCGGGCCCTGGCGGAGACAGGTCGGTACCCGTCGAGGACTTCTGCACCGCTCCCAGGCAAACGGTCTTGCGGAAGGGCGAGATGTTGGTGTCGTTGCGCTTCCCCGCTCCAGCGCCCAATTCCGGGGCCCGCTACACTCGGTTTATACCTCGCAATGAGATGGATATCGCCGTTGTCGGCGCGGGCGTGTCGGTTGTTCTGGACAACGGCGCCATCGCGTCGGCGCGGGTCGCGCTTGCGTCTGTGGCCCCGACGCCGCTCTTCGTGAAAGA
>CAYNZS010000391.1:0-1779 GCA_964401695.1 uncultured Nitrospirales bacterium
GAGGGAAATGACGCCACGAGAACGAATAGGCCGCTTCCTTGCCGGCGAATGCGTCTAGAAACGGCGGTCGAGAAATGTAGCGCCCATTAGGGCGGTCGAGAAGTGAAGCACCCTTGGTAGACTCCTGGGGAATCGGGGCATTGAGCTCCGATATTCCGCAGGAGGAAACAAGGAGTGTATCGCGATATGAATCAATGGCATGAGATACGCATGCGGGTTTTGCGGGGTGGCGTCAGTATCCGCGAGATCCAACGGGAAACGGGGCTGCATTACGAAACGGTTAAGAAGATGCTGGAACATTCCTCACCACCGGAGTTCCAGTGTCCAGACCGTTCGAAGCCGAAGTTGGGACCCTATATCGAGTTCATTGCCGACACCATCAAGTCGGATAAGGAGATGCCGAAGAAGCAGCGGCATACGGCGAAGCGCATCTTCGAATTGATCCAAGGGCAGGGGTATGAAGGGGGCTACACGCAGGTGAAGGAGGCGGTGCGCGTCTTGAAGCGCACCTCGCAGGAAACGTTCGTGCCGCTGGCCCATGCGCCGGGCGAAGCGCAGATGGATTTCGGGCAAGCCTTGGTGAAGATGGAAGGCAAACTGCGCAAGGTTATGTTCTTCGCCATGACGCTGTCGAACTCGGGCGCCATGTATGTCCGCGCGTACCCGCGCGAATGCACGGAGACGTTCCAGGACGGGCACGTTCAGGCCTTCCGCTATTATGGGGGCGTACCGACTCGCATCAGCTACGACAACGCCAAGACTAGCGTGTCGAAGATCATCGGCGTGCATGCGCGCGAGCTGACGGATGGCTTCTTGCAACTGCAAAGCCACTACCTCTTCGAAGAACACTTCTGCCGGGTGCGCCAGCCGAACGAGAAGGGCATCGTCGAGGGCGTGGTGAAATTCGCTCGGCTTAACTTCCTTGTCCCCGTGCCGCAGGTGAAAGACTTCGAGGAACTCAACGCATATCTCGAACAGTGTTGCCGGGACAATCTAGAACGGCGCGTGCGCGGTAAAGGCGCGGCCAAGAAAGAATTGCTCAAAGAGGACCAGGCCGTCCTGCTCCCGTTGCCCGAAGCGCCCTTCGACGCGTGCCGCAAAGTGTCCACGGAAGCCAACAAGTTCTCCCTGGTCCGTTTCGACTGCAATGACTATTCGGTACCGGTGCGCTACGCCCATCACGCTGTCGTCGTTAAAGGCTACGTGGACCATATTCGCGTCTGCCGACAAGATTCCATCATCGCGGAACACGGGCGGATATGGCACAAAGAGGACATCGCATTCGAGCCGTTGCATTACCTTGAACTGCTCGAACGCAAGCCTGGCGCGCTGGATTATGCGCGCCCCTTGTCCGAATGGAAGTTGCCCGAGAGTTTCCAGCACTTGCGCACGCGCCTCGAAGAGGACGCGAAGGCGGCGGGGACGCGCGAGTTTATCCGCGTGCTGCAACTGTTGGAAAAGCATTCCGCCAATAAAGTCGCGGAAGCTATCGACAAGGCCTTGCGGTTGCGTCGCTGCAACCGCGACGTGATTGCCCAATACCTCTATCCCGACGAACCCTTCGCTCCGCCCACGTTCCGACTAGAGGGACGCGAGCACCTCCAGGGCGTGGTCGTCCAGTCGCCCGATCTGACGGCGTACCGTCAACTCATCGCGAGCCGCCTCCAGGAAGGAGGGCTGCACTGATGGGCGCCAAAGAACCAACCGTACTACTAAATCACTATCTTAAGTTACTCAAGCTTCCGACGATGCTTCGCGAGTACAAGACCATCTCGGCGG
>CAYNZS010000392.1:0-1747 GCA_964401695.1 uncultured Nitrospirales bacterium
TCAATAACGTGCCCGTGGTGGTCACGGGCGCCCATATGGGAAATGTCGGCTTAGAGCGATTTAGGATAACAGTGAGCGGCGAGCAATAGCGGTTCGGCATTGAAGTAGGTTGGCTTCTTCTTCCCGTCTTTGCGTGAGAAGAGCTCTGTTTGAACTCCATCGGAGAATCTGCTCTACTCGGGCAGCTTGAGGTGTTGCTTATCACCGGAATAGAGCCCGAAAGAGGAGATTGCCGCAATGAATGCAGATGATGCCTATGCAGTGCTTACGGAGCAACTGGGGTATGGTAGGTCCGAACGGTTGCTCTCGATTCTTGAGTCCTTGATAACGCCCGACCAGGCGCGGATGTCCGTGGCCCTGCCCGGTACGGTTCCCGAAGTGGCCGAGCAGACCGGTTTCGACGAGGCGGAGATCAAGGAGAGCCTAGACGCCCTGTTCTCGAAAGGCGTGGTCTTCGTGCGCGGCGACTTCATTACGCGCGAGTATTACCGTTTCGCCCGCAGCGTTGGACAACTCCACGACGCCACCCTGGCTACAAAGCAAGTGGACATCGTCAAAGACCAGGTCTTTCTCGATCAATGGCAGGACTTCTGCCTCAACGAGTGGTATCCGGACATGGGCGCATCTCAAACCTCCCAGGCCTCGCCCGCGTTGCGCATCGTGCCCGTGTACAAGGCGTTCGAAAACACCGACGACGTCCTCCCCTGCGAAGACTTCCGCGAACTCATGAGGGCTCAGGAACTCATCGCCGTCGTGCCCTGCGCATGCCGCGTTCGCACGGCCGGCGTGGACGAGCCCTGTCAACATTGCGACGAAGGCGAACGTTGGAACTGCCTGCAGTTCGGACGTGCCGCGGATTATGTCATCAAACGCGGCTCGGGAAAGGCACTCAGCATTGAGGAAGCCCTCGAACTGGTAGACGACATGGAGGAGGACGCGCTTCTCCACATCTGGGTCAACAGCGACCGGATGACGGGGATGCACTTCAACTGCAATTGCTGCCGAGACTGTTGCGCCAACTACGTTTCCATGGACATACTCGACGAACCCATCGGCAAGGCGTGGGAAAAGAGCCGCTTCGAAGCCATCATCGATCAAGACAAGTGCGACGGATGCCAGGATTGTGTCGATCGCTGCCAGTTCGACGCTATCGATTTGGTGAAACCCGATAAAGCGGCAAAGGGCAAAGCCTCAAGAAAATCGAAGAAGATGAAAGCAATCGTCGACCCGAAAAAGTGCTGGGGCTGTGGCGTCTGCGTTCCCGGCTGCAAAGAGGCGAATGCCATAGGCTTCAAGGCGGTGAGACCCGCGGAACACATTCCGGCGGCAGTTATCTGATCGGCAACCGGCTCCCACGGTCACCCAACCATATCCCACGAAATGTCGTCCCCTTTGCCGCCGTCATCGACGCCATCGGGGCCGACGCTGGTGCCGCCTTCCCGGTCGCCCAAACGGGAGCGTTCTTCGACGATGGCGGGGCGCTGTTCAATGCCCACACGGTTGGGGATACCGGGGCCGCGCGATGTTTTCCCTTGACCGCGTTTACGCCGTTTGGGGCGCGCCTGGGGCAGGTATTTGATGAGATGATGCCAGCGTTTGTCCAAGTAGAGCGTACGGTAAATCGCCTCATGGCTAATGCGCATCGTTGCGTCGTCGGGAAACCCCAACGGCAACCGGACCGCGATGGCTTCGGGAGGCCCCCCCCTCCATCAACTTGCCGATCACGTATCGCCACAACATGCGACGG
>CAYNZS010000393.1:0-790 GCA_964401695.1 uncultured Nitrospirales bacterium
CTGATTCGGCGGACGCTTCGTCTTGATGGTCTCTATCCTGATCGCGAACATCCGCTCGTGATTCGCCCTCAGTTTCCGGCGATGAGTTCACAATCAGGTTGAAGGATGGCAATTCGCCCTTAACTTTGATGTCGTTGACGAGGAGTTCAAAGTTCCAACCTACGCCGTCGATCAGCATATCAATGGACTCGGCCAAGGATGGCGGTTTTCCCTCGCTTGATCGAGCCGTCTTCTTTTTTTTTTGCCTGCCATGTCGCGCACCTCCGTCGGGTTCCGTGGAAAAGAAAGCGCAAGGGGCGGGCTGCCACGGTAACAGCTTTTCGGTCTCGATAACCTAGCCCCCGCGCGAAAAGACTATCCGATCTCTGCGACGATTGAAAGCGCCTTCGCGCGGTCCCGTTCGGCATAGATTTCTGTGATCGCGCCGTTCGCGTGGCCGAGTATCAATTGCGCTGCCTCGATCCCGTACTCGCGCCTAATCGTCGTCGCCGCATTGTGCCGCAATCGATGTGGCGTCCACGTCTCAATTCCGGCGGCTTCACACGCTCGCGCAACGCAGCGCCGGTAACTGTCGGGCGTGTAGTGAGCGCCGACCTTACGTTCGGTTTTCTTCGGATCGGGCCTCTGCCGCTTTCGTCGGTGTGTGGGCGCTGCCGCGTGCCGGTCCCGCTCTGCCTCTCTTGGCGAGAATAGGTAAGCGTCCGGTTCACGTAGCAGGAAGTCGCGGAGAAGTCTCTGCGCAGCCGGACCGATAAACAGTTCGCGCGCCTTTTCCTTGAAGGCCAATTTG
>CAYNZS010000393.1:800-1741 GCA_964401695.1 uncultured Nitrospirales bacterium
GTGATCTTGGGGGCGGGCAATCCAAACCTCGCCTTCCATGTCGATATCCACGGGCCTCAGTTTCACCAACTCGCCGCCGCGCGCCGCCGTGAGTAGCTGCAATTGAACGAGTGCCCATATCTGGCGGCTTACGAATGGGCGGATCGCCTCGATGTCCTTGTCGGCAACCGGCTGGACCTTTGCGGTTTCGGCCGCGTTCGTGCGCCCCCGCTTGATACCGCCTACACTTTGCAGGGCCTGATAGGTTTCGCCCGGAACTTTCTCTTGAGCCGATGCCCACTTGAATATCCGCTTCGTCGTTGACACGTAAGAATTGACTGTTTTTCGCGCGAGCCCCCGTTCGATCCACACCTGGCGGCAATCCTGCAATTTGAGCGGAGAGAATTCCGCCGCGGGCGAAGATCCGTACAATCTTCTAAGAATTCGGATGGCCTCGCGAACCCACGTCATCGTAGATGAATTGCCGTAGTAGCCTTCGGCGAACCGAAGGTAGTCGGCGCACAGCTCGACAATCGTCAAGTCGGCCTGGGCGCCGGGCAGCGTCCGGTTATTCGCGAGGTATCGGGCGATGGCCGCGTCGTAGCGCTGCCTCGACTCAGGCTCGTCGTAATCGCCGAAGTAGATCTGTCGGCCATTCACGCGGGCATAGCCTTGGCCGGTGGCCTTGTGGCGGAGGTAGTTCGGGATGGCGGGCGCGCGGGGGGTGTACTTGCGGCGTTGCTTCGTTTTCGGCATCGGATCGGCTCCTCTCGTTTTCAAGGGGTAGTACTACCCCTTGAATTTGAGGGTTCTTGCCGCTCCACCGATGGTGGGTAAAGAGCCTATTGGCCCCATTCAGCTTAGCTATTCCGAATGGCTCCCCGAGCAAGACTCGAACTTGCGACAAGCTGGTTAACAGCCAGCTGCTCTACCAACTGAGCTATCGGGGATTATCCGGAAGG
>CAYNZS010000394.1:0-1714 GCA_964401695.1 uncultured Nitrospirales bacterium
GTTGGTCGAACTAGTTTCCCGGCCTACGGCCACCAGGGCCGCGACGCCGTGTGGTCCTTTCTTTCCATGTGGCCAGTTGCTCTTCTGAAAGTTGTGCCGCCATCTGCTCGTCCAGGGCAGATTTCTGCTCCTGCGAAGTCACTCGAAAGGACTGGAAATCTTGGTTGGCGAAGGCTTCGCGGCGGACCTTGTCCGAGGTCACCACGTGCTTGGCGATCATCGTCAGGCAAGCGTTCTGCTTTTCTTCCGCCAGACCAAAAGCAGCCACGGCGCTCGCCATTCGATCCCACTGGTTGTTGAAGGTGCCGAGGGACTCGGTCGCAGCCGCCGCTTTCTCAGTCGACACAATTTCCGCGAGCGCCTTGCTCAACGTGTCTCGCTCCTTCGTGGTGATTGCGCGATACGCTTGGAAATTGCCCCTCCCGCCGCCGCTGTTCTCACGGGCCTCGCGCATGGCCGCGCCGTGGCTCGCGCGGGCCGCGATATACGCCGTCACAATTTTTCCCGACTCCTCGCCCGAAGCGCCGATATCGTGGGCAACTCCTTTCGCCTCGAGCGTCCAGGCCGCTTCGCGGTCTTCTTGCGACATTCGGGGGCCGCCTGTGCCGCGTTGCGCGTCCGCCATGGCCACGGCGAATGCCATAAGCCCCATGGCCAGCAGCGCGACCGAGTGTTTCAGTGGCTGATAGATTGATTTTCTCTTCATGCCGGTATCCCTTCCTCGTTCCTCCAATGCGTTAAAGGCTAACTTCATTGCGCGTCGATAGCACTCCACGAATTCCCCGAACCGACGATTCAGGATCCAAGAATGAATCGCGTAGCGAGGGTCCAAGCTAGTACGGGCAATCTGTTCCCCCTGCCGTGGGTTCAGCACGGATTCAACGCCATATTCCGGTATTCAGCATTCACGCTCACGTCCACCCAAAAACAAAGGACATGCCGCCGCCCCCCACTCTACACCCTATAGGTACATGATAGCCAAGTATCGGTTACATGCTTGGCGCATCGCATAAGGCATATGGCCCCCACTGGAAGAAAGACACCGAAAAAGCTTGTCAAGAAACACCTGTGTTTTCATGGCTTCTTGTTGTTCAAAAGCACGAATGTGGTGACGCCGCCCCCGGCGGTCCCACATTCAGATAATCCCCTCAACCTAAACCGTGTTTCTTTCACAATTCCCCTTGGCACGGGGGTGTTACGGTTCGCTTTTTCTTGGTCTCTTTGGTTTGAGACTTCCTTATCCCAATTTCCGGCGTGACGGATCTGGACTCGCCACAGGGGAAGTGCGGGTTTCCTGGCGGGAAAATTGACAAGTTCAGTTGCGGCTACGCCGCGTTCGGAGCGACGCGGGAAGAAAGGGCTGGCACGTTCAGGTCGAGATCGCCTTAGTTCGTCTGTCGGCAAAGTCTTTTGAATGCATTCCCACGGAGGAGCGTGGAACGAGAGCCAAAATCCAAGAAGCCCAGAGAAGACTAGCGCGAATGCGTATGATTTGAGATGATTCATTCTAATGCTCCTGCCCATTACTACCGTCGAAGGGCAAGAACGTTATTCGAGATCATGGGGATGAGAGCGGATACTTCCCGTTTACCCTCCCGGCCGCAGCCGCCCTTTCCCGCCGCAGGCTACTGTATTGATTCATGCTGTTTCCATCTTATTCGTCATGCTGAGCGAAGCGAAGTATCTCCATTTCATTGGGCTTCTGGCGTATCGA
>CAYNZS010000395.1:0-1676 GCA_964401695.1 uncultured Nitrospirales bacterium
CAAGAAAAATACCCGGATACCAGACACCATAGGAAGTCTTTCTAGAACAACGAGAAGAACACCGTGTTGCACTTGGAGCTTGAATCCAGGCATCGCACACGAACGAAATCAGGTGGCTTTGCGCGCGTGGACGACGATGGCGCAGGCGAGTGGGTAGACGTAGCGTCTTCCACTGAGGCGGTAGAGGGCGATTCCCGCGGCTTTGAGTGCCCATATCATTGCGGTGCCGATGGGGCCTCGGCTCATGCAGGGGCGGGCGACTTCGACGTGGATGTCGGTGTAGCCGAGTTTGCGCAAGTAGTGTGCGAGCGTTTTAGGAGAAAAATCGAATAGATGCCTCGGGGCTTCGAAGTGGACGGGCGCCCAGGGCGCGAACCATTTCTTGATCCGCATGACGTGCTGGATGTAGGGCACCTGGATCAGGATAACGCCGCCCGGCGCAAGCCACTTGGTCATTTTCGTGAGCGTGGCCATGGGGTCTTTCATGTGCTCGAGTACGCCGATGATGGTCACGAGGTCGCGCGATTCTGGCTCGAAATCGATTTCCGTGATGCTGGTGTTGTGGATGGCCGCTTGCGGCACGTCTCTTCGCGCGTATTCCGCGGCCTTCTCATTGAGTTCGAAGGCCTCGAACTCCCAAGGCAGGTCGGCGATGGTCCGCATGAGGCGGCCCGGTCCGCAGCCGACTTCGAGATAGCGTCCGCCGTCCGGGCAGCGCTCCATGACAATCTTGCGCAGATGTGCTTCCGTGAGGCCAAGTGAGCGGGCTTCGATATCCCTCTTCGACATGTCCGCGTAGAATTCGTCGTAGAACCGGGGAAGTTCGTCTTCGATCGGCTGTGGAGAGACGTAAACGAGTTCGCACGATTTGCACACGCGGATATCAAAGTCGAGTTCCTGCATCAGGAGCTTGAATTCGGTTCCGCCACACAAATTGCATGCGACGTTCTCGAATCGCTTGACATCGAACGACTGTGGGACGGTGACGTAGAAGGAGTGCTTGATGTCCATGAATTCCGATCAGGCCGCTTTCGATAGTCAGTTCGCGCGGTCCAAATCTGAGGGGTGGTGCCGCCGCGGACTACTTGCCACAAGTCTAGCAAGCTCCGGCCTGGATTCACAAAGGGGTTCCCAGAGGGACTAGCCCTCCCGCTCGTTCTCAGCGGCGCTCGGATTCGGGGCTTCGGGATTCGCCGCCATCCATCCACCCCGAGAAGCCCAGCACCATGTTTGGGTGGTTCAAGATCGGCCGTTCATTAATACTGAGTTGAGTCACGCCAGATACCTCAACCGTTCCCGATGCCTAAACGGTTCCAATGCCGATGCGCCAAATTCATCGGCCCCATGTGAAAATCCTATCTGGGTCGTCTGGGGTCCCGCAAGCGAAGCGCCTTCCGGCAGAGTCTCCTATCTATTCACAGTATACCTCATCTTCATCGAGACTCAGCGATGCAAGAACCAATAAAATCGCGCGGGGAACGCCCTGGCGCTGGGCGTGACGGTGTCAGGAACCAAAAGGAATAGGTCACTCGAGATGGGTGGCATGGCCTGCGCAGGATCGCGGTTAGCGGCGCGGGGCCGGGTCCCGGGGGCGAACCAACGCGCTGGCCTAGTCTAGAGCCTTGAGCCGACATTTCCCATATGGGCGCCCGTGACCACCACGGGCACGTTATTGA
>CAYNZS010000396.1:0-1650 GCA_964401695.1 uncultured Nitrospirales bacterium
GGACTTACAACGTAAAATCAGGCAAAATCAGAGCCCAACTGTAGAAGATGGGTCTCGGATTGGGGCTCAAATAGAAATGCGTCGCTGAGGATGGTGGGCCACCTCGCGCATCCAGCAGTTCCTGCCGATGGGTAAGCAGTTCGTCAAGCCTCTTTGTTTTCAGCTCCTCCTCGGTGTATGTCTTCGCCTCGGTAACTGCCGCCGCCTCGACATTGGCCCCATCCGAATTCCCAGGCAGGTCCTTCTCTGCCTCTTCCCCTATCAACGCGAGGTACGCCGCACCCGCCCCGATCAATACGGCTGCGGTCACCCCTATTAACGCGATTCGCTTCATCGAACTGCTCCTCTCCGCACCAGCGCTTCCTCACTTCTTGAAAAGGATCGCCTCTTTTGCTAGATCGAGATTTCGCTTTCGAATTCGCATGGAACTGGCAACGACGCAACTGTAGCTTTACGCTGATTTCACAGAGTCTACATTCAAGCAGGCCCAACTCTGGTCTCTATGCTTTCTTCATTACACCTTTGGACCGCGGAATCGTGGCATTACAACCCAGCGCCCCAAACGGAATAAGCCTTGTGAACGAAAGCGCTTAAGCTACAGGCGATGGGATGATGGCTATCTCGAAGAAATCCTGCCGGACATGTGATTCTTGGTGCGATTGCCCTAAGTCGCCGGTCCGTCCAGAAGCCCATCCTCCGTTCTTATGGTATTATCGGGCTTTCATGACGCCACCACATTGCCATCCGGGCGGCGATACTTGACCAACGACATAGTAACTCGAGGGGCAAATAATGGCCGAAGGCGCCGTACTATACGAAGTGCGCGACAACATCGCGACGATTACGTTGAACCGCCCAGAGAACCGCAACAGCATGACCGATGATGTGCTCGACGGCTTCATCGCTTCGGTCGCACGAGTCATAGAGGACGCGTCGGTGCGGTGCGTGGTCGTCACCGGTAAAGGGAAGAGTTTCTGCGCAGGTGCCGATTTCAAATCGGGCGCGCAGCGGCGTGTGGCCGATTTGCCGCCGAATGAACGCTCCTTCGGCATGTACAGGCCGTTCCTCACCGTGCTGGACATCGAGGTGCCGGTCGTGGGCGCGCTAAACGGCCATGCCATCGGCGGCGGGATGGGCTTGGCGCTCGTGTGCGACTTCCGCGTGGCGAATCGAGAAGCGAAGTATGGCGTCAACTTTACCAAGCTGGGGCTTCACCCAGGCATGGCGACGACGTACCTGCTGCCACGGCTTGTCGGGCTGCCGAAGGCGGCCGAGCTGATCCTCACCGGACGAATCATCACCGGCGCGGAAGCGGCCGAAATGGGTCTCGCCAACTACGCCGTCGCACCCGAAGAAGTGTGGGATAAGTCGTGGGCGTTGGCCCAAGAAATCGCGGCCTGCGCGCCCATCGCCAACCGCTGGGCCAAACGTTCGCTGTACAACAACGCCGATTGGGATCCCGTGAAGGCGGCCCAAGGCGAAGCCGATCTTCAGTCGCGCACCATCGAGACTGAAGATTACAGAGAAGGCGTGAGCGCTCTGCTCGAAAAACGGACCCCTAACTTTCAGAGCCGCTGACCTCGAACAGATATACGGGGCTAGCCTAGAGTTTTGCGGTTACGCAGCCTGTTTATTCGCATGGTTGTTAGC
>CAYNZS010000397.1:0-1630 GCA_964401695.1 uncultured Nitrospirales bacterium
CTAGCGTCGTTTGACGAAATACGTTTCGAGGATCGCGCCCATGCGGAATCGCGCTTGACCACTTTGCTCGAGGGGAGCGATGGCCTTCTCGCCCAAGAGGACTCCGTCACGCGGCGCCATGCGGTATTACGGAACATTCAGCGCCGCGAGATCCTTCGGATCGGAACACGAGACGTACATTGCTACGCCCTGTTGCCGTCCGTACCGGAAGACCCGTCTAATCTCGCCGACGTCATGGCGGAAGCGGCCTAAGGCATAGCAAGCGATACGATGCGCGCGCGATACGGAACTCCCATGGCCGCCAGCGAGAACGGCGAGGCCAGCGAAGCGGCGTTCGTGGTGTTGGGCATGGGAAAACTCGGCGGCCGCGAGCTGAATTTCAGTTCGGATATAGACCTCATCTTCGTCTACTCCGACGAGGGCGAGACAACGGGTGGCACCAGCGAGGCGATCCATAATGCGGAGTATTTCCACCGTCTCGGAGAGCAGATCATCAAGGCGCTCGCCGATAAGACGGCCGACGGGCAAGTGTTCCGGGTCGATCTGCGCCTTCGGCTGTACGGGCGCATGGCCGCCCTCGCGACGAGCCTCAGCGACTGCCTCGTTTATTAGGAGATGCAGGGCCGTCCGTGGGAGCGGCAGGCCCTCATCAAGGTTCGCCCTGTCGCGGGCGATTTGGCGTTGGGGAAACGCCTTATCGAGCTGACGCGTCCCTTCGTCTTTCCGAAGTATTTCGACGACTCTACGCTCGAAGATATTCGCGAGACCAAACGGGCCGCGGAAGCGCAGACCGCGGACAAGGGGCAGACGGATAACGAGGTAAAACTCGGCCGGGGCGGCATTCGAGACATCGAATTTACCGTCCAGATGCTGCAACTGCTCAACGGCGGGCGCAAACCTGGGCTCCGTTTGACAAACACCCTCGACACCATAGAAGCCCTCGGCAACGAGAGGCTGCTCAGCGCATTCGAGGCGCTGGCGCTATCTCGAAATTACGTCTTCCTGCGGCAGGTGGAACACCGCCTTCAAATCGAGGGAAGCCAGCAGCGCCACGCCCTGCCTACCGATCCGCACGATCTGGACGACTTCGGCCGGCGGCTGGGGTATCAGTCGGGCGACGCATTCATGGTGGGCTACCGCGACCGCAGCGATGAAACACGCCAGATATTGGATCAGTTCTTCGATGCGCAAGGATCGGGCGACCTCTGGCTAACCGAACTGCTAAACCCCAGCGCGGAAGCAGAACACGGACTGGATAGGCTGCGCGAACTGGGCTTCGCGAACCCCGGTTCCGCGCGCGGCGAGCTCGCGCGGCAGGCGAACGGCGACGCGGCGCGCCCCCACTCGGCCCACGTCCGCCAAACGTTTCGCGAAGTCGCGCTTCTCAAGAGCGCCAGCGACCCGGACGCCGCCCTCTACCGTCTGCGCAACGCCCAGATCCTCCGGGTGGGCATGCGCGAACTGCTCCAAGATATCGATTCGGTAACGATCGGCAGAGAACTGACCCTTGTCGCGGACCTCTGCGTACGCGAAGTTCTAGAAGTGGCCCGCGCCAAGCCCCGCCTCACTTCACCGTGTTCGGCCCCGCCACGGCGCTCGGGTCGCTTCCCAGCGTTGCCCTATCCTCCGG